>CAZAMM010000005.1:0-64821 GCA_964486435.1 uncultured Methanosarcinales archaeon | reverse complement strand
TCGGGAGAACTTCAGGCAACATGAAAGAGCACAGAGCACCAACTGCAAGGGATATAGCGGTGCTATCAGATAATAAAGGCACATATCTCGGCCCTTTGCCAGAGATCAAAAGATCTTCGCCTCCATTGACAGATGATGAGGTCCATGACGTGTGTGCCATGGGACTTCAGATAGAACAGATGTTCGGCTGTGCACAGGACATAGAATGGACAATAAGGGCTGATACTTTGTTCCTGCTACAGGCAAGGCCTGTCACAACCTTCGTTGATAAGGACAGCAACAGGCAATGGTATCTATCCCTCACACGTTCTCTCTCCAATCTTCAGCAACTCAAAAAACAGATAGAACAGGAACTAGTGCCTGCAATGGTCAGAACTGCCAAAGAACTGGACATATCTGATCTGCCAGCATTGAAAGATGGGGAGCTTGCAGCTGAGATTAAGAACAGGCAGGATATTTTCAACAAGTGGAAAGGTGTCTATTGGGAACATTTCATTCCTTTTGCGCATGGCATGCGACTTTTCGGTCAGGTGTATAATGATGTCATCAAGCCGGAAGATCCTTACGAGTTCATGGAACTGCTGAAAGGAGAGGATCTCATGAGCCTCAGGCGCAACAGGGAACTTGCAGAGCTCGCAGATCTGATGAAACGTTCCTCATCCGGACTTCCGGAAGATGCGGCCAGCGAATTCGGTAAACTATTCAGTTCATATCTTACCAGATGGGGTATCGGAGATGATGGAACAGATGTCGCAGGGTTGGAGGAGCTTTTAGGCCACATTGGCGATATTGCTGCGATCCCTGGCAGATCAGGAAAGACAGATATGGATCATCTGGAGAGGAGTTTTCTGGATAGGTTCGAAGGGGAGGAAAAAAAGAAAGCAGAAGAATTGCTTGAACTTGCAAGGGCAAGTTACCGTCTGCGTGATGACGATAATATTTATCTGGACTGTATAGAGGGACAGCTTAAACACGTATTGCATGAAGGGCTTGAGCGTCTAAGAACGAGGGGGATAGAATGGGAGATCGAACCAAAAGAGATCATGGCTGCACTTATTGATGAGGATCATGTTCCTGAGAAAAGGAGCTCTGAAATTCCTGCCGGGGAGGTCCGGTCCAGGGTGCATATAAGGCAGATCCAGGGCCAGCCTGCAAGTAAAGGGATCGTATCAGGTATGGCCAGGGTCATACGTTCCCGTGGTGACCTTTTCAAAATGCAGCAAGGAGAGGTCCTGATATGCGATGCCATAGAGCCATCCATGACATTCGTGGTGCCTCTTGCATCGGGTATAGTGGAACGCAGAGGAGGCATGCTCATTCACGGGGCGATCATAGCCAGGGAGTACGGCATACCATGTGTCACCGGCATACCAGATGCCACCGGTATCATCGATACTGGTGATATGATAACAGTGGATGGTTATCTGGGGATCATAGTGATACAAAGAGCAGATGTGTCGTAAGGACCGCTGGACAACTATGTTCTTCCTGACAGGTTATATTGTAACTACCAATAATTATATTTATTATCACATATTATATTGATACAATGATACTGCCAGTGTTAGTTCTTTGTCTTGTTTTTCTTTTAACGATCACCCGCCAGATAGGCAATATCAGGCTTGATCTATGGCAGATAATGGGTCTTGGAGCACTTGCTGTATTGCTCACCGGCCAGATCCCCATTCCAGAGGCAATAGCAGCTATCAATTCGGATGTAATGTTATTTCTTTTTGGGGTGTTCGCCATTGGACAGGCCCTGGAAACCAGTGGTTACCTCTCCCTTGTTTCCTATAATTTCTTTAAGGGTGCAAAGAACATGGATGCAATCATCCTTTACGTGCTTTTTGGCATGGGATTCGCATCAGCTTTCCTCATGAACGATACTCTGGCAATAATCGGTACTCCTGTAGTACTCTTGCTTGCAAGGCAACATCAGATAGATCCAAAAGTGCTCCTGTTCGCATTGGCTTTTGCTGTAACTACAGGCAGCGTTGCAAGCCCTATTGGGAATCCTCAAAATCTTCTTATAGCATTGAATGGAGACATTGAAGCCCCATTTATAGTCTTTGCACAATATCTGCTGCTGCCGACCATAGTCAGCCTGATAGCTACGTACCTTGTGCTCAAATTATTCTTCAGGGACCATTTTTCTGCAGCTGTCCTTAACCACTCAGAACCTAACATCCATGATCCTCAACTTGCCAGTCTATCAAGGCTCTCACTTATTTTATTCATATTGCTGGTGTGTGCAAAGGTCTTTGTCCAGCTGCTGGCAATTCCCTTTGACTTCAGATTAACTTACATTGCTCTGATAGCTGCTATTCCGGTACTCGTTCTCAATACACATAGATATGAACTGGTCAAAAGAATGGACTGGCACACTTTGTTTTTCTTTGCAGCTATGTTCATACTCATGGAATGTGTATGGAATTCCGGGTTTTTCCAGAGTTTTCTGGCAGATATGGAACATGGTGTTGTTTCGATACCCATGGTCTTAGGTGTAAGCGTTATCCTGAGCCAGTTCATATCTAACGTACCACTTGTGGCACTGTACTTGCCTATACTTTCCCATGCTTCGGTGGACACAGGAGAATTGATGGCACTTGCAGCAGGAAGCACCATTGCAGGCAATCTATCCATCCTGGGTGCAGCAAGTAATGTCATCATCATTCATAATGCTGAGAAAAAAGGCAATGTAACACTAACTTTTATGGAATTCTTCAGGATAGGGGTTCCATTGACAATTATACAGACCTGCATCTATTGGTTTTTCTTATCCTGGTAGCTTTTTTGCCATTTAGTTTTCTTCCCTTTGTAGAGATCCGATGCTATTGTCTCTAATATACAGGTCAGCATCTAGGATCCATCAGATAAGTCCTGAAAACAGCCTTGGCCTTTTCCTCTCCGAGCTTTTTTACTACCAGATCCACAAATACCTGCATGTAATGTGGAGGAACACAGCCAAGGCTCTCACTTCCTTTTTCGATAAGTAAAAGCAAATATTCCAAGTCTTCTGTGCTGAGTCTTTCCAGCCTTTCCCTGAAATCATTTTCATTCGTGGCAAAATGATTGGCAAGAGGTGGAAGGAGAGATCTGTAAGGAGCACCTGAACCTGCACAATCCAGACCTTTGCATTCCGGAGCTACTTGCTTCAGCAGATCTATATCCTTTTGTGAGAGTTCTCTTGGCATTTTTATATCTTCCTGTTTACTTTGATCTTCTGGTCAAAGTATGATCTCAATCTTATTTATCTGTATATATTATGTTCTTATTAATAATAATTTGAGGATGTCTCAATTGGTTAACAATGTCAAAGCGTATTGAAAACAGGGCCAGAGCAAAGTTTGTCCTTACATACAAAAATCTTCAAGCATTTTTAAAACCGGTGTTATGGAATGGCAGATAAAGGAAAGAAAGGAACAAAATAAGAATATGGTTTCCTTCGAAGAAGTCTTTGGTCAAGATTATTTCGTTCATGTAGAGTTTCTGGTAGATAAAATAATCGAAAATCCGGGACCAGGTTTCAACAAACTGACTGCACCTGTGGTATATGGTTTTTCTGTTGTAGGCAGTTCTGAAAATGAGACCCTTATAAAGGATTTTGGTAGCTTGCCTCTGGAAACTACAACTGAAGTATTTGGGGAGAACATTTCCTTTGTCCAGAAACGCAAGTCTTTGACGGATGTAGTAGAAACGGATGATTAAATATATGTTACTGCCGAACTTCCGGGTATATCCACTGGTGAAATAATTCTCAAAGCAGCGGATAGTTGCCTTGATCTTAAGGCATCTCACGGCAGATGTAAGTATGAAGAACACATTATACTTCCAGCAAAAGTTGACCCTGAAAGTGCAACAGCCACTTATCGCAATGGAGTACTGGAGGTTGTCCTAAAGATATTCAGCTTTGATAAGATTGTGCTGGTACATGTCGAATAAAAAGTCCTGCATATATGATCTGCGGTCTTTCCGATGTAACCTTTTAGTGAATCATGGGTAATATTTTCAGGCGAGAACTTATAAAGGTTATTTATCCACATATGACTCAAATCCATCATTAAAAACAATTATATATTGGTAGAATAATGGGAGTAGGCATGGACCCATTCATACTGATAACATTGGCTGTATTCCTGCCATTCTTACTGGCCGCTGCGGTGCCAGCAGTAGAGAAGCTGATCAAACACAGGGTTGGCTGGTTTGCCACACTCATTGCTTTCGTAAGCTTTCTTCTGGTTATCAGTGTATCTCCTCTTGTGATGCATGGGGAAAACTTTCAGGCATCTGTGGACTGGCTTCCCTCAATGGGAGTAGCATACAGCATATATGTGGATGGCCTGAGCGTTCTTTTCGGTTTAATAATCACGGGTATAGGCATAATAATTATGTTCTACTCGAACGGGTACATGGGTCACAAAGAAGATCTGCCCAGGTACTACCAGTGGCTTCTGCTTTTCATGGGTTCCATGCTGGGAATGGTATTCGCAGCTAATACTATCATGCTCTTTATCTTCTGGGAACTTACCAGTATCACATCTTTCATGCTCATCGGCTACTGGAGAGACAAACCGCAGTCTGTGTACGGTGCGACGAAATCTTTGTTAGTAACAGCTGCAGGCGGACTTTTCATGCTTGCGGGTTTCATCGTATTGCGTGCTATTACAGGCACCTTTGATATACCCACCATCCTGCAGAACGAAATGCTGATATCAATGGTGAAGGGTCATGAATTGTTCCTTGCAGCTCTTATATTGATATTTATCGGGGCAGCATCCAAATCCGCCCAGGGTCCTTTTTATATATGGCTTCCCAATGCAATGGAAGCGCCAACCCCTGTAAGCGCCTTTCTGCACTCTGCCACCATGGTAAAAGCCGGCATTTATCTTGTGGCTAGGATACACCCAATTTTTTCCGGAACAGAAGCCTGGTTTATACTTGTTAGCGGAACAGGAATGATCACAATGCTTGCAGCAGGTTTCCTGGCTTTCAGGCAGACCGATATAAAAGCAATACTTGCGTATTCCACCATCAGTCAGCTGGCATATATCATGACCATGTATGGATATACCACCTATCAGGAACCGGGCATAGGAGTTGCCGCCGCAACCTTCCATCTGCTTAACCATGCAACTTTCAAAGCATGTCTGTTCCTTGTGGCAGGTATCGTTGCACATGAAGCTGCTACCCGAGACATCACACGGCTTGGAGGATTAAGGCATGAAATGCCTATTACGTTCATTATTGCGACGATAGGTGCCCTTTCTATGGCTGGGGTGCCACCACTGAATGGTTTTTTGAGCAAGGAAATGTTCTATGAGTCTTCCATTGAGATGGGACATGCTCTGGGAAGTCCTTTTACTATCATTATCCCTGCTATTGCAGTGGCCGGCGGAGTATTCACTTTTGCCTATTCCATTAAGTTCATAGCAGCTATTTTCCTGGGCAAGCGTCCTGAAAAAGGCATACCATCCCATATTCACGATCCTTCGTTTTTCATGATCATTCCGGCAGCTTTCCTTGCTGGCCTCATCATTATCATCGGGCTTGTACCTTCCATATTCGTACACAATCTCATTGAACCAACAGCGTCTTCAATAATAATGGAAGCTCAGCATTTGCATGTACAGCTCTGGCATGGACTGACAGGTCCCCTGGCAATGACAATTGTGACATTCCTGCTGGGCATTGCAATATATACAAAATATGATTATGTAGCAGAATGGCAGAACAGTTTTAACCGTAAATATCCGATGATCAGTGTTAATTACGTATACGATGGACTTGTGAATAACGCAAGGGGCACCCTGAAAGGTTTCTCTTCCTTCATGCAGCCCGGTCCGGTCAAAAGATATGTGGTTGCACTCCTTGTCCTGATGGTCTTATTATTTGCTATACCTTTTCTGAAACTTGCAGCAGGTTTTACACCGACACTGAACTTTAACCTGGAACCATATGAGTTTCTTGTATTCTTCTTTATGATAGTGGCTGCTGTGGGAGCAGCAGTGTTGCCTAAATATCTGCCGGCAGTGATTTCCCTTTCAGCCCTTGGATACCTCGTAGGTTTACTTTTCATATACCTGTCGGCCCCGGACCTTGCACTTACCCAGGTACTGGTGGAAACCCTTTCCACTATAATCTTCCTGTTTGCCATTGTCAAGATCCCTCAGACCTTCAAAGAGCATATATCCCCATCCCTGTTCATGAGAGATGCCCTTATATCAGTGTCTGTGGCCTCTGTGGTATTTATTTTGCTGCTGAGTGCCACACAGGGCATCATCCCTCCCTTTGAGTCTCTTTCTTATTACTTCATAGAGAATGCATGGCCTCTTGCAGGCGGTCACAATATTGTCAATGTGATAATCGTGGATTTCAGAGGATATGATACATTAGGAGAGATAGCTGTCATGTGTCTTGCTGCTCTTGGGGTCTATAATCTTATACACAGCAGAGGTGAGAGCCAATGACCACGGTGATTACAAAAATGATCACAAGAATATGCTTGCCGTTAGTGATATTGTTTTCCATATCCCTGTTGCTTGCCGGACATAACAATCCGGGAGGAGGGTTTATAGGAGGTGTCATGTTCGTGTCCATTATAGCCCTTTCTTATGTAGTATATGGACTTGAAACAATAAAAAGATCATTTAATCCGGATTGGGGTAAATGGTTCGGCTTCGGACTGGTCCTGGCATCTGTCACAGCTTTTGCTGCCATTCCTTTTGGCCATAACTTCTTCAGGAGTGCAGTAGAGTTCTTACATATTCCTCTGGTAGGAGAGATAGAGCTGGTTTCTGCAGGCTTATTTGATATAGGGGTGTATTTTGTGGTTATAGGTTCTTTGCTCAGTATATTCCAGATGGTTGGTGAGGATAAATGAATAACACAATGCTATCCCTTACTATAGCTATACTTTTCGGGATAGGCACTTTTCTTATCCTGCGCAGGGACATTGTCAAAGTGATCATCGGCTTGAGCATAATGTCCCATGCAGTGAACTTGCTTATAGTATCTGTAGGAGCATTTAGCGGTAAAGATGTGCCAATACTCACTCATCATGAAGTGGAGCCTACAAATACAATTTTCATTGACTCCCTGCAGAATGGTGTCCTTGCTCCCCTATTGAACGGAACTGAACCTACACAGTTCGTGGATCCACTGGTGCAGGCCCTGGTATTGACGGCCATTGTCATCAGCCTTGCAACAACAGCCGTAATCATCATACTTGCTTATCGCATACATGAAGAGTATGGTACTACTGACATACAGAAATTGAAGAGGTTATGGGGATGAGCTCACTGATCCATCATTTCCCTATTCTGCTTGTAGCAATACCCATACTTACTGCAGCTTTGACAATGATGCTGCGCTCAAAACCAAAGTTGCAGGCAGGAATGAGTGTCCTTGCATCCTTTTCAATTGTAATAATAAGTTCGTTGTTGCTGATGGAAGTATGGAGGTCTGGGATACAGGTCTACGAGGTTGGTGAATGGGGCAAATATGGGATCATGCTTGTGGCAGATTTGCTCAGCGCAGGTATGGTGGTACTGAGCGCAGGTGTTTCTTTCCTTTCACTCATATATTCCCTGGACTACATTGAGAAACGTTCATTATCCACATATCACCCTCTCTTCAACCTTCTGATCGCCGGTCTGCATGGTTCCTTCCTTACAGGGGATATATTCAATCTGTTCGTTTTCTTTGAAGTGCTGTTACTTTCATCCTGTGCTCTGGTGGTAGCAATAGAAAAGGGAGGAGTTACAAAAACCTCAGACAAGCTGGAGGCAACGTTCAAATACCTTATTCTGAACATGCTGGGTTCTTTCCTTATGCTGATAGCTGTTTCAGCTCTATATGCAACTACAGGCACTCTGAACATGGCAGACATCTCGGTAAAGCTTGGCACCATGCAGGCAGCAGGTAATCTTCCCTGGCATGTGTTTGCCATCGGTCTTCTGTTCATAATTGTATTTGGTAACAAGGCAGCCATATTCCCGTTACATTACTGGCTGCCCGATGTGCATCCCACAGCACCTTCTCCTATAAGCGCCATGCTAAGCGGCGTACTTATAAAGGTAGGAGTGTACGGTATGCTCAGGGTTTTCTTCTTCATATTCACAGATGTGCTGGGCATGTTCCAGCCCATTATTATAGTGCTTGCATTGTTAACAATAGGCATCGGGGCGGCATCTGCAGTTGCCCAGACAGATGTTAAGAGACTTCTGGCTTATTCCAGCATAAGCCAGATAGGCTATGTGTTCTTAGGCATTGGTTTCGGAAGTCTGGGGGCCATCGCAGCGTCTCTTGTGTACATGGTCAATCATGCCATCGCAAAATCATTGTTGTTCCTTACTTCAGGCGGCATCATCCATCACGCAGGTACTCGTGATATGAACAAGATGGGAGGCATGGTCAACAGTTCGCCTTTTATGGCTGCAGCTTTCCTGATAGGCAGCATGTCCATAGCAGGACTGCCTCCGATGGGAGGCTTCATCTCCAAGTTCTCCCTGTTCGATGCTGGTCTTATTGGGCATCACTATACTGAAATTGCAATCGCTTTGCTGTTCGCTGTATTTTCCTTGTTCTATATGTTCAGGGCATGGTTGCTTATGTTCTGGGGTGAAAAAAGAGATGTAAAGGCATATGGAGAATATTCAGAACACGGCAGTTCCCCCCTGATCTATGTGCCAATTGCTATTCTAGCTTTGATGGTTCTGCTCCTGGGCGTGTATGCCGAACCTTTGCTTTCCCTGGCTCAGGCAACTGCAGTGCAGATACTTGACCCGCAACCATACATAGATGCTGTAATGACGAGGGTGGTAAGATGAGAATATATATTCCTCTGGCAGCTGTATTTGGAGTAATATGGTGCTTAATTCACGGTACTATCGATCTGAATAACTTTATATTTGGCTTCCTGCTCGGCCTGCTTACCATAAGGCCTTTCAGATTCCTTTACAAGTCTGAAGAGAATTTCAGATTATTCTCTCCACCAACCCGTATATTCTCGATCATACAGTATTTCATGGTACTTATAAAAGAGATCATCAAGGCCAGTATCGTATTGGCCAAGATAGTAACAAGGCCAAAGATCGATATAAAACCGGGTATCATTGCCGTGCCTATCAGCTGCAGGACAGACTTGGGGATCACAGGTATCGCCAACACAATAACACTTACCCCAGGTACTATAACAGTGGATGTGTCTGATGATCATTCAGTGCTCTATGTGCATTGCATAGATGCATCTGATCCGGCAGCTGTATGTGAATCGATACGTAATGATCTTGAAAAATATGTACTGGAGGCTTTCGAATGATCAGTTTACTGGATTTTTCTCTGATATTTATGGTCCTTGCGTTCATACCATGTATATATCGTATTATCAAAGGTCCCACTATCCCTGACAGGGTAGTGGCCCTGGATGCTATGACGACTGTGATCATAGTTATGCTGGGAGCATATTCGTATGACAAAGGCTCTGCTTTTTTCATGGATGTGGCACTGGTGCTGGCTGTGATCTCTTTCGTGGGAACTGTAACCATTTCAAAATATCTCGATGAAGGAGTGGTCTTATGAGCATAGTAAGTACATTCAGCATGATAATGAACATCCTGGGCGATATAGTGCTGCTTATAGGTCTGGTTTTCGTGTTCCTTGGGATGCTGGGTCTGATACGCATGCCTGATGTGTACAACCGTCTGCATACAACCGCCAAAATAGGTACTGTGGGAGCCTTTGGAGTAATGCTGAGCATTCTCATGAGAGCAGGTTTCACACCCATAGGAATCAAAGCCATTACTGTGGGACTGTTCTTACTCCTTACAGCTCCTATTGCAGCTCACATGATCACAAGGGCAGCGCACAGACATGGGGTGGGATTATGCAAGGAATCAGTTATAGATGAATATGGAAAAGCATGTGAGAGATGTAAAAAATAATATTCCACTTCATTTCTTATGTTTCTTATTTTATTCTTCCATAGCTTTATCTGTAATCTCCAAATAATTTCATTTTTTAAAAAAGGAGATATGTACATGCGTGTATAGATCTATTAAGAAAAATACATATGTGCTTGAAAGATCTACATAAATTGAATTGCTCTTGTTACACTTTATCAGAGTCATTGATACAATAAGACCATAGTAAAATCAGTATAATAACTAAAATACAGTATGAAACATTAATCCACACCAATTAAGATCCACTGCATCAGAATTATGTGAGCGGGTTGGGGAGTGGGGGTTAGTGTGGGAGTGGGGTTAAAAATGTTGTACCCGCTCACTTGCCCTCTCATATGAATTAATAGTATATATATCTTCTCTTCTCTTGGTGTCTGTATTCTTTTCTTATACTTTACGCTTTAAATCTGATGGTCAAACTTTGTTACTATATATGGGAACTGTTACTTTATTGAACACTTTTGCATGACCCGAATCAAGGCAATCAATATTAATGCATGCTGATGCTTTTGCACAATGCTTATTTCATGGCCTTTCCTATATTATGCTATGGGCATGACCCGTTATCTAATTAATACTTGTATCATCCATGTTTTTGATATTGCTATAAAGGGAGGATAGGCATGTTAAAAGAGTACATTGACATTGGGTATGTTCCGGATGAAACTGATTTTGTTTGTGAATATCATCTGGAACCTGCCTTAAGAGTTAGTTTTGAGGAAGCATGTAATCACCTGGCCGGAGAATGTTCCATTGGTAAGTGGAGTGATATTTCTCTGCTGAACCCTAAACTTGCACAGAAATTAAAACCTCATGTGTTCCACATAGATAAAAAAAAGCACGTTGTCAGAGTTTCATATCCCCAGGACCTGTTCGAGTTTTGCTCTGTGTCCCAGATCATTAGTACCGTTGCAGGCAGAATGTTGGATAGTAATATGGTAAGCAGATTAAAGCTGCATGATATGACCTTTCCGCCGGACCCTTTGAACGAGCTTTGGGGTCCAAAGTATGGCGTGGGAGGGATAAGGGACCTTACAGGTGTTTATGATCGTCCCCTGGTGAGCGCAGCTGTAAGGCCAAAGGTAGGACTTGATCCGGCAACACATGCAAAGGTCGCATATGATCTTTTTACAGGCGGCTGTGATATGGTAAAAGATGACGAGAACCTGACAGACCAGAAGTTCAACAGATTCGAAAAGCGTGTAAAACTCACACTCAGGGCCCGGGAAAATGCAGAAGAGGAAACCGGAGAGAGAAAAATGTATATGTGTAACATCACTGCTCCTACATGCGAAGAAATGATAAGGAGAGCAAATTTTATAAGCAATATAGGAGGGCATTATGCAATGATAGATGCAGTACCTGCTGGCTGGAGCTCGTTGCAGACATTGCGCGATGTCACTGAAGAGCTCGGACTTGCCATACATGCACACATTCAGGGTCATACTGCCTTTACCAGCCTGGAAGAGCGCAGTATCAGCCTGTATCTGATAATCAAGCTTGCTCGTCTTGTAGGACTTGATCAGCTTCACATCGATATTAATAAGCATTTCCATGAAAACAAAAAAGAACTAATGGCACTGCACGATTGTTTTATTATGGATAAGGTAAAAGAAAACGAAAAGATGCACATTCTCTCCCAGAACTGGGGTGGGATCAGGCCCATGTTGCCTGTTGTTTCAGGCGGGTCCGGGCCTGCATTGATGCCGGAGCTTATGAATGTATTTGGCAAAGATATTATAATAGATTGCAGCAGTGATATGCATTCACATCCAATGGGCTCCGTTGCCGGCGCAAAAGCTTACCGGCAGGCAATTGATGCAGTACTTGCCGGCATATCTCTGGAAGAATATGGAAAGAGCCATGCAGAACTACAAGCTGCATTAAACTATGATATGTGATTTGATCAAGCAATGAAACTCCATACAAAAATATATATCATAACTCCTGATAACTTTGCAGATGTTATAGAGGAATGCGCTGAAATAATCCGCAGAGGTGGAACAGTTGCCATACCTACGGAAACTGTATATGGCCTGGGTGCCAACGCACTTGATACAAGAGCTGTAAACAGAATATTCCATGCAAAAGGTCGCCCGGCAGATAATCCACTGATCGTGCATGTGGCTTCTGTGCAACAATTAGACCAATTAGTATCAGAGATCCCCGCAAAGGCTGTGTCTCTGATGAAGGCTTTCTGGCCAGGACCGTTGACACTTATCCTGAAAAGGACTGATGTTGTTCCGGACATCACCACAGGTGGGTTGGATACCGTTGCTGTGAGAATGCCAGCCGATATAGTAGCACGGGAACTTATACGCGTGTCCGGCAAACCCCTGGCCGCACCCAGTGCCAACATTTCAGGCAGACCAAGCCCCACCACCGCGGCTCACGTGCTGCATGATCTGGAAGGAAGGATAGATGCAGTGATAGATGCGGGAAATACATGTATAGGAGTGGAATCCACTGTTATTGATATGACCGGAAAGAAGCCTGCTGTTCTAAGACCTGGATATATATCGGCAGCCAGTATCGAAGAAGTCATAGGGGAAGTGGAGATCGGATACAACGATCATGTAACAGAAGACGAGAGTGTTCCCAGGTCACCTGGCATGAAATACACGCATTATTCCCCAAACGCCACTGTGCTGCTTCTGGAAGGTCCCCATGATCTTGTACAAGACAAGATCCGTGAGATGTATGCCGATTTTACTTGCAGGGGAGCCAGAGTGGGATTGCTTGTTACAGATGCTGGTCTTTTATTCCTGACACACGATATCTTTTATCTTGGAAGCAAAGATGAACCTGAAGAAGTGGCCAGAAATCTATTTCTGGGTTTGCGTGCACTGGACGAAAGAGGAGTTAACATCATACTGGCAGATGGGTCTTTTACCCATGAAGGTGTTGGTGCAGCTGTAATGAACAGGCTGAGGAAAGCTTCTGAAATGATAATCAGACTATAGGTGTATTTATGAAAGCATACAAAAAAGACCAATTACATGCAAAGCAACGATATATTGCGATATTAAAGACGAATAAGCAGCTTGCCAGGATAAATGTACTTATATTGTCCGCAGGTCTGGCATTGTCATATCTGGGAAAAGCTAATATAGGGAATCCATTACTCTGGATGGGAATAATCATTTTCATCTATACGATGTCATCTAACCTGATGGTCCGCCGCTCACTTAAAAAGTTGAAATGACCTGTAAGGTCAAAAGACCAGTTTTAAAAAAAACCGGTGGTTTTAAGCATTTTGAATGCCAGATCTGTGACCGCAAATTTGGCCTTGCTGATAAAACTTACAGGATCAATGGATATGGCTCCGCTTGCACGGGCTTCTTCATAGACAGGAAGCGGAGCTGCAGTTGTTATAAGGCTTCTTACAGTATCTTCATCAGTAGCGATGATCACAGTGGGACGGTAGTCACTTACATCCCCGACCTTTTCGAATTCTGTCACTCTGCCGTCCTCTGTAACTAACCATACTTTAAGTTCACTTCCGTCATTCATTATAATTCCGGCCAGGATATCTTCGTTTCCAAGCAGGATCTTAATTGGGCTTGGAAGGTCTTGGTAGTATGCGTTATATTCTGTAACAGCTCTGTCCAGATCATTGAATAGCTCTGCATTTGCAGTGCTCATTGTAATGAATAGCAGGATAATTAACATGCATAAGGTCTTTTTCATACCATTCCTCTTTTTTGTCCTTGCAGCAGGAGATTTTTATTGGTTCTTGTTTTCTTTTTCTGGTATAAAACCTTGTTCGTTTTGTAGAGAACAATTTATTGTTATTTCAGGTGTATATATGTTCTATGCCCAGAGATTGCTTTTTATATCGTGGTGTGATTAAGATATTGCTGTAAAGTATTTTTATCATTTTCCTTTACACGCACTCAATTTGAGGTTTCCGGATGGGAGAGATAATTGCAAGCGAATCGATGTGGGAGTACTTCCACTGGCTTGAAGCAAAGCTAAAACAGGAAATGGACATAGCCAACAAAGCCAGAGAAAGAGGCCGTGATCCAAAGCCATTTGTGGAGATACCGCTTGCCAAAGATCTGGCTGACCGGGTAGAGAACCTTATCGGTGTACAAGGTGTAGCTCAGCGTATCAGAGAACTGGAAAAGACTATGTCCCGTGAGGAAGCCGCACTTGCACTTGGGAGAGACGTGGCTGTAGGCACTGTAGGTAATTTCGAGGACAGAAAAAAAGCTATAGACGCTGCCATTCGGGTATCCATGGCAATGATTACAGAAGGCGTGGTGGCAGCACCCATTGAAGGCATTGACAGGGTGGACCTTGGGAAGAACGATGATGGTACGGAGTATATCCGCATCCTGTATGCAGGTCCCATACGTAGTGCAGGCGGTACTGCTCAGGCTCTTTCTGTGCTCGTGGGCGATTATGTCCGCAGGGGAGTAGGTATCGACAGATACAAACCACGTAAAGAAGAGGT
This sequence comes from uncultured Methanosarcinales archaeon, assembly GCA_964486435.1. Classification (GTDB taxonomy): domain Archaea; phylum Halobacteriota; class Methanosarcinia; order Methanosarcinales; family Methanosarcinaceae; genus Methanomethylovorans. Next base: position 50,400 of record CAZAMM010000005.1, on the reverse strand, counting down.
AGAGCGATATGTCGAGGAAATCTTGCTTTACAGAAGGGTGGCAAACCTACAGTACACGCCTTCAGAATCCGAGATCAAGCTGATAGTAGAGAATTGTCCCATCTGCATAGACGGTGAGCCCACCGAAGAAGAGGAAGTGGAAGGGCACAGGAATCTGGAGAGAATAGAGACAAATCGTGTAAGAGGGGGTATGGCCCTTGTGCTGGCAGAGGGACTTGCTCTGAAAGCCCCAAAGGTCCTGAAACACGTCAAAAAACTACAGATGGATGGGTGGGACTGGCTGGAAACCCTCATAGCAGGTACAAAGAGCAGTGGAAGTGAAGAGGAGCAAATTGCAGGTGTAAAGCCCAAGGATAAATACCTGAGAGATCTTATAGCCGGAAGACCGGTATTCTCTCATCCTTCCAGGCCTGGAGGTTTCAGGTTAAGATATGGAAGGTCCCGTAATACTTCTTTTGCTGCTGCTGGTATAAATCCGGCCAGCATGGTCATCCTGGATGATTTTATTGCTCCCGGAACTCAGCTTAAAGTGGAAAGGCCAGGCAAAGCTGCAGGAATGGCACCTGTGGATTCTATAGAAGGCCCTACAGTAAGGCTGAGATGTGGTGATGTTGTCAGGATCGATGATGTAGAAGAAGCTCACAGGTTGCACCCGGAAGTTGCATATATCATCGATATAGGTGAAATATTGATCAATTATGGTGACTTTCTTGAGAACAACCATGTATTGATACCTGCACCATATTGTTTTGAATGGTGGATACAGGATTATTCTCTTGCTACCGGTGAAAATGGATCAGCTAAGCCGGAGCTTAAGCATCCTTCCCAGGAAGTTGCCCTGGAGATATGTGAGAAACACAATTTTCCCCTTCATCCGGACTTCACTTACCTGTGGCATGATATAACTGTAAAGGACTTCGTAAGATTGGCAGAGTTCGTCGAAGCACATGGTTCTCTGGATAAAGCGTGTTCAGTGTTATCATTGCCCCTGGAAGACAGTATTGATAGTGGGATAAAGGGCATCCTTGAAAATATACTAGTCCTTCACAGGGTACTTGAAGGCAATATCCTGATCATGCAACCTCTTCCCCTTATCCGCTGTCTGGGTCTGGGAGCTGACCTTCAAAGGAACTGGGCATCTATTGAAGCAGAGACAAGCCTTGAAGCTATCAATAAGGTCAGCGGACTGCTTGTGCAGGCACGTGCTCCTTCCAGGATCGGGGCACGCATGGGACGACCTGAGAAATCCGACAGGAGAATGATGTCGCCTGCACCACATGCACTGTTCCCTATTGGGGAAACAGGTGGGAATACCCGTAAGCTCGAGGATGCAGCCAGCTACAAGGAATCTGTAAATGGAAAAGTGGGGCTTATACGGGTGGAGATCGGCTCAAGGATATGTCCTGCATGTGGTATGGATTCTTACGAGTTCAGATGCGAGTGTGGTGAATTTACCGTGCCCAAGCTTTCCTGCCCGAGATGCGGTATTTCGGTGAACAGGGAAACATGTCCTAAATGTGGTGTGAATACTACATGTGCCCGCATGCAGCAACTGGATTTCAAGAAAATATATCAGCGGGCCTTTGAGAAACTGGGTGAACGTGAAACGAATATTGATGTTATCAAAGGTGTCAAAAGGATGATGTCTCGCAATATGACTCCGGAACCTCTTGAAAAAGGCATTTTGCGAGCAAAACATGAGCTTTTTACGTTCAAGGACGGCACTGTAAGATATGATATGTCGGATTTACCTCTTACGCATATAAGGGCAGATGAGCTGGGAGTACATGTGGAAAAACTGCTGGAAATAGGTTATTCAGAAGATGTATATGGAAAACAACTTACCAGTGCAGATCAGGTGGTATGTCTTAAAGTTCAGGATATTGTAGTTTCATATGACTGTGCTGCATATCTTTTAAAAATAAGCCAATATATAGACGATCTTTTATCCCGGTATTATCATCTTGAGCCCTATTATAATGCTCAGAGCATCGAGGACCTTGTGGGCACACTTGTCATGGGACTTGCGCCCCACACATCCGCAGGTGTGCTGGGAAGACTTGTGGGTTTCACCAGCGCTGCGGTGGGTTATGCCCATCCTTTCTTCCACGCAGCAAAGAGACGTAACTGCGACGGCGATGAGGATTGCGTGATGCTGCTCATGGATGGACTAATCAATTTCTCAAGGGAATATCTGCCGGACAGAAGAGGCGGAAAGATGGATGCACCGCTTGTACTTACCACCCTTCTTGACCCTAACGAGGTGGATAAGGAAGCTCACAATATAGACGTATGTGACCACTATCCTCTTGAGTTCTATGAAGCTACTCTTAACTACACGAACCCAAAGGAACTGGAAAATAAAATGGACCTTGTGAGCAGTCGCCTGAGTACTCCCATGCAGTATGATAGTTTTATGTTCACCCATGATACTTCTGACATTGCGGCAGGTCCACCTGTCAGTGCATATAAAACGCTTGGCAGCATGGTAGAAAAGATGGATGCTCAGCTTGCTCTGGCAGATAAGATCAGGGCGGTTGATGCTTCAGATGTTGCTGAAAGAGTGCTTGTATCTCATTTCCTCCCGGATCTGTTCGGCAATCTGAGGGCCTTTTCCAGGCAAAGCACACGTTGTATCAAGTGTGAGGGGAAATTCCGCAGACCCCCACTTACAGGTGTATGTCCTAAATGCGGAGGTCGTGTAATATTGACAGTGCATGAAGGCTCTGTAAAGAAATATCTGGAAGTATCAAAAAAGGTAGCTTCCGATTACAATGTTTCGGCTTATACAAAACAGCGTATCGAACTTATAGGTCTTGATATTAAGTCTCTCTTTGATAATGATAAATCAAAGCAGACAGGCCTTTCAGAGTTCATGTGATAAATTATTTGACCGGCAGACCAAAGGCATTGATCTGGTTGATCAGCTCGGTGAACTGTTCGACCTCAAAGGCGATCACTGCTTTCCGGGTCATGCCTATGGACATTTCCCCATCATAGCTGAGCATTTCCGGCCCTCTGCGCACGAACCTGTCAATGCCGTCCCTGGATAAGGCGGCTTTTGCTTCCGGATCATGTACGAACGCCCGCCCTGGAATAAGGACTGTTTCTTTCACGTTCTTCAGGTCAAGATCATTAAGGTCTTCTATAGTCATAAGGCAACCAATATCCTTGTCCACGGAGACCACGTTCACAGATCCTCCCAGCCTGGCAAAGATCTCTGTAAGTCTTGAAGCTGCTGCCTTACTGGTAATAAGTGTTGCCTGCTTTCTTATTTCAGGGAGCTGAGCCATAGCCTGCTCATCATTGCGCAGTGCAAAGGGACAGCCTATGAGCGGGTCCTCCAGTGGAGTTCCGGTTATCCTCATCTCATATCTTGAAGCAGCTTCTCTGACAATGCCCATGAATTCATCTATTGTATGTGTCTTCACATCTTGCAGGATGGGGCCATTACCCAAGATAAGTCCCTCTTCCTTTTGATTTGCAAAACGCATGAGTATGGCACCTTTTGTTCCCATGTCCTGCAGGTCTGCGAGTGTTCTCCATAACTCCTCGCCATCATTTACACCGGGTATAAGCACAATGGCAGCGTAGACAGCACAGTGTTTACTGAAATCCTTCAGCACCTGCAGGGATGCTTCAGGGTTGGGATCACGCATGTGATCTGCCCTAAGTTGTGGATCGGTGGAAAAGACAGTAAAGGATACTTCTGTAACACCATGCTCTATAAAGAATCCTGCATCATCCGGGGAGTTGAAACCTTTTCCGCTGGTGTAGCCCAGATGGATCGGTTTCCCAAGCTGTGAAAGAACAGCTACCAGATCTTTCAATTGCGGATAGCAGCTAATATCCCCTCCTCCGCTGATGGTGATCTTTTCTATGTCATTAGCTCTGAACCTGATACTGTCTGACAGGCTGTGAAGGACAAGCTGCATGGGTTTAAAACCAGTATATGCTTCCCTTACTCCTCTGGTACAGTAATTACATCCTTTCTGAAAAGGAAAACAATACTTGCATCCAAAGGGTGGTACCTCTTTTACTTTTTTGAAGTAACAATATGTGCAGAACCCATTGCAGTCTATGCCCGGACTGCCACCAACATCGGCTACTATTTCCATTTGTATCGTGTCATACCACATGTATTACTTAAATCTTTGTAATGCATGGACGTATATACTCCGGTAAAAGCAATATAAATTTAAAAGTATGTGTTTTAATTTATAAATACTATTTTGTATGATAAATAAAAGATAATTAATGCGTATATTACTCCCAATTAAGCAAATAAAGTATTACTAAATAAGCCACTAAAATATAATATCTTTAATATATAAAATTTATCCTGAAATTGGATGCAGAGAGAATATTGATGCAAAAGGTTTAAAACCTAATTAATCTTAATTAGCGGGTAATCCCGATGGAAAATATCGTATGCTTAAACGGCCGTACAGATTTTTTCTTAACACTATGTCTGTACATTTTCCATAATGGATCTTAACAAATAGGAGGAAATATACGTGTCTGATAAAATAGACATTTACGACGACAAAGGTAAGCTGCTTGAAAGCGGCGTCGATCTTATGGACATTGCGCCAACAAGGAACGCAGCCATACAGAAAATCGTCAAAGACACCAAGAGGACTGTTGCAGTTAACCTTGCAGGTATCGAGAACGCACTTGCCAGTGGTAAAATGGGTGGAAAGGGCCGCCAGATCCTTGGCAGAGGTCTAAAATATGATATTGTTGCAAATGCCAGTGCCATACAGGACTCAATTGAAAAATTGATCAGGGTCAATCAAGACGATGACACCAATGTAAAAGCACTTGCAGGTGGAAAGCAGTTACTTGTGCAGGTTCCATCCCTCAGGACTGCAATAGGTGCAGACTACGTTTCAGCAAGCACAGTAAGCGCTGCAGCAGTGGTACAGACCATCATTGACATGTACAATGTAGACATGTTCGATGCACCTCTGGTAAAGGGAGCGGTCTGGGGAAGCTACCCACAGACAATGGACATGATGGGCAGTAATGTTGCATCCATCCTCAGTATCCCACAGAACAACGAAGGTCTGGGTTACTCCCTGAGGAACATTACCACCAACCACATTGCAGCCATCACCGGCAAGAAGGCAATGAATGCAGCAGCACTTTCATCCATCTTCGAGCAGGTAAGTATGTATGAGATGGGTAACACTGTAGGTTTGTTCGAGAGACACCAGCTCCTGGGCCTTGCATATCAGGGTCTGAACGCTGACAACATGGTATGTGACATTGTCACCAAGAACAAGAACGGTACAATAGGAACTGTTATTGAGTCCACTGTTGAGAGAGCTATCGAGGAAGGCATCATTGCAGTTGACAAGACAGCACCATCCGGATACAACTTCTACAAGGCAAATGATGTTTCCAAGTGGAACGCATATGCAGCAGCAGGTCTGCTTGCAGCGACCATGGTGAACTGTGGTGCAGGAAGAGCAGCACAGAACGTTTCTTCAACCATCCTGTACTTCAATGACATCCTGGAGAAAGAAACAGGTCTTCCAGGCTGTGACATGGGAAGAGCCCAGGGTACTGCAGTCGGATTCTCCTTCTTCAGCCACTCAATCTACGGTGGAGGCGGACCAGGTATCTTCAACGGTAACCACGTAGTTACCAGGCACTCCAGAGGATTCGCAATTCCTTGCGTATGCGCAGCATGTTCACTTGATGCAGGTACTCAGATGTTCTCCGTGGAGAAGACCTCTGCACTTGTGGGCAATGTGTTCGGTTCAATACCAGAGTTCAAGGAGCCGATCAAGGCAGTTGCAGGAGCGCTCTAAATCCATTGCTATCCGATGTCATAGTATCAAAGGTAATCACAGATGTCAGATACGTCCTCAGACACAACAAAGCACTTGCAGCTTGAAATTGTTCCTCAGCGTTTGCTCAGGCCTGAAACTGCCCAGAATCTCCTCAACAAGATCCTGGACCTGGAAGGCGTTGTCAGGCTGTTCATTCACGGTCCCAGATTGCCGGGCATTGTACCTTATGGTCCGGCAAAGGGAACCCCTCTGGTGCATCATTCCAGACGTCTTGTAGAAATAGAAGGCAAGACAGTAGAACTGATGGTCAGCGTGGGTAGTATCCGTCTGGAAGTGACAGATGCCAGCGTGAAAGAACAGGTGCATGAGATATGCGAGAAGATTCTTCCGTTCCCCTTTGAGTTCAGAGTGGGTAATTTCATGCTAAGACGCCAGACTGTTTCAGGTTATGCAAGATTCGGACCTGATCAGGACCCCCTGCTGGTGGGCATCACTGATCCGAAAGGTAAACTAAGAGACCAGGTATGTTTCATCAAAGATGAGTGATTTTATGTTCGACAGGGAAACGCAAGTTGTTGACTGCAGGCATGGGATGGGACTTGGAAGAGGAGGCGGTCTCGCACAAAGAGGTACGCTTTCTGAAACAGGCAGATCTGATGTCATAGCAGTCGCAATGAGCCCCGGGAGAAGACATATCACAAAGCCTGTATGCGAGCTTACATACGGTATGCGCCGCGAGGAAATACAGGTCAGCGTCCTGGTACTTGGCACAGGCTCAGGAATACCTGATACAAACATGGGTTCCGGTACCTTCGGGATATCACCCGAGGAAGTAGCCCAGATCTCAAGACATAAACTTGCGGTCATACATACGGGCAATGTAAGGGACCATGTGATAAAGAAAGTAAGGAACATACTTGAGCAGGTGGATATTCCTGCCATTATAGTGTGTCAGACCCCTGTTGATTTTGAGGATCTTGCACTGGCAGGTGTGAAGACACGACTTGTGAAGCCAATAGACAAAGATATTGTGACAAAAGGAAAAGTAATGGAAATTGTGACGGGAATTACACGAGGCGAATCATGTTCAAGGGAAAAATTGAACGAGCTCGTGAAAGCCGTGAAAACCACAATGAAATCATTAGATGTTAGGAGTGTATGATTATGGCATATAAACCACAGTACTACCCAGGTGCAACATCTGTTGCAGCAAACAGAAGGAAACACATGTCTGGCGATGTGGAGAAGCTAAGGGAGATCTCAGATGATGATCTGGTAATGATCCTTGGCCACCGCCCACCAGGCAGCGACTATCGCAGCACCCACCCACCACTTGCAGAGATGGGTGAACCAGAATGCTCTATCAGACAGACAGTAGAACCAACCCCAGGAGCCAAGGCTGGTGACAGGGTAAGGTATGTGCAGTTCGTAGATTCAATGTATAACGGTACCTCAGTACCATACTTCAGGTCCTACAATGCCGCCATTAAATTCAGAGGCGTGGACCCAGGTACTCTTTCCGGCCGTCAGGTCGTTGAGGCCCGTGAGAGGGACATGGAAGAGGTTGCCAAGTTCCAGATCGAGACCGAGATGTTCGACCCAGCACTTGCAAGCCTGAGAGGCGCAACTGTGCACGGTCACTCCCTGAGGCTCCAGGAAGACGGCGTAATGTTCGATATGCTGGACAGGGCAAGGCTCGAGGACGACGGTATCGTAAAGATGCACAAGGACCAGGTAGGCAGACCTATAGACAAGAAGGTCGAGCTCGGAAAACCAATGTCCGCTAAAGAAGCAGCAAAGAGGACAACCATCTACCGTGTGGACAACGTTGCCTTCAGAAGTGATGCAGAGGTTCTTGAATGGGTTCACAGAGTTTTCGACCAGAGGACAAAATACGGTTTCAAGCCGGAATAATCGAGGTGACATAAATGGCAGCAGACAAGAAGATGTTCGCAAAACACTTGGAGATCAAGTTCACAAAAGAGCACGGTACCAACAAGATGGAAGGTGGCAAGATCACTGACATGGTTGGTAAGTACTACAGGCTCGGTGTTGAGCAGAACCCAAGGAAACTTGAAATGAAGAAGGCAGGTCAGGAACTCGCCAAGAAGAGAGGACTTGTCGGTTACAACCCCATGATGCACTGTGGTGGTATACCACTCGGTCAGAGAGCGCTTACCCCATCCTTCATATCAGGCACTGACATGATGGTGGAGGTCGACGACCTGCACTACGTGAACAACGCTGCAATGCAGCAGATGTGGGATGACATCAGGAGAACCTGTATCGTCGGTATGGACCTGGCCCACGAGACCCTTGAGAAGAGACTGGGTATCGAGGTCACACCAGAGACCATCAACTTCTATCTTGAGACCCTCAACCACGCCCTTCCAGGCGGTGCAGTGGTCCAGGAACACATGGTCGAGACCCACCCCGCACTTGTAGACGACTGTTACGTCAAGATATTCACTGGTGACGATGAGCTTGCAGATGAGATCGACAAGCAGTTCCTTATCGACATCAACAAGGAATTCCCAGAAGAGCAGGCAGCTCAGCTTAAGGCAGCCATTGGAAAGACAACCTGGCAGGCAGCTCACATTCCAACCGTGGTCAGCAGGGTAACAGACGGTGCCCAGACCACCAGGTGGATGGCCATGCAGGTCGGTATGTCCTTCATCTCCGCATACAGCATGTGTGCCGGTGAGGCAGCAGTAGCTGACCTTTCATATGCTGCAAAGCACGCTGGTGTCATTTCCATGGGTGAGATGCTTCCAGCAAGGCGTGCACGTGGTCCAAACGAGCCTGGAGGAGTTTCCTTCGGTCACCTCGCAGATATCGTACAGACCAGCCGTGTAGATCCAGAAGACCCAGCACACATAGCCCTTGAGGTAGTCGGTGCAGGCTGTATGCTCTACGACCAGATCTGGCTCGGATCATACATGTCCGGTGGTGTAGGTTTCACACAGTACGCAACAGCTGCATACACCAACAACATCCTGGATGACAACCTGTACTACGATGTAGACTACATCAACGACAAGTACGATGGTGCAGCCAAGAAGGGTACAGACAATAAGGTAAAGGCCACTCTGGAAGTTGTCAAGGACATCGCCACAGAGTCCACTCTGTACGGTATAGAGAACTACGAGAAATACCCGACTGCACTTGAGGACCACTTTGGTGGCTCACAGAGGGCAACCGTGCTCTCCGCAGCAGCAGGTGCTGCAACCGCTATCGCAACTGGTAACGGAAATGCAGGTCTGTCCGGATGGTACCTCTGTATGTACCTGCACAAGGAAGCATGGGGACGTCTCGGCTTCTTCGGTTTCGACCTGCAGGACCAGTGCGGTGCAACCAACGTGTTGTCCTACCAGTCCGACGAGGGTCTGCCTGTTGAGCTGCGTGGACCTAACTACCCCAACTACGCCATGAACGTAGGTCACCAGGGTGGATATGCTGCAATAGCATCTGCAGCACACGCAGGCCGCGGCGACGCATATGCAGTGAACCCACTCGTAAAGGTCTGTTTCGCAGACAGCCTCCTGCCCTTTGACTTTACCGCACCAAGGAAGGAATTCGGTAGGGGCGCACTCCGTGAGTTCATGCCTGCTGGTGAGAGATCACTCATCATTCCGGCAAAGTAAACCCAAATATAAGACACAGGTAGGCTTTATGCCTACTTTTTTCTCTTTTTTCATTACTCTAAATCAGTATTTAAGCAGCCTGTTCTGCTGACTTTCCTAAATGTTATATATCATGTAATTCCTTTTTATATAGTACATTTAGGTTTATACTGCCCGTTTTCATGGAGTGTCACCTATGCAATATAGTCTGGGAATAGATGCCGGAGGAACTTTTACAGATGCGGTCCTCATTCGTGATACGGATGGGGCAATAGTACAGAAAACGAAGATAATGACCACATATCCTGATCCACTGGACGGGATAAGCAGGGCCATAGATGAACTGGATGAAGAATATATCCGCAATGTTAAACTGGTGTCAGTTTCCACTACACTTTCCACTAATACGATCCTTGAGGATACAGGGTTTCCGGTGGCTGCTATCCTGGTGGGGGATTATGCTATACCACGGGAGGGTTTCCCTACACCTACTTATATTATGGTAAACGGTGGCCATACAAGTAATGGTGAAGAAGCTGCCCCACTTGATGAGAAAAAAGTAAGTAAGTTCGCTCTGGAAGTAAAGGACAAGGTAGCTGCATTTGCAGTTTCTGCTTTCTTTAGCAATAGGAACTCTGACCACGAGCTGAGAGTGAAGCATATAATAACAGAACTAACCGGACTACCAGTGGTATGCGGGCATGAACTATCTCAGGAAGTAGGAGCATATGACCGTGCTATAACAGCATATCTCAATGCCCAGTTGCTTCCCATCACACACAATTTCATACAGTCTATACTGAAGGATATTCATGCCAGAGGTATTGAGGCAAACCTGCTCATGTTAAAGTGTGACGGTTCCGTAATAGGTATGGAGGAGGCACTGGAGCGTCCGATAGAATCGATATTTTCAGGTCCTGCCGCAAGTCTTGTAGGTGCATCCTATCTTACAAAACTCGACACCTGTGCCATGATAGACGTAGGTGGCACCAGCACTGACGTCGCCCTAATCAAAAAAGGCGTGCCTGAACTCAGCGAGCATGGTGCCATTGTAGGAGGCTGGAAGACCATGGTCAAAGCTGTCCGCATGGAAACCTCAGCTACTGGCGGCGACAGTCATATATGGATAAGCGATCATAAATTCCATGTGGGACCCCGCAGGGTCATTCCTCTCTGCCGCGCAGCACAGCAATATCCGGGTTTTCTGAAGCAGCTTCAGGAAAGTAAGAGTCCTTCAAAGAAACTTCTTGATGAGAATGTGCAATCCACTAAATATTTTGTTCGCACTGGATTCAAACCTATAGGACTGACAAAAAGTGAGGAAGAGGTATATGATTATATTCTGCATGCTCCTGTATCCTATGTTGACCTCTTCCAGAAAATGAAAAAACATCCTAGCACCTATGCTATAGATAATCTTATCAAAAAGCGCCTGATACAGCCCATTGGTTTCACTCCGACGGATATGCTCCATGTACTTGGAGAACTACAGAAATGGGACACTGAAGCCTCCGTTGCAGGTGCGGAAAAGCTGGCAAAATTATTGCAGATAAATAAAGAAGAATTTTGTCGGCAAGTGAAAACAAAAGTAGCAAGGAACATGGCATCAGCCCTGATATCGTACCTCATAGAAGGTATACCGACAGATATTGTAGAGCGTATCCTTTCAGCCGAGAATTTCACCCGGTTTAAGGTGGAAACACCTGTCGTCCTGCTGGGTGGACCTGTGTGGGCATTCAAGGAAGAAATGGAAAAACTCATTGATGCGCAGTTCATTGTACCTGAGAATGCAGATGTGGGCAATGCGGCAGGTGCATTGGTAGGCAAAGGCATAAAAAGAGTAGAGATCCTCATCAAGAAACACTTTGCCCCCATTACAGGAGAAGGAGTTTCGAATGAGGAACTCAAAGAAGCTAAAGAGGTTGTGGAATACTTCGTTTTCACTCCTGAAGGAAGAAAGATCTTTGAAGATCACATTGAAGCCATAGCATTTGCGACAGAGACCGGCAAAAAGATAGTAATGGACTATATGATGGGTGCAGGTTACTGCAGCAACGACGTGGACATCGAGGTCACCAGAAAAGATATGGTGATCACCGAAGGGGAAATGCCTATGGAATCCAAGATCATAGTAGTGGGCGTGGGAACTTCCCACATAGAGATGGAGAAGAACTGCATACCCGAATATATGCGTAAAAAGGCATTCAGCTCCAGCAAGGCGCTTGATGGGTCATACTCCGGAAAATGATCATTCATCAAGCTTTTCTATATTTGCTCCGATAGATCTGATCTCCTCAAAAAAATTTGGATACGAGATGGATACAGATTCAGCTGTATCTATCGTGGTGTTCCCGGCTACCATTGCTGCAAGGGTCAATGCCATCACTATCCTGTGGTCGTGCCATCCATGTAATTCTGCCCCTGTGAGATTGCCGCCAGTGATGGTCAGACTGTCTGGCTCCTCTTTGATCATGATACCCATCTTTGAAAGCTCCACTGCCATGGCATGCAACCTGTCTGTCTCTTTATAGCGCACATGCTTCGCATTGTCTATCACAGTCACGCCATCAGCAACAGCAGCGAGTACTGCTACAGTAGGTACAAGATCTGGGGTGGGCCCTGCATCGAAGTTTATTCCTTTAAGCTTTTTTCCTTTAACCGTTACAACACCTTTTTGCGTGTTCCATTGCACCTCTGCCCCCATAAGCCTTAGCACATTGATGATCTCGGAATCACCCTGCTTTGAAGGGAAAAGATTATGGACCGTCATGCACGAACCAAGTATTGCTGCAGCAGCAAGCAGATAGGAAGCAGAAGAGAAATCCCCCGGAACTGTGTAATCTTTAAGGTCGTACTGCTGGTTTGCAGGAATGATGAACTTAATACCATTGGTTTCATCTATGAGAATCTTTACTCCAGCTTCCTTTAGCATTTCGATGGTAATGTCCACGTAAGGCCTGGACTTCAATTCCCCTTTTACAGAAAGGGTCGTAGTTTCAGTGGCAAGGGGGCAGGCCATGAGCAATGCAGAAATGAACTGCGAGCTCATAGAACCATCTATCTCGGTAGCAGAGCCTTTAAGTCCGCCTCTTACTACGATAGGAGCACATCCGTTGTCCCTTGTGGAGAATACTTCCGCATTGAGCCTATTGAGTACATCCAGAAGCGGTTGGTTGGGTCTTCCTCTGATGGAACTGTCACCTGTGAGCACAGTCACACCTTTTGCAAGTGAGGATATAGCGGTCATAAGGCGCAGAGTAGTACCAGAGTTCTTCACATCTATTACATCATCAGGAACTCCGGGTTTTCCTTTCATGCCTGTTATATGCAGGTCACCATTGATCTGTTCGATCTTAGCCCCTAATTTCTCACATGCTGCAACGGTTGCCAGAGTATCTGCTGACAGTAAGGGTTTCCTTACTATGCAGTCGCAGGAAAGCGCTCCTGTAATAATAGCACGATGCGTATAACTTTTTGATGTAGGTGCGTTCAACTCTCCACCGATATTTGAAACTTCAACTGAAACCCTCATTTGTGTACAACCTCGTCTTGCAAAATTTTTGCTCAGGAAACTAAAAGCTATAAAAATGTTCCAATCGTAAAGGTAATACTCCACAATGCCTATTAACCTTATTGATGGCAAAAGTACCTGTCTGTTACACTATCGGATATGGGGATCGTACTCTAGAGGAATTCATATCCCTGCTATTGAATAGCAATATCACCCACCTTATAGATGTAAGGCGTTATCCCCATTCATGGATGGAGGATTTTGACAAGGAATCATTACATGCAATGCTTCCAAAGCACAGAATAGCTTATATGCACTGTGCTGGCGTGGGTGGCATGCGAGAAAGCTCTTACAGTGAATACATGGAAACAGAAGAGTTTAACAACAATTATTCCATGCTTGTTGATTTCATATTGGAAGTGAATAGCAAAGATGGAAATCCTGTATTAATGTGTGCTGAAAAGAATCCAAAGGACTGCCACCGAAGATATCTGGCACAGCACCTGGAACAACAATCAGGAATAAAAATAGTGCATCTGACCGAGACAGGTCAGATGGATCTGTGTTCTTTTTTCTGACAGTTGTTACATTGAACGAAGACGAGCTATCCTCTCTTCAGTTGCAGGGTGTGTTCGGAACAGGTTGCTTAAGGCCCCTCCTTTGAGAGGGTTGACTATGAACATGTGGGCAGTGCTGTCAGATGCCTGCACATCTCCTCTCCTTGGCCGATAGAGGGATGTACCATATTCCAGCTTTTCCAGTGCATTTGCAAGAGCCCACGGCTTTTTAGAGATCCTTGCTCCCTCTTCATCAGCAGCAAACTCTCTTGATCTGGATATGGCAAGCTGAATGATGGTTGCTGCAAGGGGAGCTACAATGGCCAAAGCAAGGAACCCAAGTATATTGTTACCTCCTTCTTCATCACGCCCTCCTAATCCCCCGAATATGGCGGCCCATTGTACCCAGGTGGCGATCATGGAAATTACGCCTGCAATGGTCGCTGCGATCGCACTGATCATCGTGTCTCTGTTCTTCACATGGGCCATTTCATGCGCCAGTACTCCCTCCAGTTCCTCTGTGGTCAGCAGATCCAATATACCTGTAGTAGCAGCTACAGCTGCATGCTTTGGATTTCTGCCGGTTGCAAAGGCATTAGGCATAGCTGTATGGACTATATAGACCTTGGGCATGGGCATATCTGCAAGGGTTGCAAGCTTTTTCACTATGTTGTACAACTGCGGATGCTCTGAAGCTGTTACCTCTTGTGCCTTATACATGCGCAGTACAATTTTATCACTGTACCAGTAAGTACCGAAGTTCATGATTATAGCTAATATGAAGGCTATGATCATTCCTGAAGGCCCTCCGATGAGCCTTCCTACTATGACCAGCAGACCGGTCAAAGATGCCAATAACAAAGTTGTTTTTAGCATGTTTCCCATATTGTTTTTACCTCAAAGACCTCTTTTGATTTTCTCATAAATTTGCATATACTAGATGTATGTCCATCTATAAAAAGACATCTATTCAGAATAAATATAAAAATAGACAGTGAAGAAATGAGGTATGTTGCCTTCACACCTCTTCAATGGTTATGTTCTCTTCTTTTTCCATGTCAATGATAAGAGCTTCCAGTTCTTTCATTTCCTGTTCCATCTCCTGTATCTCAGTGTCAGTTATACTTACATTGCCTTCAGACAATATCGCATCAGCGGCTGCAGTATCATTTGCAAGGGATATCTGAGATGATGATGTCGAACCAATATCGTTTTTATCCGTGCACCCGGAAAGTGCAAGAGCACAGGTAATCATGACCAGGATACAGACAGTAGTATATTTCATCTTTCATTCCTCCTGTGAACTATCTGATTCTGAGCCACCATCGAATCCGGAAGCCCAGTGTTTGCTTTGCTCATCTGTCCCTGTAGTATATGTGCCCTCGCCTGAAAGTACGATATTTCCTATACCTTTCACACTCAGATCAAGGTCATTTCCTTTGACCATGACAGTAAGCCGGCTGCCTGAGATGCTGACCTTACCCGTAAGATCGGAATAAACAAGAGCTCTTTTTGGATCATCTGCAAGAGCATTGTCCAGTTCAAGGACAATTTCTGAATCACTGGTAATGATCCTCACTTTTGCATCATCTGCATGGTCTTTGATCACAAGCTGAGCAGCAGTGATATTCATCTCTGTATCTATATTGCCCGAAAGCACGGCAGTACCGTTGCCTTCAGCCACGAGCAAGCCATATTTATTAAGATTTACTACTCCTTGCCTGTGAGTTTTCAGAATCTGAGATATATCATCAAGTACAGAGTTTGCCTCTTTCAGATTTGCAGCTGAGGCGCCCCAATACTCGCGTGACCTGGCATCACCATTCTGGTCTGCTTCTCTTGCACGATCTCTGTTTTGTCGGGATTGCTCTAAAAGTGCATTATATTCTTCAAGCAGTTCCTCGAGTTTCCCTGTGTCCACACCCTGTTTTTCCAGAGTCTCTATCTCCTTTGCAAGGCGTTCTGCAAGGGAAACTGATTTATCCAGATATACACCTACCTTATCGTCTACAAATTTTGTCCTTGTCTTGTAGGCATCTTTTACTGCATCTCTCCAGATATCCCGGATATTCCTCGCGGATCTGGCTAGATCCCCGGTTGCAGTGGCATTTTGCACATTGCCTTTTTCAGCATTGAGTTTTGCAATATGGATATCAATATCATTGAGTATTTCATCAGAATCATCTCTCTTCGATGCATCCACTTTCTCTTTCAGTTCCTCCAGATTAGCGATAGTATAGTTAATGGTTGCAAACAAATAATCCTGCCTTACCTCAAAGACCTCTTTTGAAGAAGCATGCACCTTGCCATTGTTCATATTAGCATTGAGTTGCTGCAGTCTTTGCTTTGCAGCAAAATATTCTTCCCTGTTATCATGTGACCTCACAGCGACACTATGCTTACCGGCTTCATCGCTACCGCTAACAGATACACTATTCTGCCTCGCATCCTGGTTGTTTGCTCCATTGCCCTGGTTTCCCAAGCCATTGTTACCATTAACCCCCGCGGCTGCAGCCATGACATCTGTTGAGAGTACACTTATAATCATCAATAAAATAATAATGTGAGTAACTAGTTTCATAACTTTCGTTTTTATTCCCCCTTCTAGATATATTTATTGATTCGATGACTTTCTTAAAAATGATCCAGTATGACTGTTAAAATATCTATAATGTTCTGAAATAAGCCACTTGGTTCATGCCATTCTCCAACTTCAGGAACTTATGCACTACAAGAATAATCTTTATCAAGGTCACGGAAATAGTCCCTGTTGTAAATCCCATTCTTTTTTCAAATTGTGCCTTTGTTGGATACGACCTTTTATCAGTAATCATATTGATATATTCAAATAAATACATACTTTACTTCATATCTTTTTTTCTTCAAATGAAGAGCATTCAGAGGATGGATATGCTTTATATTACTTGAATAAACTTCATAAGTGCTTCTATGTTCGATCATGGAAAAGGTTTAATATATTGGCATTTAATATAAATATGTGTTATCAGGGAAAACTAGACCTCTAAGATACCATTTATTGATATTTGTAGTCTTATGTTTGCTTTTTTTTCCAACTACACAAGCTGCAGAGCTGGCAACTGTTCACGGTGCAGTGTATGATTGGGAAACATTTAAGCTGCTGGAGAATGCGATAGTTGAAGTGAATTCCACGCCTCCTCAATCACAGGTAGCCAAATATGGCCTGTATTCTTTCAACCTTCCCATGGGTACATATTCACTCAGTGCAAGTTATTATGAAAAAGGAGAACTTGTATACTATGCAGAAGAGGAACTTAACATTACGGATGGAGGGGACTACATACTTGACATGTTGCTTCTGCCTGTTTATCCAAATGGTAATTTAAATACCACTCCTTCCAATGAAACCACACCTTTTCCTGAAGATACATCTAACAGCACTTTTTTACTGGCAGCAGCTGGCTTTTTGCTCATCGCAGCTGCTATTGTCCTCTTAGTACTGAAAAAAAAGCATATATTAAATAACACTTCTATAGATGACACTTTATACGAGGTTGATTATTCAGATACAGAACTATCTGATTATAGCGGTGCGTCGCTGCCTCATGACCTTCAGCAGGTAGTGAAAATAATAAAAGCCAATGGGGGACGTATCACTCAACGGGAACTTCGTAACAAGATCCATTATTCAGAGGCTAAAGTAAGCCTTATGATATCTGATCTTGAGAACAGGGGCATCATCGAGAAATTCAAAAAAGGAAGAGGGAACATCATAGTACTTAAGCAGGAAGAACACCAAAATATATAATTGTCTTAAGTACCTATGTTTTTCCAAACAGAATAACATCTAAAATAAAACGAGGCAGCACATGCGAGTTTCTATGGATATAGAATTACAGGATGCACCGGGACAACTGGTGCACGCACTGAAACCAATATCTGAGTTCAGAGGCAACCTGGTCTCTGTGGTACACCATCATGAAAAAAGAACTCCAAGAGGTACCATTCCTGTACAAGTGGTATTTGAGACCGAGTCCCTGAGTATAACATCCCTTATAGCCAAGCTGGAAGCTCTTGGCGTAGGAGTGATCCGGGTAAATGAAGAGAGATACCTCGAAAGGGGAACAGTTGTACTCATAGGTCATATAGTGCACACAGATCTGGAAGACACTATCGATACAATTGATAAAACCGGTTATGCAGAAGTAGTTGAACTGCATCTTTCTATGCCCAGTATAAACGAATCATCTTCTGCCTCGTTCAAGCTTGATGCCGTCGGGAAGAAAGAATTGAGGGATGCAATATCATTGCTCAGGTCAATTGCTCAGAAAAAAGACCTTGTGCTGATAGAGCCTATCGAGAGTGAGATCCTGTGAGGTTGTAATATGAAAACAATAAAGGCATCTATCATTGGTTTTGGTTCGGTTGGCCAGGGAGTGGCAAGGGTATTGCTGCGTAAGAAGGAAGAACTCAGGTCAATGGGCCTTGAAATTGTGGTTGTTGCAGTTGCGGATTCAAAGACTGCTGTCATTGACCGGGAGGGTGTGGACCTTGCAATGGTCCTTAAGCGCAAGGAATCAGGTGGTGTGGTAGGTGATGCTGAGATCACAGGTCACGATATAATCCGCGACATAGAACACGACCTGGTCATAGAAACAACGCCTACAAACATAGATACCGGTGGCGTGGGAATGCAGAACATGCTCGCTGCTTTCAGTAAAAAAAGAGATGTGGTGACATCTAATAAAGGACCACTTGCTTTAAAATACAGGGAACTGGCAGTACTGGCAGAAAGATCCGGTTGTGCCTTCAGGTTCGAGGCGACCGTGGGAGGTGCAATGCCTTTACTCAATCTTGTAAGGGATACTCTGGCAGGAAATGATGTTATCAGTATAGAAGGCATATTCAATGGCACCTGCAATTATATCCTCACCCGTATGATGGAAGAGCATGCGACCTATGAACTCATGCTTGCAGAAGCACAGGAGCTGGGTATAGCAGAAAAGGATCCAGCTTATGATGTGGAAGGCATAGACGCGGCATGTAAGCTTGTGATCCTTGCAAATGCTATTTTTGGAATAGATGCCACATATACAGATGTGCATGTTACAGGTATCTCTCGCATCACTCCCGAAGCTTTGATGCTGGCTGAGACCGATGGTTATGTTATAAAACTAATAGGGGAGGTCAGTAAGCAGAGGATCCAGGTAGCTCCACGGCTTGTACCTATAGGACATCCGCTAGCTGTCGGGGGAACCCTTAATGTGGCTTCACTTCAAACTGATCTTGCAGGACCTGTTATAGTTGTTGGCAGAGGTGCAGGATCCATAGAAACAGCAAGCGCTATTTTCAGCGATATTGTTTCCATTTACAAGGAATAAAAGCTGATATAATGACAAGCTTCAAGGAGTTCTGCAGGATCTGCAAGATCATAGAAGGGACGCCCGGATCTCTGGATATGACAGCTCTTGTATCAGAACTATTTTCTCTTGTGACAGGTGAAGAATTGCCGGTAGTAACTCATTTTGTCATGGGTGAGGTATTTCCTGCATGGAGTGATGAGGAAGTAGGCCTGGGCACAGGCATTCTTCTCAATGCACTTTCCAGATCATCGGGTCTGCCAGTGAAGAAAATAGAGGATATAGTACGGGAAACCGGAGATATAGGTAAGACCACAGTAAAAGCTCTGGGAAAAGTATCCAAGGGCCAGGCTACTTTTTCTTCCTTTTTAGACTCGCCTGTGGAGCTGAGCATCATGGAGGTCTTTGAAAGATTCAGAGACATATCCCGTGCAACAGGCAAAGGTTCCCAGACATCCAGAATAAAGCATCTGCAATATCTTTTTAACTCAGCATCCGCTGAGGAGGTAGGATATATAGCCAGGCTTGCCATAGAGGACATGAGGATAGGTGTGGGGGAAGGTATTGTCAGGGATGCCATTGCAAAGGCATTTGGTGTACCTGTAGCATCAGTTGAAAGAGGCTTTATGCTCACTAATGACATGGGGCTTGTGGCTCTCACTGCAAAGGAAGGTGGTGATGAGGCTCTTTTGAAACTGGGGTTGCAGATAGGCAGACCTATAAAACTAATGCTTGCACAGATAACACCAGATATTGAAACTGCTATCAGGGATCTGGGTGTTGTCGCAGCTGAATGGAAATTCGATGGTGCCAGGGTGCAGATACATAAAAAAGGTGATGATATAATCCTCTATTCCCGCCGGCTGGAGAACATCACAGGATCGCTTCCAGACATAGTATCTGCAGTGAAGAGGGCTGTAAAAGCTGATTCTGTCATACTTGATGGGGAAGCTGTTGCCATTGACGAAGACGGAAGGCCTAAACCTTTCCAGGAGATACTTAAACGCTTCAGACGTAAATATGATGTACAGAACAAGGTAAGAAATATACCGCTTACTCTTAACCTCTTTGATATTATGTATCTCAATGGTGAAAGCCTTATAGAGCTTTCTCTGCAACAGCGTCGTGAGTTCCTTGTAGCCTCTGTAGAGAACAGTGATCTTGTCCGCGTGGACAGCCAGCTCATAACATCGGACCTTTCACAGATAGGAAATATGTATGAACAGGCATTACAGGCAGGCCATGAAGGTATTATGATAAAGAACCCAGCATCTGCATATTCACCCGGCAAACGGGGGAAGAACTGGCTTAAGAAAAAGCCAGTTATGGAAACCCTGGACCTTGTGGTAATTGGGGCGGAATGGGGTTATGGCAGAAGAACTAGTTTTCTTGGTTCGTATGCACTAGCCTGCCATGACCCTGATACAGGCAGATTCCTGCCAGTAGGTAAAGTTGCTACGGGAATATCTGATGAGCAACTGGCAGAACTAACAGAAATGTTCAGGGAACATATCATTTCAGGATCAGGGACCAGCGTGGAGATAAGACCCCATATACTCTTTGAGGTGGCTTTCGAAGAGATACAGAAGAGCACGAACTATGAGTCAGGATACGCATTACGTTTTCCAAGACTTGTACGTGTCAGGGACGATAAATCACTGGAAGAGGTTGACACGCTGGAGCGTCTTGAGGATATGTACAGGACCCAGCGTAAATAAAGATCTTTAAATGTCAACGGAGCTCTTTTTCTTCACAAAGTATTATATATATTAACCCATAACTCGCAAGCACATGAAGAATAAGTTGCTCTTTATTCTACTGATGGTTGCTATTCTGGCACTTTCAGGATGTACGGGTAATGACGATGTGCCGGACGCTGACAGTGATGCATCTGATGAGGATATGGAATATATAGAGGTCTATATCGATAAATATGCTTTTCATCCGCGATCAGTGACCATTTCCCGGGGTGATACGGTAAGGTGGACAAATAATGATTCAGTGCCCTTCATCATCAAAAGCAGTATATTCCAGTCCCCTACGCTGACCAAGAACATGACCTTTACCTACACTTTCCACGAGAGGCGCACATACAATTATTATCTCGCCACGCACCCGTATACACAAAGTGGAACGATAGTTGTGGAATAAAGTTAGAATAGCACATCTATTGATCTTGCAAGTTCCACAGGATCAGCGATCCTGCCTTTTTCAGGATGCATGGCAATATCCCAGTTCTGACAGTAAACGCAGGAAAAGACACACCCTGTAAGAACAGCGTATGAGAAGGCACTAGTTCAGGCTCTTCTCCTCTATGAAGGAATTCGGATGCATATCTTGAAACTGCCCCTACCCGACAATATCCCTTTTCGTTATATTTCCGGTTTATACCACATTTGAGTTCGCAGAAACAGCAATTTTCAAGGCATCTTTTCTACAATCGCAACCTTTAGATCAAATAAAGAAGACCAAGACGCAATGGAATGCGGGCTATACCTCCCGGTATCTATTATTCTCAGTAGCATGCGGTATTCTTTCATCCATGAACGGTACATCTCCCAGAGTTCTTCAATAGATGCACTTTTATCAAAAGCTACAGGTATTGAGCGTGTTATTCTGTATCTTGCAGGTAATTTACTTGTCACAACCATTTCATACCTGCGCAGGAAAACAAATTCTGCCATAGAATTTGCTTTTTTGGGAAGGATTGAATAACTTATGGTGTTATATGGCATGAAATTAAGCTGGAGAGGACATGCTATGACAGAAGCTGATAATATTACAGAGAAGCTTGATCCCAAGCTTTACATCCTTTCCATTTCCAAGTTCTTCAAAGACATGGGTACAGGTATACTTGCTTTTCTTATACCTCTTTACATAGTTCAAACCCATAGCTTCTTTGCACCTGAAATTCCCGATGTTGCAAAAGCAGGCATAGTAGCCATGGTATTTGGATTTGTCAATGCATTTTCCCAACCATTTTCAGGCAGATTGTCCGACAGGCTGAATAAAAGGAAGCCTTTTGTCATATTCGGACTTGCTGGTTTTGTGGTCGTTTCGGTGCTTTATTCTCATGTTTCTATGTTCGAACATGTGGTGCTTCTAAGAGCAGTGCAGGGAGTAACTGTAGGTGCAACAGTACCTGCCATCGTGGCAATGGTGACACATTTCTCAACATCCGGCACCCGGGGCAGAGCCATTGGCATATATTCAAGTATGAGGGGATTCGGTTATGGAATGGGTGCAATGGTTGGTGGTGTAGTGGCCACATTTTTTGGATTTACTGCCGGATTCTATTTGTGTGCTTTTCTGGGTTTCATAAGTTTACTACTTGTGCAGTTTTTCGTGGGTGAGACTCATGACAGGCATGAAAAAAGAAAAAGAAAATACCAGAATAATGGTGATGTATCTCAGTTCCATGCCCTGTCCTTTGCAATGTTCATCATAATGGTCGGGATAATGATAATATTTGCTTTTCTTCCGGAATATGAAGTCCGCCTGCAAGCATCGGAACTTTCTCTCAGCATTGCAGTGTCTGCATACGTCATATCCAGAGTGATACTGCAAACCCCTATTGGTGTGCTCTCTGACAGATATGGACGCAAAAGGCTGATAGTATGTGGCCTGTTACTTAATATACCGGTAGTGCTGGGATTGGGTTACGTAACCAGAGTAGAAGAGCTCATAGTGCTGCGTGCTTTGCAGGGACTTTGTATGGCTTCGGTGGAAACTCCTGTCATGGCCCTTGCGGTGGACCTTGCAGGCGGTGCTTCCGTAAGTTCACGGGTAAGCTCCATCACCAGCGCACAGGCAGCAGGCACAGCTTTTGGCCCTCTTATAGGAGGATTCCTTGGAGGCTACGTATCTTTCACAATGCCTTTCTATGTATGTGCAGCCATGATGGCTATCTCACTGCTGGTTGTTATGCAGCTGGTTACAGAGCCAAAACCCACTAACAATACAAGACCTGATACATGAAGTTCATGGTTAATGTGCATGCATCCATATATTTGATAAATTTTAACAAAGAGCAGAATATGGATATATATGTTGTGTGTAGTGCAATTTTGCCAATATGGCTATATGACACCCAATGTTTAATAAAAAAAATAAAAATATAAGGAACTGTATGAAAAGACTTGTGTTCAGCCAACTACACTCATATCAGCTACCCGGAGTGAAGGGGTAACTGTTCCGCCTACTTGCCTCATATCCTTACCTGCACCATTTATATTTCTGAGGATGTCAAAAACATTTCCTGATAACATGAGAGATCTTATAGGCTTTGAAAGCTCTCCTTTCTCAATGACAAACGCATTCCTTGCTTCTACAGAAAAGTCGCCTGATATGTAATTTGCCGTATGTGCGCCTATCACTGTGTTAATATAGATCCCTTTATCTGTGTCTTCGATCACGTTGCTTTGTTCATGACCAATTATAAAATTGCGGGTCCCCACAGAAGGAGGGGAGGAATAGGAATGTCTTGAAGCGTTACCTGTACTGCTTATACCTTCCTTGCCTGCAGTATAGGTATCATAGAGATAGGATTTGAAAACACCTTTGTCTACTACAGGAGTTGTCTGGGAGGGAACACCTTCATCATCCGCCATAGCTGTCTCAAGACCCCCTTCCAGAAGTCCATCATCTGTTATGGATAACTTATCGCTGGCGATCATTTCTCCTTTACGTCCTATGAGACTGGACCTGCCTTTTTGCACATTGTCTGCATCAATGGCAGACGAAAAGATGCCTGTCAGAAGATCAGCTACTGCAAATGGATGCAGAATGATCTCTGTACGGTGAGGTTCAATGGAGATACCATTCTTTGACATGGATGCAAGCTCAGAAGCAGCCTTGCCTAAATTGAAGAAATCGATATCCATTTTTCTGGACATATCATACTCATAAGCGGTGGTAGGTTCTTCCTGGCCGGTTATAACATCTACGAATCCACTTATTGCAGTCCCTCTGTCCTCTACCTCTATGCCATTACTATTTAAAATCAGACGCCGGCTTACAACACGGGAAAATGAGCCTGCCGTTACAAGTACTTCAGGTAAGGATGATGCCCCCTCAAGCATATTACTTGAAAACTCTATACATTCACCAAGTTCCATATCTTTGATACGGGGATCGAACGTATCCTTGATCTCAGGATACTTCCCATCAGTTGGGAATGATCTCCATGCGGGATCCTCTCCTCTTATTCTGGCCGAGGAAACTGCTGTCCTTGCAGCTTCTTCCATTTTAGTGTCTATATTGGTACTCGCAAAGCCAACAGCACCATTCACAACTGCGCGAATTCCCATTCCTTTGTTTATGTTCTCCCTGGAGCCTTCGATCACACCTTTGCGTATGTCAATGCTGGTTACTTCACTTTTGACCAGATAGACCTCAGCTTCGTCAGCACCTGCTTTGAGGGCAGCACTGAGAGCTTTTCTTGCAATGTCATACATTCAGGCACCTCCGACAACAGCCTTTGAGATACAAATATGAGGAGAACCATCGCTTACAGGTACCAGCTGCCCGCCTTTTCCACATCTTCCGGAATTCATTTTCAGATCATTGCCCACATGTGTAACATTGTTGAGGATCTCAAGGGTCTTTCCGGACAGAGATACATCTCTCATAAGGGTTGTTATCTCTCCTTTTTCTATGAGATATGCCTTTTCCGCATTGAACTGGAATATGCCTTCGCCAGTGTTGACCTGTCCGCCTCTGGAACCAATAAGATACATGCCATCGCCAATTTCTTCAAGCATTTCTTCAAAATTTGAGTTCCCATTATCAAGATATGTATTGCTCATGCGCACTATCGGCATGGAATATCCCTGGCATCTGCTGTGCCCAGGTTCTCCTCCAAGCTTTGCTGAAGTTTCTCTGGAATGCAGATAAGAGTTCAGAACACCATCCTTTATGATGGTGGTTTTTTGTGATTGTGCTCCTTCATCATCGAAAGGGAAATATCCATATTCATGAATTGTGGGATCATCAACTATAGTGATAAGCGGGGATGCTATCTGTTTTCCAGCCATGTTTTCAAGTATGGAACTTCCCTCAAGCACCAGGTCAGCTTCTGAAGCATGGCCTACAGCCTCATGTACGAAAACTCCTGCAAGCTCCTGGTCAAGTATGACAGGCATGTTCCCTCCTTTTGCAGGTCTGGCATGTATGAGCTGAAGCGCTTCGTTAGCTGCATTTGATGCAAGCTCAAGAGCATCGGTTTCATCGAATATCTCATACCCTTTGACACCAAACTTACTTTCTCTTCCTGCCTGATATATGCCATTCTCTGAGGCAACAGCACTGACAGCAAACCCGGACCTTATAAGCTCGTACTCACAGTCAAGACCTTCAATGTTACTATAGCATACCTTAACTTCGGATTCAGAGTAAACGGCACTTGTGCTGCTGATTCCTTCAATTTTTGCACGCTTGCTCATTTCCTTGAGCATTTCCACTTTCTCTTCAATGGATATGTCTCTTGGATCGATCTTTATGCGGGGAAGGTCTTTTAAAGTTGGTTCTCCCACAGGCATGAGATCTACCTTTTCCTTGGGATTGCAGGAATTCATGCTAATGGCAAGCTCAGAAGCAGCATTAAGTGCTTTCTTCTCGTTGAAATAACCATCAGCTGAAGTAAATCCCCATGAACCACCGCACAGAGCACGTATGCCTCCTCCCCGCGTATAGTTCACAGATATCTCTTCAATATTTCCATTATCAATAATTATGGACGTAGTAGTGGCATCCACCACTCTTACGTCGTAAAAGTCAACATTTTTCATGTGGGTCATATTAAAACCAATGTCCTCTCATGTGGGAACCACTTCAGGAATATCGAGATTGAGCTTAAGGTTTGTTAGTTTCGAAAGCTTCTCCACTATTCTTTTTTTATCGACTCCCACAAGGCTGTGCTCTATAACTTCTATTATGTTAGTTACCGGCACTATTTCGATCTTACCTTTATAGGCTTCTTCTATAAGCACATCATCCTCATTAGACTTGGGGATTATTACTTTCTTTATGCCTGCCAAAGCTGCAGCCTCTATCTTGTAGGTTGCACCGCCAATAGGCAGTACGTCCCCTCTGACAGAAAGAGACCCTGTCATTGCAACAGACTGATCCACAGGTATGTTCTCCAGTGCAGAGATCACAGCGGTAGCTATTGATATAGACGCACTGTCGCCCTCGACACCTTCATAGGTCCCTACGAACTGTATGTGGATATCATGGTTCGCAGTATCTTTACCAGTGATGTTCTTTATCACAGCAGATACATTCTGGACAGCTTCTTTAGCTATATCCTTGAGCATACCGGTAGCTACCACACGTCCTTCTGAACTTGATTGAGCTGGAGTCACTTCGGCCATGATAGGCAATACTATGCCAGAGTCTCCCCCCATTACAGCGAGACCGTTGACCCTTCCCACAGCTGAACCATTCTTCTGGAACAGCTGATAATCTTTACGTCTTTCAAGATAACTGTCTGCCAGCTGTTGTTCAATAGAGCGGGCCATCTTCTTTGCAGCAAGTACATGTTTATCGGTAGTTGCTGCTGAGTTCTCAGCATGAGCAATATCTCCTGCTACCCTTACAAGACCGCCAAGATCCCTCAGCTTCAGGGTCAAGTGACCCTTTCGCCCGGCTCTGCGTCTGGCTTCCCTGATAACCTCATTGACCGCAAACCGGTCAAAAGGAGGTATATGTCCATCACGCATTACTTCCTGGGCCACGAAACGCACCAGGTTTCTGCGGTTCTCGAGAGTATCTTCCATGGAGTCACGCATGAAGATCTCATAGCCATACCCTTTGATTCTTGATCTGAGGGCAGGATGCATTTTCTCTACTGCATCGAGATTACCTGCAGCCACCATGATGAAATCACATGGCACTGGCTCTGTCTTTACAAGGGCTCCGGAACTGCGTTCTGATTGTCCGGTGATAGCATATTCTTTTTCCTGAAGCGCTGTAAGCATACTCTGTTGCGATTCCAGGCTGAGGGTATTGATCTCATCGATGAACAGAACACCTTTGTGTGATTTATGTATATCTCCGCTCTCAACCCTGTCATGCGCAGGAGTTTCAAGTCCACCTGACTGGAAAGGATCGTGGCGTACATCACCGAGGAGGGCTCCTGCGTGAGTACCGGTTGCATCGATGTAAGGAGCATGTTCTTTGTTGTAATTATTAACAACGAGCTTAGGTATCATCATCTCTTCTTTTGGAAGTAACTGACGTGTAAGCAAAAGGATCATTATAGCTGCTATGATCCCCCACAACAGTTGGTCAACATAGAAAGAATATATGATTATACCAAAGACCAGTAACATCATCAGCATGTTCCTGGATTGGACCTTTTTCTGGGCTTCCAGTTTATGGGCCATGACAATTTCTCGTCCCTTGCCAGCAGGCACAGTCCTTATCTTGGGATTGTTCTGGTCCTCAGGATTAGGGTAAGCAAGGATATCCTGCAACTCTTCTTTAGGTAAAAGTTCTGCCATTGCCTTCGCCAGTAAAGATTTACCAGTACCCGGAGTGCCTATCATCATTACATGTCGGCGCTGACTGGCCGCTTTCTTTACCACTGTCACAGCATGTTCCTGCCCGATGATCTGATCAATCAACAGCTCCGGGACGTCAATGGAGTCCGTAGTGTTGAAATCAAAATCATAAAGTTCGTTTTGATCAGTAGTAGTCATTTCTGTATCCATGATTTGCTCACAGTTGTAATTTCTGTTGTCGACACCTGACTATTCCATGTTTTTCACTAATTCTGCATAAGATGTATAGATGCACATATAGAATAAATGTATTCCATTATATTGCAAAACTATATGAAGATTAAGGCTGATATGCAGAAAGTGTTTAGAGAATGAAATCCATTATTCATATACTTATTGCTTTCATGTTTGTAGCGTTATTCAGCTCATTGCCGGCAGCTGCCGCAGCGGAAGAATCCCCATACATACATTACAAGCAAATGACAATGAAATTCAATGGAACAGATGCTACAGTTACTCTTTACTTCAGTCTTGACAGGTTTGCACAGGCTTACACGTTACTCATGGGGAGTCATAATCTTGAAGGCGAAATAAGGAAGATGTTCTTTGAATTCAACGAAGTTACCGTTTCCCAGATAGGCAAAGACTATGCTACTCTTAGGATAGATAATGTCTCACAGTTAAGTGATGGCTATTACCTGCATAATTCCAAAGAATTAGGTTCAAGTGTGGATATGCTCACCATGGTCTATCCGAGCGGAGCAAGTAAGCTGATATCCAATGCAAAACAAACATCTAATATATTTTACTGATCAGGACCTCACTTTCCTGCTCGCTTATTGAGTGAACATGCGGCCCATACCTACAGACTGCACTCCTTTAGATGATGAAATATAGATATTGGTTTCAAAAATAGATTCATAGGAAAATGTCTTTTTCTGGTAAGCTCAAAATATTACCATTTGAAGAAAAGAAAACCAATGAGATATCTATCACATTGTCAGCTTTGAATAGGCAGGTAGCCTTTTTAGACCAAATGGAACAAAAGATTTATCTTCTATGACAATGTATGGGTGGTGCCGATAAGGGCTCGTGGTCTAGTTGGTTATGACGTCGCCTTGACATGGCGGAGGTCCTGAGTTCGACTCTCAGCGGGCCCATCAGCAAAACGAACAACAGTTAACTTTAAATTGGAAAACAGCATTAAGGTGCTATGCTGGCCCCTATAAGGCCCAGGTAGCTCAGTCTGGGAGAGCGCTGCCCTGAAGAGGCAGTTGTCCCCGGTTCAAATCCGGGTCTGGGCACCAAATAATGCACATCAGTAGTGTAGCGGTTATCACCTGGCGTTGCCAACGCTAGAACCCGGGTTCGAATCCCGGCTGATGTATAATAGTTAAGATTTTTTTATTATATTTTGTTGTTATGTTTTTTTCTATTGATTTTTCAAATTTATAATCTGGTTTTTGCAAAAACAGACCAGTTTTAATTAACATGTCAAAAAAAACAAGTTAAATGAGAGTTCATTTTGACCGAACTCTCGCGATAAATACTGGCACTTTTCAGAAATAATGTTCTTTTTCTATGCAGTTAGTCTATTTTGTCGAATTTGGATGCAGGTGCTCCGCAGATCGGACAGTTTCCTTCAGGTTTGCCTTCATGGGTATGTCCGCAGACGCTACAGACATAGTAATCGATCTCTTCGTTCTTTCCGATATCAGAAAGTGCTTTTTCGAATAGCCCGGCATGTATCCTTTCTACTTTATTGGCCACTTCAAAACTCCACAGGGCTCTGTTATCCCCTTCAGCCTTTGCTTCCTCTATGAATTTCGGATACATATTTTCAAATTCGTAGGTCTCACCATTAATGGCTTCTTTCAGATTGTCCATTGTAGTTCCGATTCCACCCATACGCTGCAGGTGGTTCAATGCATGGACTGTTTCAGCAGCTGCAGCAGCTCTAAAAAGTTTAGCTATTTGAGGGTACCCTTCATCATCTGCTTTTTTTGCAAAAGCAAGATATGTCCGGTTTGCCATTGATTCGCCAGTAAATGCTGCTTTTAAATTGTCTTTTGAGCTCATTTATATCTCCCCATACTTTGAAGTCAATACTTTTGATTTAAATTTCGTTCCATATGTTTCAAAACTATGGTAAATGAAATTTCAAAACGCATTCGTGAGATTCATTTACTTAAAGTTGATATCGGATAGAACAAAGAAAAATAAATTCCAGTTCACCGGATCAAACTATTTTATTGTGGTAATAGATCGATCACATTTGCGAATTGTAAGAGGTCCTATGCAATTCTATTATAAAAGCATATTCCATGCAGTAATAAACCGTTACCCGTTTTTTCTTTAGCTGTCTTCATAATAAAACTGCCACAAAACAGGAGTATAAATGCAAAAAAGTTTTCATTTTTCCCACAGGACGATTCCAGACATTCCTGTGGCCACCCGTTCGAGTTATTTGCCAATTTATTCATCTTGTATAAGTATTAGATTGTGAATATTTATTATTATAATAACATTTTTCATGCTAATATTTTGTTTAAAAATAATATTTAATATTGTTAAAATGTTATTTACATTGACTATAATCAAATATTCCGTTATCTTTTTAAGAAGAATCTATCTTACAATATCAGAATAATGTTAAGCAAAAGTTCATTAACAGACCAAAGCAGGAAGGAGTATGTATCTGGTTATAATGAGCTGGTTCTGTTTTTAGTATTATTTATTCAATTCGCACTCACAATTATGGTCCATGGTGGTTGACAGGGAGGTTTTGGAGTGAGCTTACTTACAATTTCCAGTTTGTGTGTTGATTTCCCTACAGATGCCGGCCTTGTAAAAGCATTGAATGGTTTCGATCTTACAGTAAACTCAGGGGAAGTAATGGGCCTTATAGGAGAATCCGGTTGTGGCAAATCTGTTCTCGGGCTCGCTATCACAAGATTGCTGCAGGAAGATGCCATAATAAAAGGAAATATTACCTACCGGGGAGACAATATCCATTCTCTTGACAAGGAAAGCATGAGAAAGATCAGAGGAAAAGATATTGGAATGATCCTTCAGAATCCCGGCAGTTCACTGAATCCGGTGATCAAAATCGGCTGGCAGATAGCAGAGTCGCTGGTGATCCACAGAAAAATGAGCCGTAAAAAGGCTATGGAAAAAGCTGTATTATTGCTTCAGCATGTGAAAATGAAAGATCCGGTTAAAAGGGCAAATGAATATCCTCACCAATACAGCGGCGGAATGAAAGAAAGAGCATTGATAGCAATGGGACTGGCCAATTCACCCGAGTTCATCATTGCAGATGAGCCTACAAAGGGCCTGGATGTAACTGTAAAAAAGAAGATCGTGAAACTTCTTAAGGAGATATCCTATAAAAAAACAATGCTCATTATCACCCATGACCTTGCAGTTGCAGAAGATGTTTGCGATAAGGTTGGAGTTATGTACGCAGGCGAACTGGTAGAGGTAGCTCCTGTAAACAGTATTTTCCATGAACAATTACATCCTTACACAAGAGGTTTTTTTGATTCTATACCCGCAAGAGGGCTCAAGCCAATAAAAGGCAATAGTCCTTCTCTGATAGACCTTCCGCAAGGCTGCAGATTCCATACGCGATGTGAAAGCTGCACGGAAAGATGCAAAAAAGAACATCCTCCAATGCTTGAACACAAAGGCAGGCATGTGAGGTGTTTTTTGTATGCTTGATGTGACAGGTTTAAAAAAAACATATATTACAGGGATCCTCCGTAAACATAGGATCAATGCAGTAGATGGCGTTTCCTTTCATGTGGAAAAAGGCGAAACACTGGGGATAGTAGGTGAAAGCGGATGTGGAAAATCCACTCTTGGACGTTGCTTACTGAGACTTACTGAGCCCACCGAAGGCAAGATTGTATTCAATGGTATTGAGATAACTTCGCTTGACAAGGAATCCATGAGAAAACTTCGCTCCGGGATGCAGATGATATTCCAGGACCCGGATTCTTCCCTTAACCCCAGGAAGACCATTGGACAGAGCATTGCCGAACCTCTGCAGATCATGGGAATTGAAAAAAACCTCATTGAAAAGAAAGTTGATGAGCTTGTCAGGCATGTGGGGCTTATTCCCGAACATACAACTCGTTATCCACATCAGCTAAGCGGAGGTCAGAACCAGAGAGCCGTGCTTGCAAGAGCACTTGCCCTTGAGCCAATGCTCATTGTTGCTGATGAACCGACAGCATCACTTGATGTTTCTGTACAGGCACAGATATTGAATCTGTTGAAAGAACTAAAAAAAGAATACGAACTTACGATGATCTTCATTTCTCATGACCTGGAGCTTATGAAGCATATGTCTGACCGCATAGCTGTGATGTATATGGGCAGAATTATCGAAATGGGAAGTTCTGAAGACATTTTCAGATCGGCCCAGCACCCATTCACCCTCTTAATGCTCTGTGGTAACGAGGACGAGGATAATGGAGAGGAAGTAGTTACTACTATACACAAAAAAGGATGCAATTATTATATGAACTGCTCAGTCAGGTTGGAAAAATGTGGATATGAAGCTCCTGAACTCAAGTGTCTGCAAGCTGGTCATTATGTAGCTTGCCATAAAGTAACATCAGCCATGCACAAAATGGCGAATTAATTAAAAATTACTGCTATTTAGTGTTATTAAACAATAAATTATTAATACTTAAATTGTAATTACAGAACATTCAGACATATAAAACCAGATAAGATTTTTCCATTTTCAGTTATTAAAAAGAGGGTTGTTATGAAAATTAATAGAAACTTGAAAATGCCATTTCTCTTACTGATCTTAATAGCAGCTACAGTGGCAGGTTCACTTTGTATAGAACAGGATACGCAGGAACAAACAAACCTTAGTTCAGGAGGCCATCTGAATTGTGCACTTGCATTCGGACCATCCGACACACTTGATCCTGTAAGCAAGTGGGTAGGATGGTATGTGCGTGAGGTAGGAATATATGAGACCTTGTTCAGCTATGATGAGAATATGGTCCTGCAACCGGAACTTGCTTCAGGATATGAAAAAAGATCGGATACCGAATGGAAGATCACCCTAAGGGAAGGAGTCAAATTCCACGATGGTACTATCATGGATGCAGATGCAGCCGTATATTCTCTTAACAGAGTACTGGATTCAGATAATACGAGGAAAAGCGAATATGATTTTATTGATTCTATTACAAGCGACTCTGAAAACAGCATTACCATAAGAACAAAATACCCATACTCTCCTACGATCGCAAGCCTGACTGATCCTATCATGTCCATAGTAAGTCCAAAAGCAGAGGACCTTAAGAACAAACCCGTGGGAACCGGTCCTTTCAAATTCAAGAGTTATACGAGGGATGTAAGCATCAGTCTTGAGAGATTCGATGACTACTGGAACGGTGTTCCTAAGATCGCAAGCGTGGACGTTTATTACGTTACCGACAGCATGACAAGGCTGTTCAAGCTTGAGAGCGGTGAAGTTGACATTATCACAGGAGTTCCTCAGTCTGAGATCAAGACCTTGCAGAACAATGAGGATTATACGGTATTTACCAAGGAAACCCTCAGATCCTATTTCCTCTATGTGAACACGAAAAAAGAGCCATTTAGTGACAAAAATTTCAGACAGGCATTGAACTATGCTCTTGACCGCCAGGAGATAGTTGACATTGCACTGGAAAGGATCGGCGGGACACCTGCAAAAGGTGTAATGCCTTCAGTATCCGAATGGTCGATCAATGATGAGCTGGAACTTATTCAGAGGAACGAGACCCGGGCAAAAGAGTTGTTGTCACAGGCGGAGCTTGAGGATATTGACAATGATGGATGGCTTGAATACGATGGTAAGAACTTTGAGATTAACATCGTTACCTACACCAATCGTCCCCAGCTCAAACCTTCGGCAGAGGTCATTGAAACACAATTCGAATCCATTGGATTAAAGACAAGTGTCACTATCATGGACAGCAGTGCAATTGAAGCAGATATGTCCAATAGTAAATATGATCTTGCACTCTATGCATGGGTGGTGGCCCCAACAGGTGATCCGGATTATTTCTTCAGCAAACATTTCCATTCCAACGGAACCGAGGCTAAGAAGACAGGCTATTCCAATCTGCAGATAGATGAATGGATCAATGATGCAAGACAGACAATAGACGAGGACACAAGGAAAGAATATTATGACAATGTTCAGTGGCAGATCCTTGAGGACTGTCCTGAAATAATTGTCTTCTACCAGAACGCCATGGATGCAACAAGCTCAAAGGTCGGCGGTTTCAAACAATACCCTAACGAGATAACGATCCTAACAAAGGATGTGTATCTCAAATAAGATCAAATGTCCCGCATCTGCCGGGAAATTATATTTTTAAGAAGGTGATACAGAATGGACACCAAGGAAGTCATACAGAATTATTGGGATTATCGAAGTGAAAGTTATAATAATGGTATAATTGAACAGTCTGATGAAGAAAGAAATGCCTGGAAAAAGATGTTATCTGAATCAATGGGTGGAAAAACAGGTCTGAAAGTGCTGGATGTTGGCACTGGCCCAGGTTTCCTTGCTCTTATGTGTGCAGAAATGGGTAATGATGTCACAGCTGTCGACCTGTCAGAGAATATGGTTAAAAAAGCTAAAGAGAATGCATTGATGAGGTCTCTTTCAATAGATTTCAGACAGGGGGATGCAGAGAATCTGCAGTTTCCTGAAGGCCATTTTGATATTGTCATGAACAAATACCTGCTATGGACCCTACCCGATCCATCAAAAGCACTTATGGAATGGAGAAGGGTCCTCAAAGATGACGGTATGATTATTTCCATAGATGGTAACTGGCATGATTCTGGACTTGTGAGCAGAACGATACGTGCTGCATCAGACTTTATCAGAGTGATCAAAGAAGATAAATATCCATATATTTTCCGAAAACACTATGATCCCCTGAAAAAAGGTCTTCCACTGTTCAGTCTCAAGCCTGAAAAGGTGAACCATTATTTTAATGAGGCGGGGTTTGATGACGTATCTATAGAGAAAATGGACAAGCTTTGCAGTTCAGCAAGAGAAAAAGGAAAAATGCTGGACAAGCTCGATTTTGCCAATCCCATTTACCTGATAAAAGCCAAAAAATAATGAAGGTCGGAGTAACGGGAAAGAGGAGTTCCAGATTTGATCAGTTTCGTTGTTAGAAGGTTCTTACTCCTGATACCCGTATTCATCCTGATATCTGTGATCAGTTTTGGTATAATCCATATCTCACCTGGTGACACTGCAAAAAATGCTCTCATGAGCCCTGGAGGCGGAGCTGATGAGAGATCTGTTGAGGAGTTCAGGATAAAACATGGTCTTGACAAGCCAATACATATCCAGTACCTGACATGGATCAGTAACGTTATGCGTGGTGATCTGGGCTATTCTTACATGAACAACGAAGGAGTCACACATGCCATTCTCAGAACTTTCAAAGCCACGCTACAACTTGCAGTGGCAAGCATGTTAATATCGCTTATCATTGCCATTCCTGCCGGTATTATTTCCGCCCTGAAGCACGGCACTATCATAGATGATATATTCAGGCTCTTTGCCTTGGCTGGGGTTTCCATGCCAAGCTTCTGGCAGGCATACATTATGATTATCTTTTTTTCATTGTTTCTGAAAGTACTGCCTTCTTCAGGATATGAGGGCGGGGACATTACCCATATAATTTTACCTGCTGTAACCCTGGGAACCGGATATGCAGCTGTAACAATGCGGCTCATGAGGGCCAGTATGCTGGATGTGCTCCACCAGG
The DNA here is from genome assembly GCA_964486435.1 of uncultured Methanosarcinales archaeon. Lineage (GTDB taxonomy): Archaea > Halobacteriota > Methanosarcinia > Methanosarcinales > Methanosarcinaceae > Methanomethylovorans. Next base: position 15,251 of record CAZAMM010000005.1, on the reverse strand, counting down.
ATTATATCAGGGCTGCGCGGGCTAAAGGACTGCCAGAGTACATTGTCATTGGCAGACATGCTTTGAAGAACTCCCTTATTCCTGTGGTCACTGTTGCAGGCCTCAATCTCGGCTATCTTTTAAACGGTTCTGTGATAGTGGAGACAATATTTGCGTGGCCTGGAATTGGGAACCTCATTGTTTCGTCCATTCTCACCAAAGATTTTCCCATGATCCAGGGCTGCATACTCTTCATAGCAGTTATTTTTGTGCTGATAAATTTTGCAGTGGACATTTCCTATGCCTATCTAAATCCAAGGATCAGATATGAGACAAAAAATTAGAAGACACTCTGCTGGAATACTTATCAGCATCGGGATACTTGCACTTTTCCTTTTTATGGCACTTTTTGCAGGCTTTATAGCACCCCATGACCCCGAAGAGGCAAATCTTCAGGACCGCCTGCAAGGACCATCAGGAGAATATCCTTTTGGAACGGACCACCTCGGACGCTGTATCTTGAGCCGCATCATATTCGGTGCAAGAATATCCTTATCTGTAGGTTTGCTGGTAGTTTCCACTTCCCTGACATTTGGAACGGCTGTGGGTACGATCTCCGGATATTATGGGCGAATGTTGGACGAGATCATAATGAGGATAGTAGATACATTTCTGGCATTTCCGGGGCTGCTCCTGGCGCTTGGCATATCAGGGCTTTTTGGTGCCGGGTTCACTAATATGGTCTTAGCGCTTATAATAGTAGAATGGACAAGCTACGCACGACTTGCCAGGAGTTCGGCCATTGATATAAAAGAACATGATTATGTTACAGCTTCCAGAGGCCTGGGAGCAAAGGATTCACACATCATCATACATCATATAATTCCCAATATAATATCACCACTTATAGTAATGGCAACCATCGGTATGGGCTATGCAATACTTGCATCTGCAGGACTGAGTTTTCTGGGTTTTGGAGTACAGCCTCCAACTCCTGAATGGGGTTCAATGCTCACCGACGGCAGGATATACATACGTTCTGCTCCTTACATAATGATATTTCCAGGACTTACCATTATGGCTACAGTTCTTGCTTTCAATTATCTGGGTGACAGTCTGAGGGACATGCTTGATCCTAAAAAGAAAAGGAGTTCTGATATGTAGATCCTGTTTCCAGAAAAATAACAAGGAAGCACAAATTAACAATGATAAATGGGAATATAAATGGTAATCAAGAATGTCCTTGCATCTACTAATGGCTACATCTCACGGATAAAGGATTTCAGTCCGAATGCACGCATGTTCCTGACATACGTGTTTCTTATCTCCCTTAATCTGGGTGTATATAAGGTGATTTTCAACCTCTACGTGCTCAGGCTTGGCTATACTGAGGATTTTCTGGGCCTGATACTTTCCCTCACGTCCATAGCCACAGGCATTTTTTCAATACCTGCAGCCATGATCTGTGATATGATAGGAAGAAAAAGAACACTGCTCCTTTCATGTATTTTACTTGTGATGTCCCTCATATTTCTCTACAATACAACAATAAAGGAATTACTAATATTGTTCAGCGTTCTTTACGGGGCATCATCATCATTAAATATAGTCACAGGCTCCACATTTATGCTGGAAAATTCAAAACCTTTTGAAAGAATGCATCTGTTCTCTATGTACCAGGTGCTCTACACTGCTGCCACCATGGCAGGAAATATTATAGGTGGAGTTTTTCCTGCAATACTGGCTAAGATCACTGTGCTGGATGCCAGCGGTTCCCTTGCATACCGCATCACTCTGCTCCTTTCCCTGATGACTATAATGATGTCATTTTTACCGTTGCTGAAAATTCAGGAAAGGAAGACTGCCGCCCCAAAATACAAATCTTCACATGTATTTCGCACTCTTCTAAGGTCGGAACTTGTTCTAATGATGATATTGGTATACAGTTTTTATGGAATGGGCTGGGGACTGGCACTTCCTTATTTCAATGTTTACCTTGACACAATAATGGGAGCCGGATCTGAAGAGATAGGGGTGATATTCTCCCTTGGAGAGATCTTCATGATGTTCGCTCTTTTGTTCCTGCCAGGACTTACAGAGCGTTTTGGCAAGATAAAGGTAGCATCCGCTGTGCAGCTTCTTTCCATACCATTTCTTTTGATCTTCATATCAACTTCATGGCTCTGGATAGCAGGCCTTGCGTATATCATGAGGTCAACCTTCATGAATCTGGCAAATCCGATCCTGAACAATTTCAAACTTGAGATCGTTGCAGAGGAACAGAGAGCCAGTATGAACAGCATTACATGGATGACATGTTACGTTTTTGTCGGGATAGGAACATTTATCAGCGGACAAATGCTGGCTTATGGGAATTACAGATTGCCGTTCATGCTCACATGTGTAATGTACGCAGCTGCAGCAATACTATACTATGCGCGCTTTGATAAGATCGAAAAACAGCGAATACATGCCGACATGTAATGAGATTGAAATCATTTCTTTTTCTTATCCTTTTTCATAAAGCAAAGAAACAGAATAGCTCCATGATGCCTTCAGATATATAGATATATAGATATATAGATACATAGAGGATAAATAGGGCTATATTCTCTATACTGATTAGGTTTATTTGTCGTACTGCATTCAGAGTAACATGGCTCACAGCGATAAGAAGATCAAAGTGCTTTTTGTATGCGTGCACAATAGTGCCAGAAGCCAGATGGCAGAAGCATATTTAAGACGGATCGGAGGGGAATTGTTTGAAGCAGAAAGTGCTGGATTTAAACCCACCAGTGTGAACCCCCTGGTAATAGCTGCTATGGCAGAGGATGGTTTTGACCTCAGCACAAAGAAGGCTCAAGCGGCTTGGAATCTTTTCAGAGAAGGAAAATTCTACAATTATGTGATCACTGTATGTGACAGGGCCTATGAACAAGAATGTCCTGTATTCCCAAAACCCTTCGTTCAGTTACAATGGTCCTTCCCTGACCCTGAGTCGTTCTCAGGTACTGACAGTGAGAAAATGGAACAAATAAGAGCTCTAAGAGATAATATTCGGACCAGAATAAAAGAATTTGTTGAAGAAATCACCATAACCTCGAAGACAGATGCCTGAAAGAACAAGAAGGAATTAGGGGAGTATGAACTAAATTTCCGGATTTTACCAGGATAACCAATAAAAATGGCTGCTGATCAGTGTGATGACCAGCCTCTGTAGATAATGAGCAGTGGATATTATTTATGCAGCGTTCCAAAATGCTCTTCGAACCTTGCCTGCATCATTTCCCAGGTAGGCAACCTTACCTGGCAGCCGATGACCTCAACTGCAAAGGATGCTACAGTTGCACCTATCCTGCCGCAGGTTTCCATGTCATAGCCTCTTGTGAAGGCTAACAGGAACCCGGCTCTGTATGCATCGCCTGCACCGGTGGGGTCAGCGGCTTTGACAGGAACCACAGGTATGCAATATTGTGTATCTTCTGTATGTATCCTGCTGCCCCGTGAGTCATAGGTCACCACGATGGTCTTTATCATTGTTTTTAGTTCCTCGAAGGAACGGCCGGTCATCTCACAAACCCTTTTTATCTCATGGCGGTTCGTGAAAAGAATATCCGTGTGTTCCAATATGGCTTCCAGGTCCTTACGGCTATAGGTTATAAGATCCTGACCCGGATCGAAGGATACAAAATTTGCCTTTTTTGCGATCCTTGCATTAAAAGAGCATTCAGATGTCGCAAGATGTACAAAATCAACCTCTGGAGGTTCCAGCTCTTTGAGAAGTGCAGATGCACCCCAATAGAAATATGTGCTTTGATTGTGATCTCGGTCAGTAAAAACAAAAGCCTTTGTAACTTTCTGACCTTTACATCTGTAGAGTAATGAAAGATCAATTCCCAAAGAAGTGAGATATTCCTCGTATCCCGAACTTCCAAAGTCCTCTCCTACAGCAGATATCAGCTGACCCTTACCCCCAAGGTTGGCAATACCAACTGCAATGTTGGCAGCTCCACCTCCGAAATATTCATGGTAGTCAATGATCGGGTAAGATTCATTATGGCAGGAAATGTTCTCCACATCAAAAAGCAGATCAATAGCTGCATGCCCTACTACCGATATTGTCCTGTCCATAGTTACTTCTCCTTATTACTGGAACTCTTCAACATCAACTACTTTCAGAGGAACATCCCTCAATGCCCTTCCAATGACGGATTTAGCTATCCTTGATGCATGTTCTTCACTCTCCGCATCAAAGACCTTCATCTCAAGGACCAGGCCGACAATTGCAGTGTTAGCTGTAAGGAATACACTGCTAAAGGCTTCCTCACAGGCAGGGCAATATGTAGTGCCAACATCCACTTCCACAAAATCGAGTTTGGGGTTCAGTCTTTTGCCAGCCTCGGAGATCGCCACTCCAATGGCATCATCCGGACTGTTCACATCTCTGACCAACCAGGCAGCTTCAAGTACAACATTATAATTTGACATTTACTCGTCTCCGGGAAATTAAGTTCTGTCACTTTTCAGGATCCATAGTTCAAATGGTGAACAATATATCATCATCCACCAGGAACACTCCAAGACGTGCCCCGGCATCCAGCCAGGCGTGTCCGTAACTGAAACATATCAGGGCGTTCACGGGGTCTTCATGGTGTACAAAGTGGATACCATCTTCGTAATATGACCTTGCCATCGTATGAAAGTCGTTTGCGACAGCATACATATGCGAATCCTTGATAGGTGCGAACTCTGCTTTTTCCAGCGCTTGCCTTAGTAGGCTCTCATATCTATTAACCTTTTCATTCAGATCAGCGGGCAAGTTATCCCCCCTTATTTACCAGCACCAAAGATTTTCTTGAAGAGACCTCCTCCATCTTCTGTTTTTACTTCTCTTGAAGGTTTCCTCTTGGGAGGAGGGGTCGTGCTGGTCTGGACAGGTATGTGCTCTTCTTCAATACGGTGCTTTTCAGCATGATCTTGTTTCACCGGCTGCATTTGGACAGACTCAGCAGGGGGTTTTCTGACCGGTGCCATCTGAGAAGGATTATGGTTAACACTTTTCATAATGTTAATAGACTCACCACCGTGTTTGCTTTTGCGTACCCGGATATCCACGAGGATCGGCCGCTCAATATCAGTACTCACCAGCATCGCAACTCCGGGTGGCAGGCGCATGAGCTCGTCCTCTACATAGGAACTGACACCTTCCAGACCTTTGCTGATAGCTTTCAGGTCATTAGGATTAGTGACCTTCATGATGATCTGCGTGCCGCACTGTGAAAGAATGTTCTTGTCCACACGTGCTGGCCGCTGGGAAATGACCATCATACCAAGACCGAACTTACGCCCTTCGGACGCAATGGTCCGCAATACATCGGAACTTAACGTCTTGCCGAAACCTTTTTCGGGAGCATAGTTATGAGCTTCTTCCACTACCAGCATGCCAGGGGGAATAGTGTTCATCTTACGAGCCTCGAACAGTGTGCTGCACAGACGTGCAACGATCATAGACTGTATATCCGGAGCCACACCTTTGAAATCTATGATAGAAGCCCTGCCTGGCTGTACGAGATCCTCTATTGATGTGGGATTGGTTGAAAGTATGCCGGTTTCCCTGATCTCTTCAAGCAGGCTGATAACATTCCATTTGGCTTTGCTGTCATTGTTCTTGACCTCAAAGATGATCTCATCCAGAGTATATGTTTCCATCTCAGCTTTGATTTTATCAATGGTCTCGTAGAGTATGCCAAGATGTGTGCTGGTGAAATTGTTTGGAAAAGCCTCGCTCAATTCCTTCGCTGTAAGGTTCATGCCATTAAGACGGAACACTTCATCAGCTTTGGGATTAAGGGTCTTGTTGGCAGGAGTGTATACTGTGACATGCTGTGCGTATGATCTTGGAGATACCTTGAACCTGTTAGCAACTTCTGTTCTGATGGCACCCTCTTCTTTCAGTGATGCGTATTCACTATGAGGATCGATGATCAGCAGAGGTACTTTGCGGTCCAGCATCTCTTCAAGGAGCACTCCTGCAGTATAGGACTTACCGCTTCCCGTCTTTGCAAGGATACTGCAATGCTTCTGTACAAGACTGTTCACATTGAGATGTACGGGTATGTCCGTGCCTTCCAGCATGCCTATGAACATTTCTCTCCCTGACAGTCCAAGAGAACTGCATATAAGCTCATTGTTGGCTTTGTAGATGGGGTCACCAGGACTAAAAGGGGTTGTAGGTATCCGCAGCAAGCCGGAATTATCACGTTTGCCAATAACGGTCACATCAGCTATTATCCTATCTCCGCTTTTGTCCTTGCGGCTTCCGTTCTTTGCTTCCTCGACGGAGTAACTGTCTCCAAAACGGGTAATGGATAGTACCTGTGCAAGCACCCAGCCATCGACTTCGTGCCAGGCTTTTATATATTCTCCCTGATGCACACTGATACTGTCCGATAATAATATTTTAAAGCCGGATGTACCAGCTTCTCCGAATATCACGCCAACTGCATCTCTAACCATTATTCTCTCTCATATTAGTTTGATCATATTAGTTTAAGTGTAGATATATTATATATATTATTAATATAACCTATATTTTAAAAGATATAGACCTCTACTCTATAATAGTACACTATTATTGATTATGAACGTCCAATATTGACTCAGGAGCACGGGCCAGCTGCACCAGTGCCTCTGCTTCCACAAAATGTGTATCTGCTGGAATTACCAGTATATGAAGTGGTGCACCAAGGTCAAAGTCCTTGAGTCTTTGAATGTTGTCTGCTGCAACCACCGGGGAGTCAGATCCGGCTCTTGCTATACCTACGGCTATTCTGTCCTGCAGTATTCTTGCGCCTCTCTTTGCTTCCACCTTAAGCAGAAGATCCAATGCCTGGTTCACTGTCATATAACCTTTTTCTTTATCGATATCAAGGAAGACAAGGGTATGCAGGCCATGCTCAAGGTTCTGGAGAATGGTGTCATAAGGCGTTTCTGAAACGACCGTCTTCCCACGGCTGCTGGTATATGGATGAGGGACAGTAACTGCTTTTCCAAATCTGTAGTTCTGCAGGCCTGTAAGCCCGCATACAGCAGATGAGATGGAAGAACCATGCACCAGCTTTGTGAGAATGCCTTTCTGCATTGCACGCAGACGCAGATCAACATGTGTAGTTGAAACCATTGTATCCCCACCTGTAAGGAATACCACATCCTCATTTGCAGCATGGTCAAGCCAGCTGGGACATTGTTCCACTTCTTCCCTTGTAAGCACTGTTATTTTCTTATTGTATAGTTCTTCCATCTTTTCCAGCGTAGTACCCATAAGCCTGGATGTGTAGAACTCTGCATAGACCCTGTTTGCCCGGGCAATAGCTTCAAGGCCTTTCAAAGATATGTCTTTCTCGTCAAAAAGCCCCAATCCAATGAAGGTCAACATAACCGAGAAAAGGAATTAATGGTTTAAATGTTTTGACCATGCAAAAGCGCATCTGCTCTTATCGAAATGTTTTTATAGAACCATATACAGTTAGTTCAATTCATACGTAAAAAAGATACTTTAAACAACTTCACTATCCGGATTCAGGAGGTTCAAAATAATGGCACAACAAGGCATGTCAGTACAAATGGCAGGACAATATGGAGGTCAGCCAGTTTACATTATTAGTCCAACAACAGAACATACACAGGGTAAAGATGCCCTTTCCATGAACATTAACGCCGCCAAAGCTGTTGCAAAACTGGTGCGTTCGACCCTTGGACCAAAGGGTATGGATAAAATGCTGGTCAACATCCTTGGTGATATTGTTCTGACCAATGACGGTGCCACTATACTCAAGGAAATGGAGATCGAGCACCCCACTGCAAAAATGATCGTTGAGGTCGCCAAGACACAGGAGGATATTGCAGGGGACGGAACCACCAGCGCTGTTGTGTTAGCAGGTAGCCTGATGGATAAAGCAGGAGAACTTTTAGAAAAGGGTCTCCACCCGATAGTTGTCTTCAAAGGATACAGCCTTGCTGCCCAGAAAGCCATTGAGATCCTGGAGAACTTTGCCATCAAAGTCGACAAGGACGACAGAAAGACACTTGAGAATATAGCAGAGACCTCTATTACCGGAAAAGCTCCTGAAGCTTCTTCAGACCATCTTGCAAAGGTATGTGTCGATGCAGTACTGGCAATAGAAGAAAACGGCAAGTACAACATTGACGAGAAGATAGTTATCAGAAAAGAAGCTGGTGGCAAGATCACCGATACAAAGGTAATACAGGGTATTTATATCAATAAATATCGTCTCCACCCTGACACCCCTGCCAGAGTTGAAGGTGCGAAGATAGCACTTCTGGATATGCCCATAGAGTTCGCCAAGACAAATACAAAGGCAAAGATCCAGCTTGGCAGTGTGGAGGAAATGTTCGCATTCAAAGATCAGGAAATGATCAACTTCCACAAAACGCTTGATAAGATCATAGCAACAGGTGCCAATGTAGTATTTTCCTCTAAGAACATTGATGACAATGCAGTTCATTATTTCATGAGGCACAATATCTACACCTGCAGAAGGCTGAAAGACGAAGATATGACAGTGCTTTCCCTTTCCACAGGTGCCAATCTCGTAAGGAACATGAATGAGATAACTGCTGAAGACCTAGGGTCTGCCGAAGTAGTGGAACAGGAGTCCGAATACGAGGAGAAAACACTTATCACCGGATTCTCAAAGGCCAATTCTGTTACGATCCTCATAAAGGCAGGTAGTGAACACCTCACTGATAACATTGAACGTGCATTCGATGATGCTCTTAATGTGGTAAAATCAGTGCTTGAAGATAAAGCAATAGTGCCAGGGGGAGGAGCTTCTGAGATGCAGGTAGCACAGGGATTGCGCTCTTATGCATCTACTATAGAGGGACGGGAACAGCTTGCTATTCACGCCTTTGCCGATGCCATGGAAGAGATACCCAAGGCAATAGCAGAGAATGCGGGCCTGGATAAGATTAACATGCTGTTGCAGTTGCGTGCCGAATCCGGAAATAACAAGAACAGTGGGATCAACGTGTATTCCGGCAAGATAGAGGATATGATGAAGGACAATGTAATTGATCCGCTCCGTGTCAAGACACAGGCCATCAAGTCGGCATCAGAAGTATCTTCCATGATATTGCGTATTGACGATATGCTCAGAGCCCAGGAAAGGGATATGCAGGACGTTAACCCTGCACACAACATCCATAATTACAACATGGGCTGAACGGATAAACCCTGGTTGTATCAAAAAGATAGCTTTATTGTAATGAAACGGTTTGTAAGGCAACCTTACAAACCATAAAAATTTTTATAATCTTCAATTACTTTTTTTGTCTGCAGAGGATACCTTTTTTTGAGTTGCTCAATGAAATGGTCTCTTGATAAACATTCTTTCATTTTTTCAGCGATCCTTGATCCATACTCTTTGGAGATAGAGTTTTCTTTCTGGATCTCAAAAGAAAGACATAGTGCTTCTGCAGGAAAATATTTTCTTCTTATGACGGGTGATACAGAACCCAGAAGCACATCATTATCAAGCTGACTATATGCAGGAACTCCTGTCTTTTGAATCCGGTCGGCACCGGTCAGTAGCTTTTGATTTTGCCTGGAATATGAATGGAACTCGATATATATACTGGGTCTGAGTTCTTCTACAGCCTGTATTATTGGTTTGCCAAGTGTCCTGTAGTAATGTTCTTCAAGGGTAGATACGTATTTTTGTGTGCATATCACAGGCATGATAGCCAGAGAACCCGCAGCAGGAGGATCAAGTTTCTCCAATATGCCGGAAGTGTCTATCCATTCATTACCATGCAGACCCCCGACGAAAAGTCTTACAGGATCACCATCACCCAACATCTTATATTTCATCTGCACCACACGCCTCATTTTGTATTCCTGTCTTGCAGGCGATCACATATATCTCCTGCTTCTGTGGCTCTATGACCTGAATAATTGTAACTCCGAGCGCCTCTATCCTGGACATGATAGGTTCCCGGGGCTCACTTTTTTTAATCTTTATGACCTGCAGCAGTTTTCCATCGTCCCTGAGCAAGGGAAGCACTCTTTTAAGTGCAAGAAGAGAGTCCATGGGTTCCAGGGTCATATCGCTTAATATCACATCCACTTTCTCAGATGACATTACCTTAAGAGGAAGAGTAAAAACATCTCCAAACAACACACTTATGTTCTCATGTCCACGCATTATCCCTTCAAGCTCCACATGAAAGTCTGTGCTGAACTCGATGCCACGTACTTTTCCTGCTATCTGTGAGGCATAGAGCAGAAATCCTCCTGCACTTGAACCCAGATCAAGAACATTGTCGCCTTCACAGATGATGCCGGAAGATTCCTGAATCAGCTTCAGCTTGAAATATCCCTTTGGCATATCAAGGCCTTCAACAACTTCGACAGAATGATCGGTACTGACATCCCTGGAAGGTTTAGTCACTATGTCTCCTCCCACCCGTACATTTCCACGGATAATAGCATCCTTCGCACGCGCCCTGGAGCTAAAATAACCCATATCCACAAGATAGGTGTCAAGCCTCATAGAACACATATTTACGGACCAAGGAATATAAAATCATGCAAAGAGAGCAAACAGAGGATATGTTTTTAACAGCTTAGTGCATTAACTAAACTGAACGCATTAATATATTCAAAGCTTAATGGAAGTATGTTATGCTGCAAAAGTTCACTTCCTTATTTCCTGTCTGGGCCATCATTCTCTCAGCCATTGCACTTTTGCATCCGGGAACCTTCCTGCCATACAAAGATGCTATACCTTTCCTGCTGGGGCTTGTGATGTTCGGAATGGGCATGACACTTACTCCTGCAGATTTCCTGCTTGTCTTCAAAAGGCCTAAAACAGTGATCATCGGAACGGTGCTCCAGTATACTCTGATGCCCCTGGCAGGCTTTATCATTGCAAGGACGCTGGCGCTTTCCCCTGAGCTTACAGCAGGTGTGGTGCTTCTGGGGTGCTGTCCGGGAGGTACAGCTTCAAATGTAATATGTTACCTTGCAAAGGGAGACGTTGCACTTTCTATTGTGCTGACATCTTTTTCTACACTGATCTCCTTTATTATGACCCCGTTGCTCACATGGATATATATAGGTCAGACCATAGATGTGGATACACACGGCATGCTCATCAGCATTCTGCAGATCGTCATAGTGCCCGTTGTTCTGGGGATTGTCATTAATTCACTTCTTGGTACTCACATCCGGAATATACGCCATTCCTTCCCTGCACTTTCAGTGGTGACCATCGTATTCATAATAGCTATAATCATGGCCTCGAACAGAGAAACTGTTATCTCGGCAGGCATCATGATCATGGTCGCTGTTATAGCGCACAATCTGATAGGTCTTGCAAGCGGGTATGGCCTTTCCAGACTGATGGGTCTCAGTGAGATAGAGGCAAGGACCATTGGTATAGAAGTGGGCATGCAGAACTCTGGTCTAAGCGCTGCCCTTGCAATAAAGCATTTCACAGCTGCAGCTGCACTTCCGGGTGCTCTGTTCAGTATCTGGCATAATATCTCAGGGTCTTTTGCAGCTTCCTACTGGGCAGAAAGAAACATATCTGAATGATGCCTTCATATGCTCTGAATTAGATAAAAGGAGAATGAAGTTGTTAAAAACACTGATATTCGATATGGATGGAGTGCTTGTGGATTCCATGCCATACCATGTTGAGGCAATGCAGCACATCTTTGATCAGATGGGTGTGTACATGGACCCGGCGGTCATCTATGAAAGGGAAGGCGAAAAGACCATCGACATTATACGCCTGCTGCTGAAAAAAGCAGGCATTGATAATGACAGTTTCGATCCCGGAGCAATAGTTGAGAGATATATCGAAGAGTTCAATATCATAGTTGCACTGAAGGCCTTTGAAGGCATGCCCGAATGCCTTGAAGTATTGAAACACAGATACGAGCTTGCAGTGGTTTCCGGTTCAGATAAACCAATTGTGCACAAGGTTCTGAATAGCTTGTATCCTGGCCTTTTCAGCGTAGTGGTCACAGGAGATGATGTTGTTAAAGGCAAGCCAGCCCCTGATCCTTACCTTAAGGCAGTGGAGATACTTGCCATGCAAAAGAATGAATGTGTTGTCATCGAGAATGCACCTTTAGGTGTACAGGCTGCAAAGGCTGCTGGCCTTTGCTGCATAGCTGTTCCTACTTATCTGGAGCCAGATAAGCTCCATCAGGCAGATCTTGTTGTCATGAGCCACGATCTGCTTATTGATCTTCTGCTCGATCTGCGCTCAGATATCCCGGAAATCTGCATATAATAATCTGCTCATTTTGTGAAATCATAATTGCACTTGATGCCGTTTTCATCGGAACACAGGTTGCATGAAACACACCTGGCAGCATCTGCTTTTCCTTTTTTGAGTTTTATCAGCAGATCAGGTTCTGCTATCAATGGTCTGCACAGGGAGATCATATCGGTATATCCCTCGTTAAGCAGCATTTCCATCACATGCTTTGATCTGATACCACCCACAAGGATCACGGGCACATCGACCTGCTCTTTTATCATTTTAGCATATTCCCTATAATATGCTTCTTTTTCCGGTGAGTCAATGTTGGTTCTGAAAAGCTCATCCCCGGCTTCTGCAATTCCTCCGCTGACCTCTATGGCACATACACCATTATCTGCAAGGATCTTTGCTATCTCTATGCTTTCGGGAGCATCGAGCGTATGCTTGTGAGTACCGGGTTTAAAACCATCGGTAACGTTCAGTTTGACCATGATAGGATAGTCTTTGCCTGTCAGTTCCCTGGCACGTGAGATTATATCAAGAATCATCTGCGTCCTTTTTTCAGTGGAACCACCCCACCTGTCCTTACGCCTGTTGGTATATGGAGATATGAAATTGCTGAGCAGGAAACCATGTGCACAATGCAACTGGACACCGTCGAATCCCGCTTCCTTTGCCCGCCTGACAGCCTGTGCAAAATCCTCAATGGTTTCCAGCACTTCTTTCTCAGTCATTTCTTCAGGTGTCATTCCTTTGGTAGTTTCAATGACCGCAGAAGGCGCCAGCATATAAGGAGTATTAACAGTTATCATGGTCTGGCGTCCTCCATGTGATATCTGCAGAACTATCTTACTACCGTGTCTATGCACCCTTGCAACGATTTCCCTGTAAGGAGCAATGAACCTGTCATTGTAGATACCCTGTTGCAGCTTGTCGCTTTTACCCTTAGGGTTAACATAAGCATATCCGGTTATGATAAGCCCTACTTCATTGAGGGCAAGTTCCTCGTACAGATCACCAATGCGTGAAGTGGGTGTACCATCAGATTGTGCCATCCATTCATGCGTGGCAGATCGGACAAAACGATTAGGTATTTCAATACCGGCTATTTCTATTGGTTCGAATAACATGGATATGATTGTTTCTTCCGAGAAGTTATAACTCTTTCTTTTTCACAATCTGCAAAGATCAGAGTATGATCTCAACTGTGTTCAGCAACCACAGAGCATACAGGATACAAAGAGTAAAAAGAGAAAAAATAGTGCACAGAGTTCACAAAGATGGAACACTTTCTGGTTCTCTGTAAACTCAGTGGCTCAAATATGAGCTGTTTTCCAGAAAGCCGATTTTAGCTCTATTCTCTTATAGAGAATATGCTGATGCCGGCAAAATTTCTGCTTACTTGGATCTTCCCGGCACATTCGGTTCCGATGTGTCCCATAGAAACTGTTCAGTTTGTTAGTTTTAAACCTGCTGCTTTGGCTCTGGCCATCAGTTCAGCATTCCCTTTCACAGAACCGGGTTCGCTGTATCCTGCAGCTATGATAGTATCAATAGTTTCTACACCCATGAAATTTTTAATGCTTTCTGCAAACTCATTGAACACTGCTGCATATATACCAGCGTCAGGTGCTCCATGAGAACCAACGAGCACAGCTTTTATCCCGGGTTTTACACGGGGAGAGAAATCCGGGTTTATAAGAGAATAGCATCTGTCCAGGAACAGACGCATCTGTCCGGTGAACTGGCTGAAATATATGGGAGAGCCAAACACAATGGCATCTGCTTTTGCCACAGAGTCCAGGACCCGGGTCAGATCATCCTGCAACTTGCATTTATCATGTATCTTGCAATGGCCACATCCCTGGCAGCCTTTGAATTCCAGTTCATTGAGATAGATGATCTCTGTTTCAGCGCCTGCCTCCGCTGCTGACTCAACGGTTTGCCTGACAAGTGCAGCTGTGTTTCCGTTCATGCGTGGACTTCCGATAATGCCTATAGTCTTCATGTGATATCCTCCGAAACATATTGAAAAGAATTATCTGTTAAGGATATTCTTCCATTATATTTAGATTAACTACGCTTATGCAGTATATAATCAAAATTTGAGATGACATTAAGAAAATGCACTCTCAAACCCTCCTACGATCACATGCTCCATAATAAATTATTAACATGGATAATTGAATAAGCTTTAAAGATATTGTAATTGTTTTTTATTAACATTTTCATACAAATTACGGCAGACTTTACGAAACTTATATGTATGTCCAGCAAATACTTAATAAGTATCAACTAAGGGGAAATGCAATATGAAAACACTTGTTACATACATGAGTCAGACAGGAAATACAAAGAAGATAGCTGAAGCCATCTATGGCGAACTTGAAGGGGAAAAGGAAATAAAACCCATAGCTGAGGTAAAGGACCTTGAGGGATATGACCTTGCATTCATTGGTTTCCCTATAATGCAGTTCGATATTCCGCCAGTGGTAAAGGACTTTTTATCAGCTAAAACTAATGGGAAAAAAATTGCAATGTTCATGACACACGCCGTTCCTGAAGGGTTCGAGGCCATCCATTCATGGACCGGCTCCTATGAGCAGGCTGCAGCCGGTGCAAACATCCTTGGAAAATTTGATTGTCAGGGAGAACTTGCCCAGCCAATAATCGATATGCTTTTAAAGGCCGATGATCCCCAGATGAAAGCCTTTGGTGAAATGGGTCCCTCCACAAAAGGACAACCGGATGAATCCAGGATCCAGAAAGCAAAGGAATTTGCAAAGGAAGTACAGGCAAAAGTCTGATATTGCGAAGATGGAAAGGAGTTTTTAAAACTCCGGATGTTCTTTTTTAATCAGACAAAATTGGATTTATTTGATCGATCATGTATTTTGTGTTTTCTAGTTTTGTAAATACTTTTTAGGGTCCTCTGAGATTCCCTCTCTATTGCAGTACTAATCCTCCTTTTTT
>CAZAMM010000004.1:0-65221 GCA_964486435.1 uncultured Methanosarcinales archaeon | reverse complement strand
ACTCTATGATTCAAATACGAATTCTAATATATTCTAAATAATATTCATAGTTATTACTATAGTATCTTGCATAATGTTCCTTTTTTGGTAACTTAAATATCAAGTAATTGACTTCAACTTCTCTTTTATGTCATATGAGCATTACTTTAAAGATAGATACGAGTCAACCAGTTAGTAATCCTGTTTTTTATAGGGGTGGCAGAGTGAAAGAATACGATCTGATTATTGTTGGTACAGGTTCCGGAATGAACTATATTGGCGCTATGATGGATGCAGATCCGGAAATGAAAGTAGCTGTAATAGATAAGGATGAGCCCGGAGGTATCTGTCTTACAAGAGGCTGTATACCCTCAAAGATCCTTTTATATCCTGCTGAACTAGTAACTGAGATCCATATAGCTCAGCATTTTGGTATTGACGTTCAGATAAAAAGCATTGATTTCAGCAAGATAATGGAGCGTATGCGCAACAAGATCTCTTCTGACACGCGATCCATCGAAGAAAGCCTACGTGCTAATCCCCGAATCGATTATTACAAAGCCACTGCAGAGTTCATTGAACCATATACTCTGAAGGCAGGGAAAGAAATTATTAAAGGCAAGATGATCTTCCTGTGTACAGGTTCAAGACCATTTATACCATCTGTTAAAGGGCTTAAGGAAGCGGGTTATCTCACAAGTGATGATGTGCTTAAGCTCTCAGAGCTCCCGGAAACCCTAGCAATCATCGGCGGCGGTTATATAGCGGCAGAGTATGGTCATTTCTTCTCAGCAATGGGCTCTAAAGTCACTATTATCGGGCGTAATCCCTACTTCCTTCCCCAGGCAGAACCTGAGATCTCGGTACTTGCAAAACGTATGATGTCAGAGCGCATGGAAATAATTACGGATCATGAAGTATTGGAAATAAAACAAGTTTCTGAAGGCAAGCAGGTTTTTCTCAAAGCCAGAGAAACCGGTGAAGAAAAACAGATCACAGTATCTGATATCCTTGTTGCCACAGGCAGGGAATCCAATTCAGACCTTCTAAAACCTCAAAAGGGAGGTATAGAAACAGATAAAAAGGGTTGGATCAAAGTTGATGAGCATCTTGAAAGTTCTCAGAAGAATGTCTGGGTCATAGGTGATGCTATAGGCAAACACCTCTTCAAACATGTGGCAAATCATGAATCAACCATTGTCTACTACAATGCGGTCCTCGGACGCAAAGCAACAGTGGATTTCCATGCAGTTCCTGGTGCTGTTTTCTCAGAGCCTGAGATAGCTAATGTCGGCATGTCAGAAAAGGAAGCTATAGACTACTACGGAGAAAACAATATTCTTATAGGATTTTATCGTTTCCAGGACACAGGTAAAGGTCTTGCCATGGATCTGGAGGATGAATTTGTCAAAGTGATCCTGGAATAGGGGCCGGATAAGGTACTAGGGGCTCATATCATAGGTCCCCATGCTTCGGTTCTTATCCATGAGATAATTCCTGTAATGTATACTCCGGACCAGAGCGCTGCACCTATCATGTACTCAATGGATATCCATCCTTCACTGAGCGAGGTAATAAAAAGGGCTTTTTACTCAAGGATGCCCGTAAATGAATATCACATGATACTTAAGACTTTGAATCTTGAATGAAATCAAATTTTTATTTCTCAAATTCGATCATTGGTCCTTTCCACCAACAATCGTCTGACAAATTTTACTTGTTCTTTTTTTATTAGTATTCAAATCACGGTTATTTTTATCGCTTCTCATGGTTGTGTTTTTCTCATCTTTAAACCTATAGTACAGTATACTTGCTTTATGTTCTAAATCTGGATGCTATTGGAGCTCTATTTGTCAAAAAAAGTCAAATCGTCACCTTTTTATTATTCTATCTCCTTTCTCTACTTATAGAAATAGGATTCTTATGTGGTAATCCTGTTTATCAAAAGGAGATATGATTATGCAATCTTTCATAGTAGAACATTACCTGCAAAAAGATGTAGATGTATATTGTGGCGGGCCAGATACCTTCGAGGGAACAGTGGAAGCCTGTGCTGATGGTGTCCTTACCCTTAAGAAAGAAACCAGGTTCACTCATATAGCTATTGATAAGATCATTGCTATCTGGGCCAAGTAAGGATCTTTCTCAGATCCTTTACATTATTTATTGCCTAAGTTTTCGGATGTTCTTTGTGCACAGGTATCAAAAGAACAGGTTTGTAGCCGTTTCTTATTGTTTATTGGACATAAAAATTTTGAACCAATTTTGGAACCACTAAATTAGAATGTTCAAAATATAATTAGAAAAGGGGGTTGCCCTTTTCAGTGTTTTAACCGTACTTTTCATTATTGTCAGACCATACTATTGATCAGATCAACAGCCTGCTGCGGAATGTACACTTTACCTTTGCCATCGTTACCTTTTGGAGCATAGATAACTATTCCCTCTATTTTGTATTCCACTCCAGTAGAGTTGATGAGTGTATTCTTATTTACTGGCAACTTGTAGTCTCCGATATTAAGAACCAGGTTCTTAGGATCAGTGTTATCCAGTACATAATTTCCAGGGAATACTTCATCCACATCCACAAACAGCTTATCGGTTGTGTTGTCCAGGCTAAAACTGAATTCTTCAGCGATGTAAGTGGCTATTTCGGTGTTGTCGACCCTGCCTGAGAGGCTTTCAGATCCGTATGCCCACAGAGGCACATCTTCTCCGCAGTGACCACCAGTTGTCCATCCGATAATAGTATATTCGTTATTGATTATATTTTTCAGAGTATCGAATTTACCGCTTGCTACAATTTTATCTACCTTAGTTTGTGCCAGGTCTATGCTCATCCAATTAAGTACTTCGTCATGCACTTCAGCAGAGTTATTCATATCCTGTATCTGGCTTTCAAGGTAAGCATAGGTACATGTCATGTTCTTAAGGGGGTTTACAAGATCTTCCACGGTGGTCTTTGTATATGAAGGATCATAATTGCTTCCAAGTGTCATCCCTCCGGTGTTGTGGTCGGGGAACACAATTACAAGTGTATTTCCATCCTTTTTTGCAAAGTCGACAGCAACTTTAACTGCTTCATCAGAGGCAAGGAAATCGGTCACCATATAGACCGGGTCGTTAGCATGTCCCGCCCAGTCAACCTGGCTGCCTTCTACCATGAGGAAAAACCCGCCTTCATCCTGGGAGAGCAGTTCAATAGCTTTTCCGGTCATGTTAGCTATATGTGGCTGTTCAGGTGCTATATACTGACGGTCTATCTCTGGTGACATGGCCACTCCTGCAAACATTCCCCAAGTTTTGCCCGATGTCAGTGCCATCATTTCATCTTCTGTTTCAACTAATTGGTATCCTCTGTCTACGAGCACTTTTGTGAGATTCTCTCCATCTTGGCGGCTGTCATTGAGGAAATCCTTGCCTCCGGCAAAGACCACATCAATATCCTGATAAACCATCTGTTCGATTATGTCGTCGTACAGTTTTCTGGAGTCCACATGAGATGCAAAAGCTGCAGGTGTTGCATGTGGTATTTCAGAAGTTGCCACGAGTCCAGTTGCTTTTCCATTAAGTTTTGCTCCTTCAAGCACAGTTGCAAGAGGAACATATGGTTCAGTCACTGTTGCTGGATCAATTATGCTCAACAGGGAGGCTGGGTTTGGGCCCACAGCCAAAGCTCCATCAGAAGTCTTGTATCCAGTTGAAAAGGCTGTTGCAGCAGAAGCAGAGTCTGTGATAAGTGAATCGCTCATATAAGTTGAGACCATTCCCGCAACTATGCTGTCAAGCTGTAGTTCCTCTCCATTATACCAACGCGCTATCGTCTGCACACTTTGTGAACATCCGTCAGGAACCATTAATATAATATTCTTTATTTCTGGATCGTTCTTGATTTCCAGATCAGTACCATAACAATTATTATACCAATTATTGTATTCCGTATCCAGTTTGTCATTTGTGTCTTTTTCAGATATGTTCTGTGTTTCCTTACTTGAAATCGCAGATGCTGTACTTCCTATAAGTAACAGTCCTGCGATAGCAAGTATAATTAAAAAGTTAGTTTTTTTCCCTGGCCATTTTTTTTCTCCTGTGAATTAGTTTCACAGGCTGAGTTAAACGTCTCCAGGCATTTATATTTTGTACAAATAGTATATACACAAAGCCATGTTCTATATATATGCTGCACAAACATATATTGATGTGTATTTGTCTTACTATTTGTACTTAACACCTATATGTGTACATATATGGTGATCATTTACATCAAATAATCACGTTAATAGAACTCATTTTCTGTTTTTGCTTATATTGCTGTAATACATGCATTCTTCCCTTGAGAACAGTGGCATGTCTATTGAACCTTCTATCATCCTCACAGGTGCTCCCCTTATAATTACAGCAGGTATGCTCTCCCCTGCCTCCCCCATCACCAGTTGAGCAGCAGATACCATGTTATCAGCAACTGCCTTGCGAGTTATTGTCAGTTCCTTGCCGAATATGTCAAGTGATCCTCTTGCATCTTCCACGGGTTCTATGCCTGAAGTTCCGAGAGCTATGCCTACACACCCTAGTCTTAATGGCTGGGTGCGGCTGTCGCCAACGATAATGCCGATGTGGCATGAAAATGCCTTCTCAAGCTCTGCCCGGATCAAAGAAGCACTTTTCTGTGAATCTTCTGGCAAAAGCACAACACAACCATCCGGAGCATTCGAGCTATCTATCCCGGCATTAGGTGACAATGTACCCCTGGTAATGGTCAATGCTGCTCCGGGAACTCCTCCGAATATTTCATCACATTCCTCTATTATCAGTTGCATTTCCCTTGGATCGAGCTGGTAATTCAGGGCAAGCTCACAAGCTTCTTCAGTTGGTTCAATGTCAGCTAGCCTTACAACTCTTCCTTCAGCAGTAGCTACAGCAGATTCTGCCAGCACCACAACATCACCATTTTGCAGCTGTGTTTCTTGTTTTTTAAGGGTTTCCATAAGTATCCGAACCAGATCATCACCAGGTCTTATGGTAGGTGTTCTGATAGCCAGCAGCTGCATTAGTTTGTTATCACATGATGGGTCATGTTTGTTATTGTTCATTTTGTGATCTTCCTTCTGCCAATCCTGTCATCTTTAATATTTCTTTGCTATGGGTGTGTTGTCCCACAGGCATCAAATGTATGCCACTGCACATGTTTTTCATTTCACGGATAAGCTGCACAGCTATCTCTATACCTTCCTGCACAGGCTCTTCGGCATATTCCATTCTGGCTATGAGTTCATCTGGAACTCTTATTCCCGGAATGTTTTTGTTCATGAACCTGGCCATCTTTGCAGATCTGAGGGGTATGATACCGGCTATAATAGGTACATCTATGTCCCTTACTTTTTCCAGAAAGCATGCAAACTCTTCTGCATCGTATACTGCTTGGGTCTGAATGAAGTCCACGCCCATACTCACTTTCTTTCTAAGTTTTATATGCTGCATGGATTGTGTGGGATCCGTATTTGAGACCGCACCCACTACAAAATCAGGAGATTGTTCCAGGCTGTTCCCGGAAATATCATATCCCATTTTTAATTTTCGAACTGTATCCAGCAGTTGCACGGAATCAAGGTCATATACAGGTTTTGTACAGGGATGATCGCCTTTAGTTGTATGGTCTCCTGTCATAACACATATGTTCTGTATTCCCAATGCCCAGGCTCCAAGAAGGTCCGATTGCAGGGCTAGTCTATTGCGGTCTCTGCACGTGATCTGTAAGATCACTTCATAACCTGCGTCCTTTAACAATTTTCCAACAGCTATGGGGCTCATACGCATGACAGCTTTTTGATTATCTGTCACGTTAAAAGCATCCACATAATGCTTTAATTGTTCCGCATCTGATAGGAAGGATGAAGTTTCAACACCTTTTGGAGGTGTGATTTCCGTAGTGATCAGGAATTTATGAGATTGGAGCTTCTCTCGAAAAGTGACTGCCATCGAGCACCTATATGTGACTTTTACTTTTAAACTCATCGAAAAAGAAATTTTCGTTGAATTTTCTCTGTATCGTTCTTTTCTCCTATTCATAAGATCAGATTCTATCTGCAACCTGCACGAACTCTGGGGGACTATTTAGGGGAAAAAGACATAAACAAAAATCAAATATACGTTTATTAACTATTACAAATCTCTAATTTTGGCTTGATATATTGCTTACAGCTTATTATTTGCTAAGTAATGATTTTGTATTGTAATATTCAAAAACAGAATGTTTATTTTGGGTAGGTGTTTCTAAAAAAAGGTCATAGCGGCCTGACGGTCACCATTTCCCCTTCCTCGACTGCCGAAAGGATGCTGTCTGCAACAGTTGAATCCTCTCTTACTTTGATATCCCCATGACGGCCCACAGTAGCACTGAAAAGGAACTCATCTCCTGCATAGACCTCCACATCATGGGCTGCAAGCTCAGGGATATTCAGTATTACATGCTTTTTTGTTTTCTCGATGATGGGTCGGAAATCCTTCTGAAGAGTTTTTTCTTTCGCAGAAGTTTTTTCTTCCCCCTCTCCTGATTCGAACTTGCGTACGTCTATGTGGATTCCGAGTATGTTCTCGATATTATCGATCACGTTCCCGCCTTTTCCAATGACTCTGGGCAGGTCATTTTCAAGCACCTGTACGAAAGCCTTATGGTCTGAGATCATATCTACCCGGACAGGTCCGGTAGCATACCTTTCTATTACTTCTTTCACTTCTGCTTCTGCAAGCTTCCAGGAAGGTTTCTTAACTTCAAGGCCAACCGGCATCACTACTACCTGATCTCCGTAAGTGTAGATCTCATACTCGGTTCTGCCACTTTCCAGGTCAGTCACTATGATCACAGGTCTTGCAAGGTCAGCCTCTGTCATTCCGGATGGAACCTTCACAGTGAATTCCAATACCTGTACTTTAGATATCTCTCCTTTGTTGACGAAGATCACCGTGTCTACTACCTGGGGTATGACTCCCAGCTCCACCCGGCCAATAAGTCTCTGTATGGCGTCCACAGCTCTGTTGGCATGCACGACCCCTATCATGCCCACACCTGCCAGCCTCATATCTGCAAATACATGGAAATCGTTGGTTTTTCTGACCTCATCATATATCGTATAGTCAGGTCTGACCAGCAGGAGAATATCAGCCGTCTTTTCCATACTTCCATCCAAAGGAGCATACTGTGTGATCTCTTTGGGTACCTGCAGGTCCCGCGGAGCTTCCATGGTCTTTACCACGTATCCCATCTCATGCAGGTATATGGCAATACCTGCAGCAAATGTGGACTTTCCAGCTCCCGGGGGTCCAGCTATAAGAATTCCGCGCTGTTCTTTTATACGCTCTTTAAGTACAGTGCTCAGGCGGTATTGGTCAAGAGATACTTTTGCCACTGGGCGGACAGCTGTTATCTCCACCTCATCCGAGAATGGAGGGTTGGCTATAGCTATTCGCATGTTGCCTATCTGAAGCACCGATGCACCATTGAAATCCAGCTCCATGAAGGAGGCAGGATCACTACGCACCCGCTCAATGAGTTCTCTTGAAATGAATTTGAGTTCTCCATAAGTGCATGGCTCTTCTCTGATCTTTATGTATTCCACTGCAGCTATGCTTCCTCTCTTAGCCATTGGGATGACACCATTTTTCAGGTGTACCGACATCGTATCTTCTGTGAAGAACTGTTCAATTTTAAGAGGACGATGCTCAATAAAGTGGGGAGCAATGAAATCAACTTCTAATCCCTTTGCTATGGCAACTTGAGACTGTACTCTGTCAGCAGTCACGAATAAAGCATTATTTTCTTTAGCTGTTTCTCTTATTAGTGCATCTATCTCCCCGCCACCAGCCAGTTTCACTTCATTAAGATTTGGCCGCCTGCCGGAAAAAACGAGTTCAATGATCCCATAGGTCGCAAGTCTGCGCAATTCTTGCAGCTCTTCCAATCCTTTGTAGCCTATTTCCAGGCCGCGGTTAGCCTGAGCTTCAAGCTCGGCAACTACTGCTTCAGGAATTATAATCTGTACTCCTGCATAATCGCCACTCTTTATCCTTGAAGATATAGCACCATCAATTATGGCACTCGTATCACTGGCGATACGTGTTATTTTTTGACCCTCTCTCTTCATAGAACTATATTACTTATTTTCTCTATATAATCCAATTGCAGGCCGGCTAATATACTTCATCAGGCTCGAAAACTTTTTCTCCTACTACCTCACCTTCTATTGTGCGGTAAAAGCATGATCTGTATCCGGTGTGACATGCTCCTCCTTCTTGTACTATAAGCATCAGGATAGCATCCATATCACAGTCTATACGTATTTCCAATACTTTTTGCAGGTGGTTTGAACTTTCTCCTTTCTTCCAGAGTTTCTGACGGCTGCGGCTCCAGTAGTGTGCATATCCGGTTTCAATTGTCTTTTGAAGAGCTTCTTTGTTCATATAGGCGCACATGAGGACTTCTTTAGTTTCGGCATCCTGAGCAATGGCCTGGACCAGGCCATTTTCGTATTTCAGATTGTCTAGATCGAGCATTTTTCTTCACCATGTTTTTATATTATTAGTTATATATGTGTTGTGTATTGAAGTAATATCTCAGTTTGCACTAATATATTTGCATCTATCGCTTGTGGGTGAGAGTTAATGGATTACAGTTTTGATGGTTCCGGAGGGTATCGTGTTCCCACTGGTGTGACAGGTCTTGATGTGCAGTTAGGTGGCGGTGTTCCACCAGGGACAACCATTTTGCTCCTTGCAGAACCCGGAGCAGGTATGGAGGTCTTTGCTCATCAGTTTGCATACGGTGGGCTCGTAAATAATGAGGATGTTTTCTATTTTTCATCTGAGCATCCTATGTCTGAAGTACTTTCAGGCATGGATTATTTTAACTGGGATATCAGAAAACATCTGGAAGAGGGCAAATTTGATTTTATTGATGCTTATTCTCCCCGTTTTTACAATGTTCTTCCAAAACAGCTGGTTTCTGATGCATTTGCAAAGGATTTTCTCAAAAGGGGGACAGATTCTCTTAACCTGCTCAAGGGTACAGCGACCGAGGCTCGTACCGTAAAATATAGGGGCGTGATTGATTCCATCTCTTATTTTCTGCGCTCTTACGAGCTAAATAATGTTTTGAATGTCATTGAGATCATATCCTCTATGGGTAAGGCAACGGGTGCTGTTCATCTTATTTTGATGACTAGTGGTATGCATGAACCAATCGTTGAGAACAACTTGAAGCATATATGTGATGGTGTTATTGAGTTCAGGATGAAAGAGCGTGGAAGTGAGGTAGAGCATTCTATCCTGCTCAGAAAAATGCGAGGCATGATCGTTCCCAATAGAACTATTTCTTATGTTATTACAAGTAAAGGTGTAGAACTTGAAACAACAACGAGGGTACTGTGATGTGCAGTGGCTATAGAAACATATTTCAGTTCATCTGTCCTTATTACAACGATAAATTATGAAGCAAGAGCTTTTGCGTATCTTGAGGGACGTTTTCAGATCAGCAGGTTACAATGTTAATGAGTCTTCCAGATATGATCTAGTTGCCGAGAAAGACGGTTATAAGACTATGATCAAGTTTGGCTCAGATCCGGATATGTCTGATCTTAAATTATTTGCCGACCAGGTGCTGGAGGGTGCAGGTCTTTATGTTTCCACCACAGATGTACATCCGGAGATCAAACTCTATGGGGAAGACATCGGGCTTATAATATGGGAAAGAGATGAAGTAGCCATGCACATTGGAAGGGCCGTGCTTGCGGATATTGAAGGAACTGCAAGCGAGCTTGAGCTTGTAAAGGCACCTTCGGCATATTCCAATATATATTCCAGTTTAAGTGGGAAATCTGAAACTCGTTCGTTGTCTGAAGTTTTCAGGAGTACAGACATGTCAGTCAGGGGAAGTGTAACTCCTTCTTATAATTCTGAAATATGTCCATCTCCCATATCTCAAGTTGCAGTTCATGAGAATGTCGATGATCCTGTATATCTGGAACTTCGGGCTGCTCCTCTTAAGCTTACCAGGGAACGTGCAGTTGCAATGGGTAAACCTCATGTGCAAACGGTGCATGACGTTGCTCTTAAACTCGTTCCTTTCTGGAAGTATTCTTATTCTCTTAAGGTAGAAAAGACATATAGGTCTAAGATCATCGATATTTCAGGTGAGGGTGTCGGTTATCTCAATGCATTGAACGGCAGCATCAGCAACATTGTGGTCAGTGAGGTGAGTGATGTATTGGAACTTCCTGATGACAACTATGAGCTTAAGGCCCAGATAATAACTCATGCACAAGCTAAGGATTCAATTCTCAGTATGCTGATAGATGAACATACAAAAGACCTGCGTTTTGATGATACTAAGGGTGAAGCCATTATCTCTGAGCATAAAAGGTTCAAACCTACTGTCGAAGATATCAATTTACACATAGATCTTGTCTATATACCTATATGGGAGGTCAAAGGCCCACGGAATTCCGTAGAATTGAATGCACATACTGGTGAGGTGCTCACTCATCCGGTAGATGATGATGTAGAGTTCATGTGATCAAAAAACGTTCGCAATAGTACGAATAAGTTTTTATACCAAAACTACATATAAAGGTATAACTGTTTAGTCCGTAGGTACTGATAATAATTGAATAATGAAGAGTGAAAGACATGGTAGAAATAACAGAAAAAGCGGCTTCAGAGATCAAGTCACTGCTTGAATCTGAGAACAAGGCAGATCATGCTCTGAGAGTGTTCGTTGCAGGCATGAGCTGCTGTGGTGTGCAATACGGTATGTCCCTTGACAATGAATTTGGGGAGGATGATGTTACTGTAGACATTCAGGGTATAAAAATAGTTCTTAACAAGAACGATGAAGAAGGCCTGTCTGGTGCAACTATAGATTTCGTTGATGGCCCAAGTGGCAGCGGCTTTATCATTGATAATCCAAAGACAGCCGGCAGCTGCGGTCCATGTGGCGGTGGATGCCACTAATCTCTTTTTATTTTGATCATTACTAAAATTTATTGAGGTGGTTGCATGTTTCCCGGAGTAGGCGGCAGAGGTATGAACCCTGCTAAGATGAAACAGATGATGAAGCAGATGGGAATTAGTATCGATGAGATACCCAATGTAGAGCAGGTGATTATTAGAACTCCTGAAGCAGACATAGTTTTCAATGATGCTAATGTTACAATTATGAACGCCCAGGGAGCTGACACCTATCAAGTTGTAGGCACACCGGAAAAGGTTCCACGTAAGCTAGAGATTCCGGATGATGATGTGAGGCTTGTGGCCGAGCAGACAGGAGTTTCTGAATCAGAGGCAAGGAAAGCATTAGAACAGGCTAATGGCGATCTGGCAGAAGCTATTCTGAGCCTGTCTTCCTGACTTTTCCGAATTATAATTCGGATAATCTTTCTTTTAATTTTCAACTTCAAACAATTTCGTGTTTACATTAACTCAGTTATTCTATTATTATGTGGCCACAAAAGATTTATACTATCTTCTAGTTTATTAATGATTAATTATTATGGATGCTTGGTACACTTTTCCTACCAGCTTGTCTTTAAATCTTCACATTATCTCAGATACATTTGGGGTTTAGTGCAAGATGGAATGGCATCCATGTTTGCGGTTGCAATTAATATATCATATACATTGAACCAGGTGAATTCATGACGGAAAAATTCGATGTCAAACTGGAAGGTAAAACCTTTTTCCCTGATCCATCTCTTAAGGAAAATATGAGGATGGGGGATTATGATCTGGCCTATAACGAGTTCATGAGAGATCCGGAAGCCTACTGGGCAAAGGTAGCTGAAGAACTTACATGGATCAACAAATGGGATAAGGTATGCGAGTGGGAGCACCCATATGCACGCTGGTTCGTAAACTCGAAGCTAAACATCACCCAGAACTGTCTTGATCGTCATGTACATAACGGTAAAAAGAACAAGGTGGCTATTATATGGGTGGGTGACGACGGAGAGGAAAAAGTTCTAACCTATCGGCAATTGTATCGAGAGGTCATGAGGTTTGCCAATGGCCTGAAGTCCCTGGGTGTGAAAAAAGGCGATGCCGTATGTATCTATATGCCTCTGGTGCCAGAGCAGATCATCGTGACCCTGGCATGTGCCCGCATAGGTGCGATGCACAGCATCGTGTTCGCAGGTTTCGGAACACAGGCCCTCAATTCCCGTATAAAGGATTCCAATGCAAAGATCGTTGTTACGGCTGACGCTACCATCCGGCGTGGAAAGCGCGTGGAACTGAAAGCTATAGTCGATGAGGCCGTGGTGAATGCTCCAAGTGTAGAAAAAATTGTAGTGCTGCGCAGGATGAAACCTCCTATGGAGCTGTACTCCGAAATAGAGATGGATTACCATGAAGTGCTTAAGGACATATCAGAGTGCGAAGCTGAAGTGATGGATGCAGAAGACCCGCTTTTCATTCTATACACCAGTGGTACTACAGGTCCTGCAAAGGGTATTGTACATACCTGTGCAGGTTACATGGTAGGTGCATATTATACTACCCAGAATGTGTTCGATCTGAGGGATAACGATGTTTTCTGGTGTACTGCTGACCCAGGATGGATCACCGGGCACAGTTACATCATATATGGTCCGCTGTTGGCGGGTGGCACTCTCTTGATCACTGAATCAACTCCCGATTATCCGGACCCTGGGGTCTGGTGGAACATCATCGATGATTTCGATGTGACAATATTCTACACGGCACCTACAGCTATCAGAATGTTCATGCGCATGGGTGAAGACTGGCCTGGGAAGTATGATCTGAGCTCGCTTCGGATACTGGGCTCTGTGGGCGAACCTCTTAACCCGGAAGCATTTGAATGGTATTACCGTGTCATCGGCAAGGAGCGCTGTCCCATAGTGGATACATGGTGGCAGACAGAAACAGGTATGCATATGATCACCACTCTGGCCGGACAGCCCATGAAGCCGGGTTTTGTGGGAAAGCCTCTGCCAGGTGTGGTTGCCGATGTGGTGGATAAGGATGGAGAGCCTGTTCCTCCGGGGAAGGGCGGTTTCCTTGTTATAAAAGAGCCTTGGCCTTCCATGATGAGGACTGTGCGTAACAACGATGAGCGTTACCGGCAGTACTGGAGCACTATCGGTAAATACTATTCGGCAGGGGACCTGGCAGTAAAGGATGATGACGGTTACATCATGATCCTGGGCCG
Organism: uncultured Methanosarcinales archaeon; assembly: GCA_964486435.1. Lineage (GTDB taxonomy): Archaea > Halobacteriota > Methanosarcinia > Methanosarcinales > Methanosarcinaceae > Methanomethylovorans. The sequence goes on along the minus strand of CAZAMM010000004.1, from coordinate 52,026 downwards.
GTCTGATGATGTGCTCATAGTTGCAGGCCATAACATAGGAAGCGCTGAAGTGGAAAGTGCCCTTGTGTCCAATGAGGCCGTGGCAGAAGCTGCTGTCATTGGTAAACCAGATCCTCTTAAAGGTGAGATCATAAAAGCTTTTGTCATCCTTCGGAAAGGTTATTCTCCCAGTGATAAACTTAGATCGGAACTGATCTATCATGTAAGGATGAGCATGGGTCCCATTGCCATGCCCTCAGAGATCGAGTTCGTGGACTCACTTCCAAAGACCCGCAGTGGTAAGATCATGAGGCGTGTGCTTCGGGCCAAGGAGCTTGGCATGGATCCGGGAGACGTTTCCACACTTGAGGAGTAAATACACTCCTCATTTTCACAACCATATCAAATAAAAGGGATGTCTCCTCTCATTATTTCTTAATTTTAGCCTTTTCCTCGTACATCCTGTAGTTCTTAGGCCAGCCAGATCGGCACTTTTGGAATCGTGTAATATCATACCGGCAGTAACTACAAGTTTTCGATCAAAGAAGTTCTGATCAAAGTGCCTTGAAGCGGATCTTTAGAAAAAGGACGGGAAGGGACATTCATCGTTTCAATTTCTTCGCTAGATCTCTCAAATACCTGAATTGCTTCAGGGTGTCTTTCATGCTCATGATGAGCAGGATCCCTTTTATTCCAAGCTTGAGCTTCCCGGATACTGCGATAACCAATATGTTCAGGATAATCTCTCTTTTAGTCCACACTATGTTCCTCTCCTCTCTTCAAAATAAGCTTTCATGGATAAACTATTTATGATGCCGACAGTTTCCACTTTATTTAGATGGATTTCCTCTATCAAAAATAATGTTATATCCATTTTTCTGCAAAGCTTGGCAGTGAGAAAGAGATGATCCAGCGCCGTATCCACGCAACGGATGCTGAGATAGGCAGGCTTGTGTATGAGCTATACGGACTGACAGAAGAAGAGATCGCTATTGTGGAGGGGAAGTCTGGTTAAAGAAGGCTGTAACGTGGTCTGGATGCTGTTTAGTTGTTGTGTTTATATAGTGCTTGACATTTGCTTGACAAGTGCTTTATATACCAGTTGTCATTCGTCTGACAACTCATTTATATACTGGTTGTCAAGGCTTGACAAGTAGTTTATATACTACTGGTCATTTGATTGACAAGTATTGCATTACCATTCTTAGCACTCTGTTTTTGTTGCTGATATGGTAGAACTCTGATCTTTTGCTTCACTGATCGTATTTAAGCCATATTTTGACTTTAAGGGTTATTTTAATATCCTACGGATGCAATCTCCTTTCAAGAGAAGCATAGAAACGTTATCAATATAAAACAATAGGAAATTTCTTTATGGATCTGTTCGACCTTTATCTGGATGAAGACTGTCCTTATGGCGATGAAACGACCGATCTTCTTGGCATAGAAGGCAACGGCAGATTGCGCATCATGTCAAGGGAACACGGTGTAGCGGCTTGTATGGAAGAGCTTGCAGCTTTCTATCGGAAAAAAGGTCTTGAAGTTACTGCCTATGTGCGCGAAGGCGGGGAGTTCAATCCGCATGACGTGGTCTTTGAGGCAAAAGGTGATCTTCGCCAGCTTTTCAAGCTGTGGCGTATTTCGCAGACCTTCCTTTCCATGGTCTGCGCCATTGCTGCAACTACCCGTTTGTATGTGGAAACAGCGCGGAAGGTCAATAAGAACGTGATCATCGCAACCAGCAGGAAAACTCATCCGGGCATGCGCAGGTTCGAACTGCAGGCAGTCCGGGCAGGCGGCGGAGACCATCACCGCAATTCTCTCAGTGATTCTATCCTGATCACCCAGAACCATCTGGCTGTGGTCGAGGATCTCACTGAAATGCAAGTTGTGCGCAGGATAGAGGTCGAACCCCGTAATGAGGAAGAAGCATTAAGGTATGCGACAATTGCAGATCTGATGCTACTGGACCATTTGTCCCCTACAGATCTTCAAAGGCTAGTCCCTGCTATCAAAGAGAGGAACCCTTCGGTCATGATCGCTGTTGGTGGTATTTCAGCTCAGGACATTCCTGATTATGCTTCACTGGTCGATATCATTGTAATATCTGCTCCCTATTATGCTCCTCCTCTTGATCTGACCGCAAGGATATATCGGGCATGATGCTTTGCTTTCAACATAGCTGCAGACCTAATCTGCGAAAAGTATTTATGTAAAGCAAACAATGGTTTTGCAGGGGTTCTACAATACCGTTGAAGGCTGCTCTTATATCGGGTAGTGGACTCCTCTTGGAAGGACTTTTATGTTCACCAAGAATGATCAAAAGGCTTATGCTTTGCTGTTATATCAGAAGGTGATAATGTGAGCAAACCAATATTAATGGATTTTAGTGCTACATGGTGCGGACCCTGCAAAATGCAAAAACCTATTCTTGATGAGGTTGAGAAAAAGTTCAAGGACCAGGTAGAGTTCAAAATAATAGATGTGGACCAGAACAGGGATCTGGCAAAGAAGTATTCAATACAGGCAGTACCTACGCTTGTGATCGAAAAAGATGGTCAGGTCCTAAAACGTTTCACAGGTGTAACATCTGCAGATGTTTTAAGTTCTGAATTACAAAAAGCTCTGTGAATTCTCGCGGCCCGCTTTCCGAAATTATTTGCTTCAAGCCAGTAAGGTCATGATCTGTATGCCACAGCAGCTTATTGACATGGGAATATTGGCTTTCCGTCAGACTAACTCTCGGGGGGGTTTCAAACCCCATCTTTCTCTCAGGTTCATGTCGGATGAAGGCAGGCCTGTAACTTTTTCTATTGACACTACTCGCACTCCAAACAAATGTTTTCAGCCGGATGCATATCTTATCACTCATGCCCATTCCGATCACAATGGGAAGTCTGCAATGCTCTCGCAGCGTGCTCTATGTTCTTCCAAGACCGCACAAGCTCTTGAGATACGTTATGGTAAGGAGTACAAGGGTATGAGCATGGGAGTATGTGATTCCTTTGAGGTTTCAGACGTCACGGTGCAGACATTTCCCACAGGCCACACTCCCGGCTCAACCGCATTCTACTGGGAAAATGAGGTAGGTACGCGCATTCTTGTAACAGGGGACGTGAAGGATTATTCCATGCTCCCTAAATGCGATGTGCTGGTGACCGAGGCCAATTATGGAGATCCGGGGGATACTTCTTGCTATTTTGAAGATGATATAGAGGGCCTCAGGCAATTGGTGGAGGATCATTCCTGTGCAGCTCTTGGTGCCTATGCATTCGGGAAAGCTCAGAGAGTCGTTGAACTGGTCAGATTGCTTGGGTATAGTGATACCATCGAGATGGAGGCCAAGTCTCTGGAATTGACTCGCTGCATGCTGGAAAATGCAGGTAATGTTGTAGGTTTGGGGGAGGCAGGGGGCAAAACTTTATGTGTTGTCCCTCCATGGGACCTGGACAGGCTGTCGTGGCACACATTAAAATATGTCATGAGCGGCAGGTCAGATTTCAGGTATCCTTCCATTCAGATCAGTGATCATCTGGATGTCAGAGGACTCACTGACATGGTCCATAAGATAGGTCCAGAGTTCACAGTTGTCTATCACCCTAGTGGACACAGGCCAGGCAGGTTTGCCGCTCATCTTAATTGTCTGGGCCTAGATGCCATATCTATTGACAAGATAAATAATGTATTAAGCAATGACTTTATTTAGTTTTATTATTTAGTTGGTGCATATAAAGCTTTATATAATTGACATCCTACTATAGTATCCATTCCATTGATCTTTTCAGGAGATATAGCCATTGAAAAAAGCAGCCAGGCAGTCATCCGCTAAAAACAATCAACAAAGCCCCCAGGATAAATCCGAGGTACAGCAGGAAAAAACTGCAAAAGGGATACTTGCGGTGAAGCCAAGGACCCCCGAGGAAAAAAGAAAAGCACATGTTCAGGGTATCATTAAGACGGCAGTTGCCTCTATTATAGGCATAATTGCCGGTGTCCTCGCTAATATGCAATATGGTATGGGCACTGAAACGAAATGGTATGCTGTGATCACTATTGTTGCCATTCTTGCATTTTATGTCCAGAGGCTCATCTATCCGGCTATAAAGATCAATACCAAAGAGTTTGGTTTTAAGGACTGGTTCTATGTGGAGTTCCTTGTGGTGGACTTCTGCCTGGTCACGTGGACACTTCTCCTGAATTGATACAATTTCCTATCTTTATCTTTTCTTAACCAGTGATAAAAATGCGAATAGCTATACTTAACAAGGACAGATGCCAGCCGAGAAGGTGCAGTCATGAATGTGAGAAATACTGCCCCAGGGTGAGAACAGGTGACGAGACAATTATTTTTGCAGAAGACGGCAAGCCGGTCATATCGGAAGAGTTGTGCGTTGGCTGTGGTATATGTATAAACAGATGTCCCTTTGATGCTATTATGATCATTGGTCTTCCTGAAGCCCTTAAATTCCCAACACATCGTTATGGTCCCAACGGCTTTGCGCTTTACGGTCTACCAGTTCCCCAAAAAGGCAGGGTCACTGGGATCCTTGGTCCTAACGGTATTGGTAAAAGTACTGCAGTACAGATCCTCTCAGGAAGGCTGGTGCCCAACTTTGGAGAGGAGGGAGGTACATGGGACAGAGTACTCGAACACTATGCAGGCACAGCACTTTATGATTATTTCAAGGCTGTATCCAATGACAATCTTAAGGTTTCCCAAAAACCTCAGTATATAGACCTCATCCCTAAAGCTTTTAAAGGCAAGACATCGGATCTGCTTGCCAGGACAGATGACAGGGGGGTAATGGATGAACTGGTGGAGCGTCTGGACCTTTCTCATATAATTGACCGCAATATCACAGAATTAAGTGGTGGTGAGTTGCAGAGGGTGGCCATTGCAGCATGCGCTGCTAAAGATGCTGATTTCTATTTCTTTGATGAGATAAGCCCTTATCTGGATATATACCAGCGTATCAACTGTGCCAAGCTAATACAGGAGATAGCCCAGGAGAAAGCTGTGCTTGTAGTGGAACACGATCTTGCCATTCTGGACATGCTGGCCGATATGGTACACGTAGCTTATGGTGAACCCGGTGGGTATGGTGTCATGACTCTTCCCAAAGGAGTTCGTGTGGCCATTAACCAATATCTTAAAGGTTATCTGCCTGAGGAGAATGTGCGTGTCCGTCCCGAAGCTATCTCCTTTGAGGTACACCCGCCAAGGAATGAAACTGAGATCGATACGCTGGTGGATTATAGTAGTTTCTCAAAGAAATACACAGAAGGATTTGCTCTTGAAACGGATTCAGGCTCTATTAAGCAGGGTGAAGTGCTGGGTATTGTGGGACCGAATGGTATTGGTAAGTCCACTTTTATGAAAGTGCTTGCAGGGGAAGTAGAACCCGATGAAGGCAAGCTTGATATGAATATCAGTATTTCCTATAAACCCCAGTACATCAAGGCTGATATCTACATGCAGGTGCAGTTCTTCCTGCGCGGGATATCTCGCAAGTTCGATACCAGCTATTTCCAGACAGAAGTTGTAAAGCCATTAGGTCTTGAGAAGCTGTATGAGCGTTCTCTGCCGGAGCTAAGTGGCGGTGAGCTGCAGAGAGTGGCTATAGCAGCTTGTCTGTGTCGTGATGCTGATATGTATCTTCTGGACGAACCAAGTGCCCACCTTGATGTGGAACAGCGTTCAATGGTCACAAAAGTGATCAAACGTTTTGCTGAGAACAACGGTAAAACCGCCATGGTAGTAGACCATGATATCTATATGATCGATATGCTGAGTGAAAGACTGATAGTTTTCGAGGGTGAGCCTGCTGTATACGGTAAGGCCCATGCACCTTTAAGTATGCATGCTGGTATGAACAAGTTCCTTTCGAATCTGAATATCACATTCCGCCGTGATGAGGATACACGCAGGCCCAGAGTGAACAAGCCCGACTCACGTCTTGACCGCGAACAAAGGTCTAAAGGGGAATACTATTATAATATTCTGGAATGAGTCCATAGGAATTACTCTATGGCCTCTTTTTTGATTAAGGCTCAGTTAATTATAAACTAGAATGCCAGATCCTTAAAAGTTTACTAAAATGTGGTGATCACCCCCATAGCATATCCTACTTGTGAAGTTGGGTGGTGGTATGTAAGTGGTGGTACTTATCTATTGGTTCTTAAAAGAACCTATGCTATGGGGGTGATGACTGTGATTGATTTAAAACGTGCAGATAAATTACCTGCTAAAGGAATTTAATGGCCGATCTTATACTCCCTTGAATATATATTATGTTGGATAATCGTATATATTTCTTTTGTCGAAATGTGAGTGGCATGATCCGCAAAAGTCTCTTAATTGCCTGATTTTTCGGCTCTCTTCCCATATGATTTAGCAACAAAATTGTACTATCTTTAAATATTCCCTATTATTTCGCCAGTCCTTTCATATGTAAATATTCCATGTGGGAGCGCTGCGGCAAAATCATGAGTACTCAGCGTTGCAAGCAGTTTTTTTATCTGGGGTATATCCATAATTTCTTTATTGATAAGAAAATCAAAATCCTCTACAATAACAGGTATGAACTTAAGTCCCATTATTTCTGCAAAAGGTCTGATACCAAATCCGACTTCTGCTTTCTTACTTATTATGGCCTCACAAACTGCTCTGTGCGTTCTTAAGCCTGAGCTGTAACCAGGTATCGTCTTTACAATTTCTGCCTTTGTGGTGCCTTTTTTTGCAGCAAGTTCTTCCAGCAGCTGATCAAGCAATGCTCTGGTGCCTGAACCCCTGTTACGGTTCACCAGTTTTTTTCCAGGCAGGTCTTCCAGGCTTTTTATGTTACTTTCAGGACGCACTATAAGTCCCTGTTCTCTGCGATAGCCTTTTACAAGGACCGCATTACTGATGCCTGTGCTTCGGATAGCTTCTACATTGTCATCCCCGGTCCCTGCCAGGTTGATGCCTGCAATATCAGCTATGCCTGCAATCATAGCACTTAATCCACGGCTGGAACCCATACTTATTACTCTGAATCTCATTCCTGTCAGATCTTCCAGATGATCGATTCCCGGGCATTGTCCTCCTACGATCATGAGGTCGACAGGAACTATATTTCCAAAAAGGGTAACTTCTATTGGTTTCCCAGCTTCCAGATATTCAGTCTCCTCACTGATCTCTATAATGCCATCAGCTTCAGCAAGGGTAGTAATTGCCCCGGATGTTTTATCTGCAGGATATACTTTGCCCCTGATCAACCCCACGGGATACAGTTCCCTTCTTCCTTCGGACCGTATGGATGTTCCCATTACTGCCTGTACCTTTGTTCTGAATGGGGGAGCAGTTTCAAGTGAATCGTATATCATAGGAGCTATGAACTCGTTAAATATAGAGAGTGCAGAAGTGGGGTTACCCGGAAGTCCTATCAGTGGTACATCATCAACAATGCCTATTACTACTGGTTTTCCTGGCTTTATAGATATTCCGTGCAGTAGTGTCTTTCCCTTTTCATCTATGATCTTATACATCACATCTCCCACGCCTGCAGAAGTACTGCCGGAAGTGAGCACCATGTTACATTCCTGTAATGCGCGGTCGATGACATCTGACATTGCACGTTCATCATCTTCCACAATTCCGTATATTACGGGTTTTGCTCCACATTCTTCTATACTGGAAGCTATGGCATAAGAATTAGCATCATAGATCTTGCCGGCATATAGTTCAGATCCGGGCTGAATAAGTTCATCACCTGTGGAAATTATCCCAATTTTCAGTTCTTTTACTGTTATTTGGCTCATACCAATGGAAGCAAGCACTCCTATCTCACGTGGGCCGATACGTACGTTTTTGCGCAGCACACGTTCCCCTTTCATGATATCAGCTCCAGTGCGCATGATGTTCTCACCGATATATACTGCTCTGCGTGCTAATATTTTTGCATCTTCAGATGTAGTGTGCTCCACCATTATTACAGCATCTGCACCTTCGGGTATTGGTGCTCCTGTAGCAATTTCTATGGCTTCTCCGGGACCAAGGACAAGATCAGAAACACAGCCTGCGGCTATTGATCCAACTTTTGTCAATTTCACAGGCTCCATTTCTGTTGCAGCATACGTATCCTGTGCCTTCACAGCGAACCCATCTTTTACTGATCTGTCAAAGGCAGGTACATTTATGCCTGAAAATACATCTTCTGCAAGAATGCAGCTGCTTGCGTGTTCCAAGGACAATTTTTTCAGTGCTGGTTTTATCCTGATAGCATTTATTATGCTGCGTGCTTCTATTGAGGATGTGAGTTCTCTGAATTCTTTTTGCTCCCTTTCCAACGGCTTTCACTCCTTCAGGTGTTCTATGATCCTTTTGTTGAGCCTGAACACCCTTGAGGCTACGTACCACAGGCCAAATATATACACTGCCCAGGTTGCAATGGAAAGCCATTTAAGTGATTCTGTAGGATCAAGGGCCTCAAAAACTATGACCAGTGTCACAGGCATCAAAAGCAATATGGCAATCACAGAGTCGTTCAGGTACTTTAAGTTTTCTAAAATAATTTTTTCTTTGTCGGGCACAGATTCCATGGTAACCTCTGGTGTTATTATAAATAAAAAATAATATAAAAATGTTATTATCCCAACAGTTAGTCAATATTTTAAAAAAGCTCTCTGCAGAGCCAAAAAAACAAAAATAAAGAGTTCTCACTCTTTATATATTGGTGTACCAGTGTTCTGGGTGATGACTTCGAAAGCTTTTATCATCTTCTTGGTGACAGGGCCAGGTTTCCCATTTCCTATTGCACGCCCATCAACCTTGACCAGAGGTGCAGCCTCTGCTGCCGTACCTGTAACAAAGATCTCATCAGCTGTGTAGAGGTCGAACATACCCAGATTTTCCACTGAGACCGGTATGTTCATCTCTTCCAGCAGTTCAATTGCTGTAGCCCTGGTGATACCTTTGAGGTTGTTGATGGTGGGTGGCGTGTAAACCTTACCATTCTTTATAATGAAAATGTTATCTCCCGAACCTTCGGAAAGATAGCCGTTGCTGTCAAAGAATATGGCTTCATCGCCTCCTTTGGCATTTGCCTCTATCTTTGCGAGGATATTGTTCAGGTAATTGAGGGATTTGATGTTAGGCGATAGTGCATCGGCTGCATTGCGGCGAACTGAAACTGTGACTCCTGTAAGGCCGGTCTCGTATAGATCTCCATACATGGCTCCCCAGTACTGTGCGACGATGAAGACGCCGGGCTTAGGGCATTTACGGGGATCAAGGCCAAGGTCGCCGACCCCTCTGGTAACCAGAGGTCTTATATAAGCATCCCTTAGATCATTCTTACGCAGGGTTTCCAAAATGGCTTCAGACATTTCTTCTTTTGACATCGGTATCTCCAGGGCGATAGCTTTCGCAGAGTCATAAAGCCTGTCCAGATGTTCCTGCAATTTAAAAACGCGTCCATTGTAGGCTCTGATGCCTTCAAAGACCCCGTCCCCATACAGGAAACCGTGGTCAAATATAGAAACAGTAGCCTGGGATTTGCGGACATACTCACCATTGCAATAGATTAACAGTTCGCTCATTCTAGTACCTCATTAAATCAATGTAGTGATTGATGCCAATCTATCATATATTTGCATTTCGATTCTTCGCATGGAATTGAGTGGAATGTTAGTTCATAAATTTGATTGTTTTAAACGTATGTTGTCTATTATATAATGGTTTTTAGATTTTTTTACTAAGGGTCCTTCTTTTTTTCTATAAATCTATAATTATTCACCACATCTTTTGACATTTCAAACACTTCATATTAAAAATACATATCTATTTATTGATACAGTTTCATACATTTTACATACCTATAATTTATAGGGGGTAGTGAATCAATGACACAAAGAATGACACCGTCTGAACGTATGATGGCCGTTATGACCGGACAAAAGCCTGATCGTATACCAGTGGTACCTTTCGCATTAGGTTATTCTTCAAAGATCACTGGTATATCACTTGGTGACTTCTATGCGGATGGGGATAAGTGTTTTGAAGCTCAGTTCGCTTCTATGCGCCTGCATGGTTATGAGCAGACCCCGATGTATGGATATGCATCGCTAGGGTCATTAGAATTTGGTGGTGAGATAGAGTATCCTTATGGAAAAGGCCAGGGTGCACCCTTTGTTAAAAAGCATCCGGTGAAAACCATAGAAGACATCGAGAAACTTGAAGTGCCTGATTTTAAAAGAGAAGTACCAGGTGCATATAAAGAAGCAGATAAATTAGCTGCAAGATGCCACGCGATGGGAATGCCTGTTAGTGTGCAGATAGGCAGTACTTTTACTGCAGCATCGGTAGTTGCTGACACATCTGAATTTTTGAGCTGGCTTCTCATGGAGCCCAAGGCTGTACACTCACTGCTTGGTAAAGTATGCGATATGTTCATCAATGGCATAGATTATTTTGCAGAGAAATATGGTGCTGAAAACATGCTCCCATTCGATGGAGGGCCTTCTGAATCCAATACTATGATCTCTCCTGATACGTTTGCTGAATTCGCATATCCCTACATGAAAAGGATCCATACTCACTTGAAAGAACTGGGAGTGCATGCTGTACTTATGCATCCGTGTTCTGATCAGAACAAGAACATAGAACATTATGTCAAATTAAGGAATGAGCTGGGTTGGTCTGGGAAATATGTCTGGCTGTTCGGCCCGGAAACCCCTGTCAAGGACCAGGTCAAAGCTTTTGGCGACCACGATGTAGTCTGTGGCAATATCAATCCTCCTCTTTTCCTTACCAAGCCATATGAAGAGCTACTGGAGATTTGTAAGCAGACAATTCTCGAAGGCATTAACTCGCCATCAGGTTTTATTCTAGCTCCTGGATGCGAATTCCCTGTAAATGCAGCCCCCATCAAGCTGATGGCCATGCTGGACGCTGCAGAAATGTATGGCAGATATGAATGAATCAAGCATTAATTGCTTGATCCTTCATTTTATACGTCTAAACCTAATTTGCTGATCTCTTCAGCTGTTCGTACAAAAGGCTTTTATGTTAAAACATCTATCACATACCCCTACAGGTCCCGTGGCTTAGCCAGGATATAGCATCGGGCTTCTAACCCGAGGGTCGGGGGTTCGAATCCCTCCGGGATCGTTTTTTCTTTTTAAGTGTTTGTCTATAGCACACCTGCTTTTAGAGCTAATACCTTTGAACTTGAAAATCATGTACTTACAATATCCTTTTTCTGTAAAAACAGCCATGTTCCCAGCACAAACACGCCGCAGGTCAAAGCGATAGTACCCAGTATCTGTATTCTTTCAAGCCAGTTCTGGGATACAAGCCACATGCCTGCAGCTCCAAGGGTGAAATATGTGAATATTAATAGGGAAGATGCCGAACCTGCATCTTTACGGACCTGCTCAAGTACCAGGTGGTTGCTTGGAGGTCTGCTGATCCCTATAGAATATGTGATTATAGCCATGGGAATTGCAAAGCACCAGGGTCCACGCTGGCCGATGGTAAGGATAAGTATGCCACCCAGGACTATACCTGTAAAACCAGCAGTTATCAGATTTTTGGAGTCTGTCCTTTCTGACAGTTTAAGACATGAAATCGATCCTGCCATTAATGCAAGAGCATTAAAAGCAAATAAGTAGCTGAAACTTTGCTCGCTCAGGCCAAAACCATTGATGTACACAGCTGAAGAACCGGCGATGAAGCTGTATAGGGGTAAAAGGCTTATAGACATCACAAGGACCATTATCATATATTTCTTATTGAGCAACAGTTTACCATATGGATACATCACTCTTGATAAGGGGGTTTCAGATGCCTCTTTAAGTGTTTCAGGTGTTCTGATGACTCCTAAGAGACCTATTACTCCCATCATGCCCTGGGCAAAGAATATCCAGTGCCATGAAAGATAGGCCAGTATCCATCCTCCCATAATAGGGGCGAACATAGGGGCCAGCGCCATGATGACTGCTATATAGGCCAGTATCCTTTCTCTCTCCTTTCCAGAGAATATATCCTTGGTCATGGCCATAGACAGAGAGGCACTGGAAGCAGCTCCGGTAGCCTGTATTATGCGGAACAGTATCAGCATAGCTGCACTATTTGCCAAAGCACAGAGCATGCTGGCAAATATATACAGTGAGATCCCGGCGATCAATGGTCTTCTTCGTCCGTATCTGTCTGAAACAGGGCTATAGATGAGCAGAAAGAATCCATAGGTGATAAAAAAGCAAATAAGGATCAAATTGACCACTGCCAGAGGCTTATTCCACATCACAGCAAGGGATGGGATGGCCGGCAGTATCATATCTGTGGAAAATGCTGGAAAGGCTGTTAAAAGCGCCAGTAAAGGAACTATCTGTTTTAGTTCATCATTCTTGTGCATCTGTCTAGGACCTTCTGTTTCAAATGGTATTCAGATACTTATCTTCCGGAAAAGGTAGGCACCTAAGACCACCATGAATACTGTAAATCCGCTAAGCACAAAAAAGCTCAATACCGGGTCGATCTGTGAGGTTCCCAGCAGTCCGTACCTTATACCTTCTACTCCGTATGTCAGAGGGTCCAGCATGGTCAGGGACCTTAGCCAGGGGGGCAGGCTGTCTATGGGAAACAGTGCTCCGGAAAGTCCGAAAATGGGGAATATAACAAAGTTCATTATGAGCTGGAACCCGTGCATATCCTCCATTCTGGACGCAAAGGCAATGCCAAATGCAGTGAAGGAAAGCCCGATAAGTATCATGAAGATGATAGCCAGAGCGAATCCCGGAATGCTGCTGATCTTCAGGCCCAGGAATAACGAAAGCACAAGAATTATGATCCCCTGGATCAGAGCTGCAGTAGCTCCTCCCACAGTTTGCCCCAGCATGATCTCAATTCTTGATACTGGCGCAACCAGTGTTTCTTTTAAGAACCCGAATTGTTTATCCCAGATTATCTGTATGCCTGAGAATATGGACGTGAACAGAACGCTCATGGAGATAATGCCCGGGATGATAAATCCTATATAACCATTGCTCATTCCTGGAATGCTGACCACGGAATTAAGGCCAAAGCCGAGTACAAGTAATAAGAAAACAGGCATGCCTAAGCTGCCTACTATCCTGCTTTTGGAGCGAAGGTAACGCTTTACATTTCTTAACCAGATCGTATATACAATATCCATTTTATCGCCTCTTCGACCTTTGCATCCGCATGCGATCTTTGCTGCTGGCTTCTTCTTCTCTCATGGTCCTGCCTGTGTAATGCAAAAAGACATCTTCAAGAGTGGGTTTATGGATAGAGATAGATTCTATGTCTATCCCAGTTTCAGATGCAAGATTTACTATCTCCACAATATGTTTTTCCGCATTGTGGAGTTTTATCGTGACAGAGCCATTGTGAATGTCTGCATGTTTTACCCATGAATACTTTGTGATTGTTGAATGGAGCTTATCCTTGTCCGAAGATACGATCTCTATCACATCTCCTCCTATACTCTCTTTGAGGTTCTCCGAGGTATCCAATGCGATGATCTTTCCTTTATCAATTATTGCTATCCGGTCACAAAGTTTGTCAGCTTCTTCCATATAATGTGTGGTGAGAATTATTGTGATCCCTTTTTCTTTGTTCAGGCTGTCAATATAGTTCCAGAGATGGTTCCTCGTCTGAGGGTCAAGGCCAAGGGTAGGTTCATCCAGGAACAGCACTTTGGGCTCGTGCAATAGCCCTCTCGCAATCTCCAGGCGTCTTCTCATTCCTCCGGAATACGTTTTTACAAGATTGTCCTTTTTCTCTTCAAGCTCCACAAGTCTAAGGAGATTTATTATCTTTTTTTCTCTCATATCCTTAGGGATGCGATACAATCTGGCATGGAAGTCCATGTTCTCATAGGCCGTGAGTTCTTCATCAAGGCTCTGGTCCTGAAAGACAATGCCAATGGATTTCCTTACATCGTCCTGTTCTTTCAATATATCGAAATTGTTTACGGAAGCCCTGCCGGAAGTTGGTTTCAACATTGTTGAAAGCATGGACATAGTGGTCGTCTTACCTGCCCCGTTGGGACCAAGCAAGCCGAAGGCTTCTCCTTTTTTTATACTGAAAGAAATATGGTCTACAGCAACAAATCCGTTAAATTCCTTTGTCAGGTTCTCAACATCTATGGCTACCATTACTATTATTCTCCTATGCCCTCAAACAACAGGTCTATCTTTGCAGATATGTTCCTTGAAAATGAGAGTTCGTTCTCTGACTTCAGCCACATCATTAAAGTGTGAAAATATACAGCGTTCAGTGTTTCGGCTGCCATTCTCATATCAATACTTTCTTTAACCTCTCTTTTTTCAATACCTTCCTGCAGCAGGCCCAGAAGTACATTGGTAAGGCGATAATGTGGATTTCTTTCCTTATCAGGAGCATTTCTGGAATTTTCTATATATCTTCGATATTCAAAGAACAGTAGTTTTGTGAGGTCATTATCTTTCTCATAACTTTCAGCCAGCACAACAAGGAACTTCTTTATCCTTTCCTTTGTATGAAGATGCTTAATAGATTCATTCTCTGTAAGGTCGTAGACCAACTCGGCCTTTTGCTCTGCGAAGTAAAAAACAAGTGACTCTTTTGTCGGAAAATAATTGAAAAAAGTACCTTTTGCAATTCCGGCTTCCTTTGTTATCTCATCTATCGTGGTGCTTTCAAAGCCTTTTTCTTTGAACAGCTTCCCGGACACTTCGAAGATCCTGTTCTTTGTTTCTATCTTCTTTTTTTCACGAAGGGACATTCTATCCATCTCATTCTGTGAGCTCAATTTAATATGACTGTGGTCATTGATGACCGAGGTCATATTTAAATCTTTGTTCTCTTTGCTGGTATAAAATATTGTGTGGGATCTACTCTACAAAATCCCGGACTTGAGAAACTCTTATGTGCTTTAACCTCAATGTTTTCCTCTAGGTGGATGTTTCAAATGGGAGAACTACAAGTATTCATTGATAAACTGGATAGCAGAAGCTTTACGTCTTCAGATATTGAATTGCTTATCAGGCAACTTGTTCAGGATGCCAGGCTGGGCAAGGCAAAAGTAGAAAAAGACGATATTCAGTGGTTGCACACATATCAGTTCGCTCTGCAGCAGCTTGAATTTTATCTCAGGCATGCTCCTTCCACAGTTCACCAGGGAGACTGGAGGGGTGTTGCAGAAGATCTTTCCAAGGTTAAGCAGATGGTGGATGATATGGAGCAAAAAAATATCATCTCTAATGCGGCATGGAATGCCGGTGGTTTAGCTATCTTCAGTATTCCCGATCCCGTCTGCTATAAAGAGCACGTTTACTGTGCCATTAAAAATTACATCAAAAAGTTATATGCCTGAAAAATTTTCCATTTTAAATGGATCTATTATTTCTATTTTTAACGTTATTGTTGTGATCCTTACTCTTAGTAATATTGTTTTTATTACTGTTTGTTTTTCTATGTGAGTTCCAAGTCTCTTATTTGGTTTTGATGGTTATCTTTATATAGAACTGCTTGCATTTAGATTCAACTATCGAGTGTTGAATATCTTCGATAAGGCACTTCAATGTTCAAATTGATCGTTCAATTATCCAACACTATATGAGGAGGTTAATGATTTGGCAGCACGAATGGCTGGACAACCAGCACACTATTCAGGTAACAGAGCTCAGAGGACCAGGGGTAGAGATGCTCAGAGTATCAATATCCTTGCAGGAAAGGCTGTGGCAAATGCAGTGAGAAGCACACTGGGTCCCAAAGGTATGGACAAGATGCTTGTAGACTCTTTGGGTGACATCGTTATCACTAACGATGGAGCTACAATTCTGAAAGAAATGGATATTGAGCACCCGGCTGCCAAGATGGTAGTGGAAGTGTCCAAGACCCAGGACGATGAAGTGGGAGACGGAACTACCACAGCAGCAGTACTTACAGGAGAATTGCTCACAAAGGCAGAGGAGCTGATGAACAAAGGTATCCATCCAACTGTAATCACAAGTGGATACAGGCAAGCAGCTGCAAAATGTGAAGAGATCCTGAGCACAATCACTATTGATGTTTCACCTGAAGACAGAACAGCTCTCAAGAAGATAGCTTCAACTGCACTTACAGGCAAGGGTGAAGGGGAGTCACACAAGGACCTTCTTTCTGAGATCGCCATTGATGCAGTCCTTTCTGTGGCAGAGAAGACTGATTCTGGTTACGTGGTCGATATAGGGGACATCACTATTGAGAAGCGTGAAGGCGGTAGTATCAAGGACACGGAGCTGGTCAAGGGTCTTGTAATAGACAAGGACCGTATCAGGCCCAACATGCCGCAGAGGATCGACAATGCTAAAATCATGCTAACAAGCTTTGCTATCGAGTTCAACAAGATTGAGAAAGATGCTGAGATAAAGATCACTTCTCCCGACCAGATGCAGTTGTTCGTGGATCAGGAAGAGCGTATGATCAAGGCAAAGGTCGATAACATCATAAGGACAGGTGCAAATGTTGTTTTCTGTCAGAAAGGTATCGATGACCTTGCTCAGTACTATCTGGAGAAAGCTGGTATATATGCCTGCAGAAGGATCAAGAAGAGCGATATGGAAAAGCTCTCCAGGGCCACTGGGGCCACTATTGTGCAGGATGATACCGAGATCCTTGCTGAAGACCTTGGTTATGCAGATTATGTGGAAGAAAGGGATATCAAAGGCACTAAGATGACCTTTGTGATGGGCTGTAAAGATGCAAAGACCGTATCTCTGATCCTTCATGGAGGAACTACTCATATAGTGGACAGCCTGAAACGTGCGCTTAATGATGCACTAAGGGTTGTCGGTGTTTCCCTGGAAGACGGCAAGGTAGTTGTAGGCGGGGGTGCACCTGAAATAGAACTTGCATTGAAGCTCAGGCAATACGCTTCCACGCTCTCAGGCAGAGAACAGCTTGCAGTGAATGGATTCGCAGATGCTTTGGAGATCATTCCGCAAACCCTTGCGGAAAATGGTGGACTTGATCCAATAGACATACTTGTTGAGATGCGCTCCCAGCATGAGAGCGGTAATACGAGAGCAGGTGTCAATATATATACAGGCAATGTTGTTGACATGTGGGAAGAAAATGTCATTGAACCGCTGAGGGTAAAGACACAGGCGATCAACTCAGCTACTGAAGCTGCTGTTATGATCCTCAGAATCGATGATGTGGTTGCATCCTCCGGCAAGGCAAGCGCAGGAGGCATGCCGGGATCTGACGTAGAACTGGGTGAATGATCCAGTTCTTTTTTTATGAATAATTAACTGTAGCCGTAATTATCTCGGCTTTCTATTTTCATGTCATTTGCAGTATAAGATGATAATCTTTAAATTCAATGTAAACCAGTTTTACAATCGTGGTTGACAATACTCTTTCTTATAATGCAAAATCTCGCACTGATCTTAAGAGAATGGTCTTTGCAGCTCTTTTCGCCTCTCTCACAGCTGTAGGTGCGTATGTGAAGATACCTTTGCCCTTTACACCTGTTCCAGTTACGATGCAGGTATTCTTCGTATTGCTTGCAGGCTCCATGTTAGGCAGCCGGTGGGGAACGATCAGCATGGTGGTGTACCTGATGCTGGGTATAGCAGGTTTTCCTGTATTTGCAGGCGGAGCTTCTGGCATAGGAGTACTTTTTGGTCCGACGGGAGGCTATCTTGCAGGCTTTGTTTTTGCAGCATTCATAATAGGTAAGATCTCTGAAATATTTTATCTGCGTCCCATATTGAAAAATATTCTATGCATGTCCCTTGGGCTATGTATCATTTATCTATGCGGAGCCTTCAGGTTGATGTCTGTAGCGGATCTTACATTCCAACAAACAATGGTTGCAGGAGTAATGCCTTTCATTATAGGGGATATAGCTGCATTGCTACTTGCCGCGTTCATAGCTACACGATATGAGGTATAAGTCTTGATCTCTATTAAGGAGCTTTCATACGCATATCCTGATGGAACACATACACTTGATTCCATTGACCTTGAACTAAGAAGAGGTGAGTTCGTTGTCTTAGTAGGTCCTAATGGTAGTGGTAAGTCAACTCTGTCGAGGCATCTGAACGGCCTGTTAAAACCCGTAAGTGGTTCCGTGAAAGTGATGGGCATGGATACCAAAGATCTTTCCTGCCTCTGGAAAATAAGGCAGATTGTTGGCATGGTCTTTCAGGATCCGAATGTGCAGTTCTTTGGCAGTACACTGGAAGAGGATATTGCTTTTGGTTTGGAGAATCTATCTCTACCCTCTTCTCAGATCAGAGCTTTGGTTTCAGAAGCATTAGCAATTACTGGTATGGAAAAGTATAGGTATGCTTCTCCAAACTCCTTGAGTGGTGGTCAGAAGCAGAAAGCAGCTATAGCAGGGTCACTTGCCATGGGCTCTGGATTTCTGGTGCTTGACGAAGTGACTTCTATGCTGGATCCAAATTCATCTATGGAAGTACTCAATATACTGCTTTCTCTCAAAAAACAAGGAATTGGCCTGCTTTACATAACTCACAGGCCGGAAGAAATACTCTCAGCAGATCGTATACTGGTGATGGATCACGGTAATATCATCGCTGACGGCTTGCCGCTTGCCATTATAAGGGGACTGGGCCGGGACCATAGTCTTTTTGAGATGTCTCCTTTGATACAGCTTGCAATGAGACTCGAAGATGCTGGTGTTATTCGCTTGGAGGAGCATCTGCTGTCTCCAAAATCTCTGGCGGAGGAAATATGCCGATCATTGTAGAAGAGGCCAGTTTTTCGTATGCAAGGAATACCCAGTTAGAGTCAATGGTGCTTGACAGGATGAGTCTGAAAATAGAAGAAGCCGAGTTTCTGGTCATCATGGGTGAGATCGGCTCAGGGAAATCCACTCTTATAAAGCACTTCAATGGTCTCTTAAAGCCTTTTTCGGGAAAGGTGACAGTAGATGGACATAATGCCGCTTCCGTCCAGTCCAGGAAACTTATTGGTATGCTTTTCCAATTCCCACAACAGCAGCTTTTCGGAAGGACCGTTTTTGAGGATGTTGCTTTTGGCCCCTCGAACTTTGGTACATCCGGTGAAGAACTTCGGCTGCAAGTATTCAGATCCCTAAAGCTGGTGGGGCTGGATAAAAAGATGGCTTCCAGGTCCCCTTTCAGTTTAAGTAACGGTCAAATGCGATTGGTAGCTATTGCAGGCATTCTTGCTGTAAGACCTAAATATATCGTTCTTGATGAACCTTTTACAGGTCTTGATCCAAAAAGCAGAAATGAACTGTTAAAGGTGCTTGTAGAGGCTCATGCCAATGGGATCACTGTAGTGGTGGTGACTCACAATTTAGATCTTGTATCACCCGTGGCCACTAGGTTGATCTTTATGGAAAGAGGCAAAGTGGTCTTTGAAGGTACTCCTGAAGCATATTTATCATCCTCTCCTTCGAAGCTCCCGGACATCCCATTATTGATGAAGGAATTGCGAAAACGTGGGATAGATGTCCATGAAGGTATATTCAGTGCAGAGGCAGCTTTTGAGGAAATAATGCGTATCAAAAGGATTGAGAGAGCACATGAATGAAATGTTCTTTTCCTACGTTCCGGGAGAATCTTTTCTTCACAGGCTTGATCCACGTACAAAATTGATGTCAGTCATGCTGCTTAGTATCATTGTACTGCAGTCATCCGCTTTTGAGGAAATCATTGGGCTATCAGGTATCTTTCTGGTATTCTCTCTACCTGCAAAGCTGGGTATCAGCCATCACCTTAGATCTCTTCGTCCTATGTTGTTTTTTTTCCTTTTCCTTTTCATCGTGCAATCAATGTTCTCAGGAGGTGAGAGGATATTTTCCATGGGAATGTTAGGTATAAGCTATGAGGGACTCTGGAAAGCTGCACTTATTACTTCCCGTTTTATTCTTCTTATCCTCTTTGCCTCATTGCTTATTTCTACTACAAGCCCTGCAGTTCTTACTCTGGGTATTGAGAAGATGCTGCGCCCACTGCCTCTCTCTCTTATTGGCATATCATCACATGATCTTGCAATTATGATGTCAATTTCCATGCGTTTTGTGCCCCTGCTTCATATGAGCCTGGAGCAAATATTACAGGCACAGGTATCCAGAGGAATGAACATGCGCCGCAATCTTCTGAAGGGACTTTCTTCCCTGGTCGTGCCCATAATCCACAGCACATTGCGTATGGCAGAGGATATGTCAATGGCCATGGAAAGCCGCTGTTACCAGGGAGTTTACAGGACTTCCATGTTCGAGCTGAAGATGCATAAAGAGGACCTTTTGTCAATTTTCATAGTGGTGGCCATTGTAACTTTGTTCTTCTATCTTCATATGTCAGGTTAATTATATGAATCATTGTTCATATAGTCATATGAATGCCACACTCATGTATCGATGAAACAGCTATTAACGGCATGATCGGAAAGCTACCCTCTGATCAGGTGCTCAATCGCATCTGTCAGATATTTGGCGCACTTCAATGCACAACACGCCTGCAAATACTGTTACTCTTACAACAGTGTCCATTATGCGTAACTGATATAGAGAATGCTCTGGGTCAGTCACAATCGGCCATCTCTCACAGCTTGCGTACCTTGCGTCAGCTGGATCTTGTAAGAACGAGAAGAGAAGGCCGTTTTACTATCTATCATCTTGCTGATGAGCATGTTAATGTACTGGTGGATATGTGCCAGCAGCATGCGAAGGAGATGGAATCTTGATATTCTCAGAATCTGTCATGCAGGTCCTGTATGGCATTTCATTTGCATCCTGGTCACTTTTTCTGGAAATGTCCCCTTATCTTTTTCTGGGATTCCTGATCGCAGGCATACTGCATGCGCTTGTGCCGGACGAAAAAGTGTTGTCCTATCTGGGGGAATCAGCAGGAAAAGTGAGGTCTGTGATCAATGCATCTATCATGGGTTTGCCGTTGCCGTTATGTTCCTGTGGAGTGGTACCTACGGCCTTATCTCTTAAGAAAAGAGGTGCAACAAAAGGGGCTACGTTATCCTTCATGATCTCTACACCGGAAACAGGAGTTGATTCCATTGCGATTACCTATGCCTTGCTTGATCCTATAATGACGGTATTCAGACCCGTGGCTACATTGTGCACAGCTATTGCAGCAGGTATAGTTGAAAACTTTTCATCGGGAACAGAGAAGAAGACACTTTCAAGTAAACCACTTGTTCTGGTGCAGACCCCTGCCGCCCAGGGATGCGGCTGTTCATGTTCAGGCGGAGCATGTTCTTCCAATGTTAATACAAACATATTTTCTAAAATTGCAGCTGGTATAAAATATGCGTTTCTAGAACTTCTTGGGGATATTTCAAAATGGCTGATAATAGGGACCATTATTGCAGGTACTATCGCATATTTAATACCTGAGGAGATGATCAGCTCCTATCTGGGAGGTGGCATCTATTCCATGTTGATGATGCTTCTAATAGGCATACCTCTTTACATTTGTGCCACAACGTCTACTCCTCTTGTTGCAGCACTTGTTGCAAAGGGCATGAGTCCCGGAACTGCCTTCGTGTTCCTCCTTGCAGGACCGGCTACTAACGCTGCGACCATCACCATGGTAATGAAATTTCTGGGAAAAAGGACTGCAATGGTGTACGTTGGCATGATAGCAATATGTTCCATAGGCTTTGGACTGCTGCTAGATATCATCTATCTGGGTCTTGGGATCCAGGCAGCAGCAATCGTGGGAAGTGGAGCGGATATTGTGCCATCTCATGTGCAGCTTGGATTTGCACTTGTGTTGCTTCCTCTCATGGCCTATGGGGCATTCAGAAAAAAGTGTAACTTGGATCATTGATCGATGTTTTGATAGAAAAAGCATCAAGAGGGTATCAAGGGCTTAATCCTTGTTCACTGCCCTTTTACCAATAAGTACCTCAGTAGACTTGATCACTGCAAAGACCTCATCACCTTCTTTTATGTTCAGTTTTTCCACTGCCTCGCTGGTAATAAGTGAACTGAGCACTGCAGCTTCTATGGTTAATTTAACCCGGGAGGCCACATCGCCTTTTTCGACTTCTACAACCTTTGCTGGTATCCTGTTACGTGCGGAAAGGTGCAAACCAAGATCTTCTCTTAAAGTCTCATCATGCATGGCATCATTGAGCAGTTGTTTGCTCATATCATATTCTTTTATGAGTTTACGGCCAGCATCGGTAAGAAATGTGCCCTGCTCTTTTCCTCCTCTTACTGTCACTACTACATCTTCTCCCAGGCGTTCGCTCATCTTATTGAGCACCATCCATGCATGTTTGTAGGAAACACCTACTTTGCTGCAGGCTTTGCGCAGGGACCCTTCTTCATCTATTGCCTTGAGGAGGGCAACTTTTCCTTCTCCAATTACGGGTTTTCCGTCTTCTGTGATCCAAACTTTTGTTCTTGTTTCCATATCTCTCATTTCAGAGGTCAGTATCATCAAATATAAATAGCTCGTCTATAGTGGAGTTCAGGCATTTTGCTATCCTGTATGCAAGTTTCAGTGATGGGTTGTATTTCCCCTTTTCCAGAAAACCTATTGTTTCTCTACGCACACCTACTTTTCTTGCCAGGTCTTCCTGGGTAAGATCGTATCGTGCTCTGAACTCTTTGATCCTTGTCTGCATGCAACACCTCTTTTATGGATCATTGATCAGTCCATATCGCTTTTTGAGAGGAAATGCCACTGGAAACCTTTTGCCGTCACCAGCATGATAATTCCGAGAATGAACACTACTTCGGATACTGTGAGCTGTGCAAACTGCAGGCGATCTATCCAGAATATCAGGTTCAAAGCGAGAAATGTGATGAGCCATGAGTATGACAGGCCATAAGCACCCAGTTTCTTTGTTCTTTCATCTTTTTCCGGCAGGTTCCCTGTCCTTCTCAGCCTGATCAGCAGTACGGCTATAAGGGCCACACCGATGTTGATCAATATATTTGCAACCTCTTCATTGCCTATTTGCAGGACACTCGCCGTCACTCCTGCCACAAAGGCTATTATTGCTGCATAAAGGCTATATTTATATCTCTTATCCATATTGAATACCTCTCATTATGTGTGATATTTTTATCTTAATATGATATATTTCTAACATTATGCTATAAATAGTTCACTTATAGGTGTGGCTTGAACATTTTATATGAAGCTATATTCTCAATAAAAAGTGTTAAGATCAGACGAATATCAGTACGTCCCTAGATGCAAATGAAAATGTGCAACTGTATCCTTGGCAAAGGTTAAGTTCTTCATAAGCTTTGTTCGATACTTCAGAGATCAGTATTCTTCTCTCGTTGTTCGATCCCACTGCTATGAGTTTGCTTGCACCTTTGTTGACGATGCTTATAACTTTCCCGGTGAAGTGGTTTTCATAGGTATCTATATTCTCCTTCCCGGGGTTCACAAAGATGATATTTTCGGGGCGAATGCCCCATGAAACCCTTTTATCAGGTTTAAGGTCAATGTGCCTGGTAATTATTTCCAGTTCCCCTGCTTTGAACAATGCTCTATCCTTGTCTATATGGCCTTCAAATACAGCATCATCGAATATATTGGTCACACCAGCAAGCTCTGCTACATGTCTGTTCTTCGGATGGTAAAATACCTCTTCAGGGGTGCCTGTCTGCTGCACTGTACCTTCATGGAAAACTATGATCCTGTCAGCAAGTGTGAAAGCCTCTACTGGGTTATGGGTGATGAAAAGCACGGGTATGTTCAGTTCTTTCTGGATCAGTTTTATCCTTTCCCGCAACTTCATGCGCACGACCATATCCAGTGCGGAAAAAGGCTCGTCCAATAGTAAAATGTTCGGTCCGGGAGCCAGAGCACGGGCCAGAGCCACACGTTGTTTCTGTCCTCCTGAAAGCTGTGAAGGATAGTGGTCCTCCAGTCCTTCTATATGTAAAAGCCGAAGCATTTCCCTCATTCTCCTTTCCTTTTCCTGGTCTGTCCTGCCCTTGAGCCCGTATGTGATATTTTTCTTTACATCCATGTGAGGGAAAAGAGCATAGTTCTGGAACACATAACCAAGACTACGTTTTTGTGGAGGCAGGTCTATCCTTTTCTGACAGTCGAAGTACACCGTATCGTTTACAGTGATCTTTCCACCATTGGGTTTTTCCAGACCGGCTATACATCGTAAGGTCGTGGTCTTTCCGGAGCCGGACTGGCCAAAAAGTACTACAAGTTCGTTGCCTGCTTCAAAGCTGACATCCATGGTGAAAGAAAGTTCTTTTCCTTTCTTCCTGTCATTGTCCCTGTAAAATCGTTTTCTGAAGTCAACTTTGATCCCCATGCATCCCACCTCAGATCTTCCAGCTATTTACAAGTTTTGTAGTAATGGCCATGGATATCAGAGACATGAGCACGAGTATTATCACCAGTGTGTTCGCAAGTTCACTGTTGCCACCCTGGAATGCACTGTAAATGGAGATGGCCATAGTATTGGTCCTGCCAGGGATATTCCCGGCGACCATAAGTGTTGCACCGAACTCTCCTACTGCTCTTGCAAAACTGAGCACTATGCCGGCAAGTATGCCTCTTTTAGCAAGAGGCAGGGTGATGAACAATGCGGTTTCAAGTTCACTCTTTCCCAATGTATAGGCTACATATTCCAGTTCTCTGTCCACGGCCTCTATGGCTGCAGTAGTGGTCTTGACCATAAGGGGCAGGGAAACTACAAATGCCGCGATGACTGCTGCCTGCCAGGTGAAAAGCAAGGTAATGCCTGTCAGATCAAATAAAACATTTCCAAGGACCCCGTTCTTTCCCAGAAGCACGACCAGCATGTATCCGGTTACTGTAGGGGGAAGTATCATAGGTAGAGTGACCAGTGAATCGATAAGCCACTTGCCCATGAATTCCCTTCTGGCCAGGATATAGGATATCAAGGTACCCAGTATTGCCACTATCAACGAGGATACCAGTGATATCTTAAGCGTTATGTATAAAGGGAACCATACCTGGTCAAGCATTTGAGTTCATCCGGTCTGAGGAATACTGAAGCCATATTGTTCCAGTATGGATTTACCTTTTTCTCCTGTGACGAAATCTATGAACATCTGGGAATCGTCCTTATGTTGTGTAGCTGACACTACAGCTATGGGGTAAGTAATAGGTGTGGTTATGGGAACTGAAGCAATGACTTCAATTGAACCGTTCTTTGCAGATGATGCATCGGTACTGAACACAAATCCTGCCTCAGCTTCGCCTCTTTCCACATAGACAAGGGCCTGTTTAACATTTTCTGCCAAAAGTGTCTTACTTGACACATTGTCCCAAAGCCCTGCGTTAGTAAGTGCTTCCTTTGCATATTTTCCAGCAGGAACAGTATCAGGGTTTCCAATGGAAATCTTTTCCACTTCGGTCTTGGTAAGATCTTGCATGCCGATAAGTCCAACAGCATTTCCTGATGGAGTTATCATTACCAGTGAGTTTTCTACGAAGTCCTCCCGCGTAGCGTTATATACGAATCCCTTGGATGCTAACATGTCCATTTGATCCTGAGCTGCTGAAGCAAATACGTCTGCTGTTTCCGGAGCAACTTCTATTTGTGTACGGAGAGTTCCTGATGCTGCAAAGTTATAAACAATATCGATGTTTGAATTCTCCGTTTCAAATTCTTTTTCAATATCTGTGAATGCTTCAGTGAGGCTGGCAGCTGCAGCAACATTGATCTGTGTAGGCTGAGATCCTTGTTGCTGATCCTGTTGCTTTTCACCATTAGAGCCCATGAACATAGCCAAAAGGGCTATCACAATTGCGATCGTTATGGCAACTGTAAGTAACGTCTGATTATTTTTATCCGTGCAGTACACCACCTTATATTTAGATTAAAACTATCTTGGAATTGAGCTGCCGGCAGGTTTTGGCCAGGAAGTCTTATGTTCTAAAGTGCTGCCAGCAGCGTTATGTCGGAGTAGACATATCGAATATTCAATTCAATATATGTTATAAATAGATTTCTATATGGAACTTAAATCAGCATCAAAACCAGTATTGTGTTTTAATATTACTGCTTAGCGACCTCTTGTTGGTATTAGCAGATCAGCTTGCAAAAAAATGTCTCTGATTTTTATTGTACAATAAATCGTGTGTGTAAGGAAAAGCAGGATACTAAAGCATTTTCTCTGGATAAGTGCTTGTTTAACAATCTTTATCTGAGCAAATGTATATTTACATATGTTGGAAATTTTAATTGTGTTTAAGTATTAGTTAATCTCATATTTATTCTCAAAGGTAAACTGAATCAGAATTACCTGCAGTTCGTAGAGTGGTGATATGAATGCAAATGAGATCAGGAGTATTGATCGTAGAAGTCTTGTTCTTTCTGATAATGACCGCAGGAATAGTCTCAGCTGTTCTTGTGGGCAGTTATGATACTGATTCTGTTGCAAATGATGTTGTTGTGGTAGACAACTATGCCTATATAGCTGACGGTGACGGTCTTGTGATATTGGATGTCACTGACCCTTCATCGCCAACCTTTGTGAGCAGTTATGATACCAGCGGTGATGCCTTTGGTATTGTTGTTTCAGACGATCATGCCTACATAGCTGCTAATACAAGTC
This sequence comes from uncultured Methanosarcinales archaeon, assembly GCA_964486435.1. GTDB lineage: Archaea > Halobacteriota > Methanosarcinia > Methanosarcinales > Methanosarcinaceae > Methanomethylovorans. The sequence goes on along the minus strand of CAZAMM010000004.1, from coordinate 25,483 downwards.
TTGTTATCGTGGACGTCAGCGACCCTTCATCACCAGCGTTTGTCGGCAGTTATGAAGTTGATACTGGCATTGCGGTCGATGTTGCTATTGAAGACGGTTATGTCTGTCTGGCAGCCGGTGAACTTGTGATCCTGGATATTAGCGATCCTTCGTCACCAACTTTTGTGAGTAGTTATGATACTGGTTATTCTGCAGTTGGTGTTGCTGTAGCAGATCATTATGCTTATGTAGCTGATGGCTACAATCTTATGGTCATAGATTTCGTTGTTCCTTCATCACCAATTCTGGAAGGTACATATAATACCACTGGTTATGCATTTGATGTTGCTGTAGCAGACTATTATGCCTATGTAGCCAGTAATCTTGATGATGAGGGGCTTGGTTATCTTGAAATTGTAGATGTCTTTGATCCTGCCGTGCCGCTCTATGCCGACAGTTACGAGATCAATGGTTCTGCACGTTTTGTTGCTGCACAAGGCAATTATCTTGGCGTTACCTATACTCAAGGCTTTACTATTGTTGATATCAGTGACCCTGTATTATCAGTTGTCCAGGCAGAGTATTATATGAGCAACCCACAGAAAGTTGCTGTTTCAGATAACCTTTTCTACGTAGCTAATGCTGCAAGAGGTCTTTTCATTTTCGATCTGGGTGTAGATGAGATAGGAGTATATGATAATACAGGTACCTGGGCACTCTGGAACTCTTATAACAATTCTGCTGACATTGTGGGTTTCGGCTGGACAGGCACTGAGCCAGTGGTAGGTGACTGGAATGGAGATGGAATTACTGAGGCAGGAATTTACAATACCGGTGGTAATAACTTCCTTCTCCCTGCAGAGAGCGGCTTCGATGTTATCGGCCTTGGCTGGCCAGGAGTTACACCAGTAGTTGGTGACTGGAACGGGGACGGTGCTGATGAGGTGGGAGTCTATGACAATGCAGGTACATGGGCTCTGTGGAACACCGATACCAATTCTGCTGACATTGTGGGATTCGGCTGGGCAGGTACCGAGCCGGTTGTAGGTGACTGGGATGGAGATGGTGTTACAGATGTGGGCATTTACAATACCATTGGTAATAATTTCCTTCTCCCTACAGAGAGCAGTTTCAATGTTATCGGTCTTGGCTGGCCCGGTGTTACTCCGGTCATAGGTGACTGGGACGGTGACGGTGCTGATGAGGTAGGTGTATATAACAATGCAGGTACTTGGGCTCTGTGGAACACCGATACCAATTCTGCTGACATCGTAGGATTCGGCTGGGCCGGTACTGAGCCGGTTGTAGGTGACTGGGATGGAGATGGTGTTACCGAAGTAGGCATTTATAATAGAGGAGGTAATAATTTCCTGATCCAGGCAGATTCTGGCTTTGATATTATAGGCCTTGGGTGGGAAGGTGTGATCCCGGTTGTGGGTAACTGGGGTTAACCTCTCACATCTTTTTTATTAATCATATGGATATGGGAATGCTTACAGTATATGATCTATGTGCATATGCTTGGAACAACTTCGATAATGTTAAAAATCTGTCTATGAATTACTGATTGTAACTCCTTGGCTCGATCACCTTCTCCAGCAGCTCCAATCTTCCAATTTTTTCAAGCTGCCTGTAGATAAGTTCCCATGCACAGTCCTTTTCCGGGTCAATCTCGCATTTTCCGGACATAGAGCCGCCACATGGGCCGTTGAGCAAGCCTTTAGGGCAGTTGGCCTTAGGACATATGCCTCCAAATTCCTGGATATTGCATGCACCGCACATTTCGCATAGCTGGGGAAGGACCTGATCTGCCGTTCGTCCTCCCAGAGAATCAGTGTTATTGGAAGGATAGACCGGTACATCCACAAGTCTGGCTACTACTGAAGTGCCGCTACCGCATGCCATGACAAGGATGGCATCAGCTTTTTGTATATCAATATTTTTTTCCAGGAGTGTTTCGCGGGATCTAATGCTGCAGGCTGCAGTGGGCAGAACCCATCCGACCACATGTTTTCCGGCCGTTTTTAGTTTCTGGCACATGTCAAGCACTTCGGGCTCACCTCCAACATGCAGTTTTGCAGCGCAGACATTACAACCGATCACGAAAACATTGTCATTGCCCTTTAAAGCAGCAAGTATCTCATCAAATGGTTTAGAAGAAGAGATGATCATAGCTCCCTCAAATAACGGTGCTCTACATTATCATCAAGTTGCAGTGTATCCAGGATCATTCTGGAAATGGCGGGCAGGTTACGGGCCTGGCATTCCAGTTTTTTCGCAAGTTTCTCAAGTTGTAATATCGTTCCCATGATAAGGATGTCAGTGTTTTCTGTCTCATGGGACACTGCATCTCTTTCAAGGGCGGCATCGCCTCCCCTTGCCAATATCTCCTGCTTGATTATCAGGGCTTCAGTGGTGGTTATATTGGATATTCTCAGTACCCTTGAAATAGATTTCTTTTTCATGATCCGGGAGCCGGTCCCGGTGACACCCATATCCTTCATGGTCCGCACAGCATCTTCAGGGTTTACAATATTCACTACAGAAACCTCAAAGCCATTCTCTTTTACCACAGACTGCCTGCTGCGCATGGCCGCTGCCACCTTTACCACATCCATGGTTTGTGGCACATCGTGTGTCCTTATGATGTGAGCTCCCTTGTGCACCACAATAGCAGTGGCAGCAAGAGTGCCATATAACCTTTCCTCGGCTGGCCTGTGCAGCACTGCATCAATGCAGGATTTGCGCGATATCGCTGCAAGGAGTGGTTTGCGGAACACCTTCAGTCTTTCGAACTGGTCGATGGTCTCAAAATCGTATATTGGTATCTTTTCAGGCACCCATTTACCTATGGCAGGGTCCAGAATGAGCTTGCTGGTGTCCATGCCTTTGTTATGTGCCTGCCTGATGATGCCGGATAAGGATTCCATTATAGCCTCCATACCTATTGGGTCACCAGGGATCTTCTCGGTGGCCATGGCAACTGCAGGACAGTTGTGTTCAGCCAGGACTTCCAGCATTCTCTCATCGGCTTTAAAACCGGAAACATCATTGATCATATCAGCTCCCAGTTCAAGGGCCTTTTCAGCGATGTCAGCAAACATCGTATCTACTGAAATGATCACATCAACGTTGTCTTTCAGAATATCAAGTGCAGGGACAAGCCTTTGCATCTCTTCTTCCCTGCTTATCACAGGCTTTGCAAGCAGCCATGTGGAGCGTGCTCCTATATCCAGGATAGTGGCACCGTTGTCCACCATGCTATATGCCTTCTCCAGTATGGAATCTATGTTCACTACTGATGACTTGTAAAAAGACTCATGGCTGAGATTAATAACTCCCATTATCCTTACAGGGTGTTCATCACCAACTTTCAAGCCGCAGATATCTGCATCAACGAACATTTTCTACCCGACAAAGTATGGAATCGACATATATTGCATCTATCTCTATGTAGACGCATCTTTAGCTGCCATCAGCACATGCTGCATGAGTATGGAAATTGTCATAGGTCCCACGCCTCCGGGTACTGGGGTTATAAGGGAGGCTTTTTTGATGACGTTCTCAAAGTCCACATCACCGTACACTTTTCCATTCTCTTCGGTGATCCCCACATCAAAAACGACAACTCCTTCTTTTACCATATCAGCTTTGATGAGGTGTTTGACGCCTGTTCCCACTACTAGTATGTCAGCATCAAGAGTGTATTGTTCAAGGTTCTGGGTGAACACGTGGCATACCGAAACAGTGGCATTGCGATTGATCAGCATTGCAGCCATGGGCTTTCCCACGACGTTGCTGTGCCCGACCACAACTGCATGCTTCCCTTGTATCTGAATACCATGCTCTTCCATTGCCCGGATAACTCCTTTTGGAGTGCAGGGTACAAATCCCTCATTACCTATCAGCAGGTTCCCCATGTTGTAAGGATGAAAACCATCGGCATCCTTTTTTGGGTCTATGGCCAGCATGGCCTCCTTATCATTAAGATGTCGTGGAAGAGGTAGTTGCAGCAATATCCCGTGAATATCGCTCCTCAGGTTGAGCTGCTGAATGTGAGCTATGAGTTCTTCTTGCGAGATTGAGGCCGGAAGGTTGTGATCTTCTGCATGTATGCCTGTCCTTTCACACGCTTTGTGCTTGAGGCGCACATACATCTTTGAAGCAGGGTCCTCTCCTACCAGAATGGTGGCAAGGCCAGGAGTTATGGCCCTTTGCGCTTTAAGTGCTTCAACACCCTTCTTTACCTCTTCCTCCACCTTCTTTGCAAGGCTGCGTCCATTAATTACTCTTGTACTATATTCCTCGTCCACCACACCACTCACCTCTTTACTTATAGATCGGGAACCTGCTGCAAAGCTGTTCCACATCAGAGCTGATCTCCATTAGTGCATGCTCTTTTTCAATGTTGAGTATCACACTCTCTATGAAACCTGCAATGTCCACCATCTCTCTTTCTTTCATGCCCCGGGTGGTTGTAGCGGGAGTGCCTATCCTTATTCCACTGGTAATGAAAGGACTTCTGGTCTCAAAGGGTATGGTGTTCTTATTGAGGATGATGCCAGCTTTGCTCATAGCTGCTTCCGCATCCTTTCCTGTTATATCGAACTTATTGAGGTTCAGGAGCATTACGTGGTTGTCGGTCCCTCCTGAAACTATGTTGAAATCCCTCTCTATCAGGCTCTCAGCGAGCATCTTCCCGTTCTTGACTGTCTGTTCCTGGTCCTGCTTGAACTGTTTGCTCTGTGCTTCCTTAAAGGCTACAGCCTTTGCAGCTATTATATGCATCAGAGGCCCACCCTGTATTCCGGGAAATACGGCCTTGTCAAGTGATTTTGCATATTCTTCCTTGCACATGACCATACCACCTCTGGGTCCGCGCAGGGTCTTATGAGTCGTGGTTGTTACAAAATCAGCATAGGGGACTGGACTTGGATGTGCTCCTGCTGCTACAAGTCCGGCAATATGAGCGATATCTGCCAGAAGATATGCACCCACTTCATCAGCTATCTCCCTGAATCTCTTGAAGTCAAGAGTCCGGGAATAAGCAGAAGCTCCGCACACTATCATTTTGGGTCTTGTCTGCTTTGCCATCTCCATTAGTTCATCGTAATCTAATGCCTCTGTTTCCCTGGATACTCCATATGGTATTATCTTGTAAAGCTGGCCGGCAAAATTGACCGGACTTCCATGTGAAAGATGGCCTCCATGCGAAAGGTCCATGGACATAATGGTATCTCCGGGTTTAAGCATGGAGAAGTATACTCCCATATTTGCTCCTGAGCCGGAGTGGGGTTGCACGTTCACATGCTCTGCGCCGAATATGGCCTTTGCTCTCTCCCTTGCAAGGTTCTCGGCAATGTCTACGAATTCACAGCCACCATAGTATCTCTTACCCGGATAACCTTCTGCATATTTGTTGGTCATTATCGAACCCTGTGCTTCCATGACCGCACGGCTCGTATAGTTCTCAGATGCTATCAGGTTGAGTTTGTAGTCCTGGCGGTTCGCTTCAAGCTTCAGTGCTTCAGCGATCTCGGGGTCTATCTCTGAAATATAGGACATGGTATCATCCATTTACAAGCTTTTTTAATGTTAGTTCTCTCTGCGTAGTACAATCCTGCCATCCACTTTAAGTTTACCCTCAGTGAACAGTTTTACTGCTTCTGGGAATATCCTGTGTTCCTGTTCCAGTATCCGCGAGGCAAGTGTACTCTCTGTGTCATCGTCTTTTACAGGCACACAGCTCTGAAGGATTATAGGTCCGCTATCCATTCCTTCGTCTACGAAATGTACGGTGCAGCCAGCGACCTTTACTCCATATTCAAGCGCCTGTCTGGGTCCATGCAGGCCTTTAAAGGAAGGAAGCAGTGCAGGATGTATGTTCATGATCCTGTCTCTATATGCCTGGATCACTTCACTTCCTAAGATCCTCATATATCCTGCCAGAAGCACCAGATCCACATTATAATCCTTCAATGTTGCAATTATCTTTTCTTCAAATCCCATCTTGCTTTCATAGGCGCGCGGATCTATAAAAACAGCATCTATATCACGCATCTTTGCACGCTCGAGGGCAAAAGCATCTTGCACATCACTGATGACCACGCTGAGCTTTACGTTCTTTAGATAGCCGCTTTCCACATGGTCAATGATAGACTGAAGGTTGGAACCTCTGCCTGATACTAAAACTCCTATATTTGTGGTCATTATAGGCTCTTAAAGTATCTTCATATAATTAGATTTTTGGATTTGGTTCATAACTGAGATAAAAATCATCAGTGTTTTTTGTACTTTGTCTTCTCGTCTATAAGGCTTACGAACTCCTCAGGTCCGGACATCCTGTCCAGTTCCTTTTCTTCGATGAGCACTGTATTTTCTACAGTTTCAGATTTACTTTGGCCTTTTATGATAAAGACCGACCGTGTCTGTGTCACACTGGAAATGCTGCTCATCAGATCAGCTCTTTTTATCATCGCACTGCTGTAAGTGCTGACACCTGTAAGCATCGTATCGTGATTATCTTTGGATATGGCTTTAAAAGGTGCCTGGGATGTTGAAACCACCTGATAGCCCAGAGAATGCAGCAGATCGAGCACGTTATCCTCTTCAGGATATTTTTTCTCCTCAAGTGGCATTGGTGGCTCTTTCAATCTATTCTCAAAAGCATGCAGAATGTCTATGGATCTTGCAAGTGCAACATCAAGCAGCTCTTCCAGATGCAACACTACATCTATGGACGCATCCATTCCACCTTCTTCATATTTGCTGATGGTCCTTCTGGAAACTCCCAGCTCAGTGGCAAGGGTACCCAGGGACATAGCCTGTTTGGTGCGCGCTTCTTTCAGCACATCACCATCTATTGATACGTATAATCCTCCCGGTGCTGCAGATACCAGCGGAGGCACGTTCTCCACAAAGTAATCATAAAGTGTCTGCACGTTGACCGCAGGTATGTCATATCGCATGTACACTACACTATCTTCAAGCATCTGGTCCCTGGTTTTGGCACCCACAAGAATGGCTGAACCACTCAGGTATCGCGCAAGCGCTTTCATCTCATGGGCTGTTTCTTCGTTCAGTCCATCAATATTGTACAATACTTTGCAGAAAAGCAGGATGCTGTCTTTCCTTGCAGCAAGGTCAAAACTCCTCGGCCTGATGTTACAGCGCTTTGAGACAATAAAGTCTGCCTGTTTCAGTACATCTACTATCTGATGTATGAGGATGTCTTTTGTCATGACTGATAAATGATTGTTTGCACATCTATATGAATTTTTGCTATTCTGCTGTCCTAAAGTCCTTTTCCCTGCAGAAAACTTAATTGCATGCAACTCATCACTAAACCAAATTATCAAGGTCAATACATGTTCATAGGTATAGATGATACGGATTCAAGAGAAGGGATGTGCACAACATATCTGGGAGCCCTGCTCATGGAAGAACTGCAGCAGTATGGCAGCATCCGGAAGCTTCCCATACTTGTTCGCCTCAATCCCACTATCCCTTACAAGACCAGAGGTAATGCCTGCGTAGGCATTGATATACAAACTTCTTGTCCGGATAAAGTGATGGAGCATGTCATTTCCAGGGTTGCAGCAATGTCAGCAATGGAGTGTGAAATGACAAATCCGGGAGTTGTCTTTGTACAGGACGATGAAGCCAATAGTTTCAGGGATATACTGGGTGTTTTTTTCCAGCGCGCTGTAAGAACTGTCCTGTCCATCGAAGAAGCAAAGTCCATAATTGCCGAAACCGGCCTACAGGCCAGAGGATTCAAGAATGGGCGAGGTCTCATAGGCTCACTGGCTGCCTGTGGTGCTATGCTGAATCCCGGGTGGGATCACACATTTGAGTATCTTGCCTACAGGCAAAGGGATAAATGGGGCACCCCTAGAAATGTGGATAAAGAAAGTTTCTTTGTTGCTGACGATGCCACTTATCCAGCTACGTGGGACACTGTGGATGTTTCAAACGGACTTGTGGTGTGCGTGCCTCATTCTCCGGACCCGGTGCTGTATGGTGTCAGGGGTAGGGACCCGGATGTGGTGAAAAGGACAGCGGGAATGATAATTTCAGAACCCCTGGAAAGATCATGTATATACTGTACTAACCAGGGAACTGATATGCATTTGATGCACATTGCCAGTATTTCCGGGATCAAAGAGATGCAATCCTATATTGTGTCAGGGTCAGTTTCATGTGACCCACTTACCATAGCAGGCGGGCACACTATCTTCTCTATATCTGATGCCAGTGGAGATTCTGTAGAATGTGCTGCCTTTGAACCAACCAAGGATTTCAGATCACTGGTACGTAAACTCATTCCAGGTGATATTGTAAAGGTTTATGGAAGTTTTATGAACAAAACCCTGAATATCGAAAAGATGGAGATAGTGTCACTTGCTCCCTTGGTAGTTTCTCATAATCCTGAATGCCCTTCCTGCGGAAAGAGGATGGAATCCGCAGGCAGGGGGCAAGGCTACAGATGCAGGAAATGTGGCACAAGGTCATCAGCTTTGGTACAGGTGCAACAAAAAAGGGATATTCAGCCAGGTATGTATGAGGTGCCTCCCTGTGCCCGCAGACATCTGGCAAAGCCACTTGTAAGAATGCAGTCATCAAAAGCAAAAATGTTTCCATCAAGGTGATTTAATCTAGTATCATCTCAAAAGCCCAAGGTCTGCTATCGGTGGTATCTTCAGCTTGTGGGCGTTCATTTTGATCCTGCGCATCACCGAATCTGTCTGCTCCTCTGTGATACCTATAGTATTCCGTGCGATATCCGTTGTTTGTCCTTCCAGTAGCATTGAAAGGAACCTGTCTACTTCTTTGTATGTAATACCCAGTTCTTTTTCATCGGTTTGCCCACTCCAGAGGCCTGCAGAAGGTGCCTTATTGATGATGGATTCAGGTACTCCCATCAAGGCTGCAAGCTCCCACACATCGGTCTTATAGAGATCCCCCAAAGGCAGAATGTCTACTCCTCCATCGCCATGTTTTGTGAAATAACCCAGCAGCAGCTCTGTTTTGTTGCCTGTGCCTATGACTATCCTGTTGAGCATGTTGGCATGATAATACAGCACCGCCATCCGGATACGGGCCTTCAGATTCCCTTTTGTATGGGTAGTGGCCTTATCTCCATCTGAAATGTTTTCAAGGTAGGCTGTGAGCATCCCTGAAATGTCTATTGCCCTGAACTCTATGCCTAAACGGTGAGCAACTTCGGTCGCATCGAGCACATCCTCTGCAGGTGTGAGGTTGAGTTCCGGAAGGTGTATGCCCAATACTTTATCCTTCCCAAGGGCTTCAGCAGCTAAATATGCTGCAAGTGCGGAATCGACACCTCCGCTGATACCAAGGACAGCCCCCTCAGCATTTGCTTCTCTTACTTTTTCTCTGATGAAACCAACGATTACTTCCCTTGCTTTCTCTGTGTCCATGTTCCTGTCCTCTGTAGTGGCCTGAAATATGATCGTCTATTAAATACGATCCTTTACTGTGTTTCTGTTCTTATTGCTGCATCCTACTTAAAATAAAGTTTCCCGCTCAAAGGTTTAATCTATCTGGAAGTTCTAATGCAGCTGCATGCCTCTTTATATAGCCGACTCTGCTGTCTTCATAATGGGAAAACCAGTTGATGCTACTTATACCATTACTGTTCCTTCGGTGGTGGATGAGCTCAAAAGCAATGAGTCAAGGCTTCGCTTTGATCTTGCCAGGGAACGGGGTCTGGGAGTGGAATTGCCCTCGAAGGAGGCGCTTGATAGGGTTGCAGAGGTTTCCGGTGTATCAAAGGACCATGAGGAGCTGTCCCTTACTGACATTGAAGTGCTTGCCAAGGCTTATGATCTTAAGGGGGAGGCGGTACTCCTTACGGACGATTACGCAGTTCAGAATGTTGCCAGTATGCTGGGCATCAAAGTAGAGCCTGTTGTCCAGAAGAAGATAAAGGATGTGCTCATATGGCAGAAGGTCTGCATTGGATGTAAAAGGAAGTTCGATTCCGGGGATATATGTCCCGTATGTGGCTCTCCTATGAAGAAAGGACGCAAAAGAAAATTATAACAATACTTGTATATGTATTAGTGACATCTTAATAGAATAAATTTTAGAATATCCTTTAAGAAGATCGCAGGCAGGGATTATATGAAAAATATAGATAATCTGATTCAGAAGGCAGTGGAGTTACAGTCCAACGGGCTTACTTCAAGGCAAATAGCAGATGAGCTTAACGTTTCCAGGGACACTGTGACCTGGCTTCTCACCCGTGCAAAGAAAGATGTTAGCACACCTGCACCCAAAGACATTTCTGTTAACTGGGCCAACATCGGTAAGAATGCTTACAGGCTGCATAACATTTCAAAAGTTCTCTGTGATTTGGTATTGGAGACCCTGGAGGAGACAGAAGATGACGTTGACCTTATTGTGGGTATTGGGGTTAGTGGTGTGCCGTTAGCGAGCCTTATGGCAGAAGAACTGGGTACAGACCTTGCAATATTCCACGCACATTACGATCCTGCTGATGACAGGAGCCTGAAAGGCGATTTCAGCGGGAACTTCAGTACTGTAAGGGGTAAGAAATGTGTTATTGTAGATGATGTGATCACTAGCGGGTCCACCATGATGGGCGTGGTCAAGCGCATCCATGAAGAAGGTGGTAAACCTGTTGCAATAGCTGTCCTGGTGGATAAGAAAGGTGCAGAGGTCATTTCAGATGTGCCTGTAAGGCCATTGGTACGCATAGTCCGTGTGGACTGAGTAATACTATACAATATTTAAAAACAACTGCAGTTGGAAGGGTTTTATTCCACTTCCACTGCTCCTATCTTTTCTGCAAGCTTTGCCAGTACCTGAGTACGCATCCCTTCTACAAACTTTATGCTGCCCACCACAAGGTGTCCTCCTCCACTAACTCCAGCACCTTCTATCTCATCATGCAGCTCTCTGACCATTTTTGGTATGTTCATCTTGACATACTTGGACCTGATCACAGCAAAGTCGGGGCCATATCCCAGAGTGACCACTGGCTGGTTTTCGTATTTCTTACAAAGCCTGTCATGCACCTCGCCGGATGTTTTTCCGGGTGGCGGGAATGTGAATTTGTGGGCATGGTTCTCAACGTCCAGGACGTTCAGTATGGCACCGTTAGGAAGCTTCTGTGCTTTTACATGTGCCATGCACGCTTCAAGCTGCTCGTTGATCATGCCGTTGGCCTGCTCACAGAACAGGCTGACAAGTTTCCTATGTGTGTTATGGTCTCTCATATCCAGTATATCGTCAACTATTCCTCTGCCGCTGCTGAATTTGAGCCAGTAGGCTGCATAGTCAAGTGCAAGTGCCATATCCTTCAGATCCTGCAATGAATATCTGTCGGATACCAGCTTAATATAATCTCTTGCCTCATCTGAATCTGCACGGTCCCCTACACCGGCAACAGCAGGCAGGTGCAGGATCTCTTTTTCAATATCCGGATTTATCATACGGGCAACTTCTGTGCAGAGCATGCCCGCAGTGATACTATAATCTCCTCCCACATGCGCCGGATTGACATGGGCTTTGAGGAACTGATCAACTTCCTTGTCAGGATGATGATGGTCAACGACAACCATCTCAATATCGTATACCTGAGCTATTCTGAAAGAAGGCAGATCTTCCAGGGTGGAACCATTATCCACACTCACGACCAGGGGCATTTTCTGCCCATGTCTGACGGTATCTTCCAGAGCAAAGGAAACATCCCGGGTCACGTCTGTCAGTTCATAGAAAGGAGCCTTTGAGGGAGCCCTTTTGTAGAAATAGTATTCTCCATCAGCACCGTTCACTTCTTTTATGAGCGGTAGTATGGCTCTCTCGATGGCAACAGCTGCTGTCATACCGTCGGCATCGGCATGATGTCTCAGGAGGATGGGCTTGGATTTGATAACAGCTTTATGTATCTCCTTTGCGACCTGTTTCATAGCTGGCCTGAGCTTCTCCAGCACATCGCTCTTGACCAGGAACTCGATGTCATGAGGCTCAGCCCTGCTGTCGATCGCCTCTTCGATACGGCCCCTTATTATTTTTTCCTTATCGTCCGTCAACCTTTTCATGCTGCGGACCTCAAGCTGTACGTTCTCTCCTCTCAGCTGGACTTCCCCTGTAACAGATACTATCATATCGGCATCTATGTGCGGATATGCTCTCTCTCCCGCACTTTCAAAAGCCGCAGCAGATATCTGGCCGGTCTCATCATCTATGGTGAATATGGTGGGACCAGCTGTTTGTTTTACCTGTATCACTTCTCCATGGACTCTGACCGTCTTGCCCACGTTTTCGGAGAGTTTGGAGGAGTTAAATTCAGGAAGCTCTTTTTCAAGATCTACTGTCTGATAGGTGCTGATGTTTCTGGGAATGAGGTCCAATTTGTTATTGTTCCTTATCTCCTTCACACTCACCACAAGGCTGTCCCCGATCCTAGGTACTTCTTTAATATTGCTCGAATGGATAAGTCCTCTCATTTTTGAGTTGATATCAACAAAGGTCCCAAAGGCAACATTACTGTTCACTACGCAATGGTACAATTTTCCCATATCTATCTCATCAATTGTGCAGGAGTCATCGAGTTTGTACACTATCTGCTTCTTACTGCAGCTTTCACATACTTCTTCTCCGTCCACAAGCTGATCTATGGCTGCTCCGCATGTGCTACAAGAGTACATAACGCCTTTTCCTTTGCATTTACTGCAAGCATCTTTTTCTTCAATTTCTCCGGTCCCCCCGCATTTTGGACATGCTGAACCGCTGCTGAGAAAATTCGTAACATCTTTCTCGGAGAGCTTCATAAAGTCTATTGATTTGGACTTCCCGCTGCCTTTGCATTCCGGGCATTTCTTCGAGGAGGTAACAATGTATCCCTTTCCCTCGCAATCTTGACATCTTTCGCTCATTTTATCATGCTTTAAATGTAATATGTGGGATTTATTTCTTTGGTCTGCGGGATTGTAAAGTATATGTAAAAATCGATAGCTAGCCACACTTGGCATTATTTATGTGAGTTTGTAATTTCACACCACAAAATCAATCAGATTAATAAACCATAAAAACATCTTATTATTTATTGGGTCTGAATTCCGGAAAAATGTTTGCTTTCATACTTTCGTGCACATCCCCTTCAAATAAGTACTTCGGACCCAAACTCCTTTTTTTGCCCTCATGATCTTTGCTGTTATGATTTTTGATATTATTAGCTATCACCATTAACTTTTTAATATGTACTAACCCTTTAGTTATAAACGAATATTATCAAGTAATTAACTATTCCAACGCTTGAAAGGAGGCATTATGGCTCTATTCGACATCATTTTACCAATACTTATCCTAGTGATTTTTATCTTGTCAAAAGCTATCAAGATCGTAAATGAATATGAACGTGTTGTTATCTTTCGTTTAGGAAGGCTGAGTGGGATCAAAGGTCCTGGTCTGTTCCTCATAATACCTATCATAGATACAGTGGTCAAGGTCGATCTGCGTGTGGTGACCATTGATGTGCCCAAGCAGAACGTGATAACCAAGGACAATGTGACCGTGGATGTGGATGCGGTGGTCTATTATAAGGTCGTGGAGCCTTCTTCTGCTGTCAATGAGGTGGAAAATTACAAGTATGCTACTTCCACTTTGTCCCAGACCACATTGCGTGATGTGATAGGTGAGATCGAACTGGATGAACTGCTTTCCAATAGGGAAGAAATAAATAAGAAAATTCAGGAAATGCTTGATGTGTCCACCGATCCATGGGGTATCAAGGTCACAGGCGTTACTCTCAGAGACGTTAAGATAGATGCGACTATGCTGCGTGCCATTGCAAAGCAGGCTGAAGCAGAACGTGAGAAACGTGCACGTATCATCCTTGCAGAAGGTGAGTACATAGCTGCAGAGAAGATGCAACAAGCTGCACAGTTATACCAGAATATGCCCGCGGGACTTAAACTGCGTGAATTGCAGACCATAGCCGAGGTTGCAAGAGAGAAGAACCTTATCGTAATTTCCAATTCAATGGAAATTGGAGGAATGGCGGCTATGTCGAAGGCATTTAGTGACAAGAACAAGGATTAATGGAAAGGTCAGGATGAAACCAAGGCTGGGAATCTTTTTTTTATTTTTTTTATTTTTGTTGTGCTGTACACCACAGGTCATCGCTGCAGAAAAGGTGCTGGTGATGGATATAGGCGGCACCATAACTCCCGCATCAGATGATATTCTGGCAGATGCTATAGCTTTCGCTGAAGATGGTGATTATCAGGCTCTGGTCATCACACTTAACACACCTGGGGGAGTTGTGGATGCAACTCTTAACATGATGGAACAAATAGCTGTCACGGATGTGCCTGTAATAGGCTATGTCTATCCGGAAGGCACCAAGGCCTGGTCTGCAGGCACTCTTCTGCTCATTAGTATGGATGTAGCAGCTATGTCTCCTTTCACTGTCATAGGTTCAGCACAGCCGGTGACGGTAACAACCACAGGTTCCGAGCCTGTGAACGACTCCAAAATAGTGAACGCTCTCGTTGCCACTGCACAGGAAAATGCCCGCAAGCACGGGCGTAATGACACCACTGCAGCCCAATTCATTAATGAGAACCTTAATCTAAATCCCGAGAAAGCCTTAGAATACGGAGTAATAGAATACATAGCTTCAGATCTCAATGATCTGCTGGAGCAGGTGGATGGACTTGAGGTCAAAGGTCAGGAGCTTAAGACCAGTGGGGCAGACATAGTGTTCTATGAACCACCTCTCAGGCTTTCTTTTCTGAACATAATCTCGGATCCCATCATATCCTCCTTATTGTTACTGCTGGGAGTATATGCTATCATATTAGGTTTGTCAAACCCGGGTTTTGGAGCAGAGCTCTTTGGTATAGTGGCAATAGCTCTGGGACTCATAGGTACCGGCTTCGATGTGAACATAGCATCAATATTCCTTATACTGGTGGGCGTGGCTTTGGTAGTAGTAGAATTTCAGTCGCCGGGTTTTGGGGTTTTCGGGATTGCGGGACTTGTGTGCATCGTTGCGGGAAGTGTATTGCTTGCACCCACGGATTTCCCCAGGAACTACACTCCGGCAGAATTCCAGCAGACGATCATACTTTCAGTGGTATCTCCAACTATAGTGATCGGCATCTTTCTGCTCTTTGTCCTTTACAAGATCGCTGTGGTGCGTCATTCTAAGCCGAAGTTCGGCGAGCTTTTGGGAGATATTGCTGTTGCGGATGATACCTTCGGTCCCGGTGAAGTCGGGTATGTGAGGCATAAAAGCGAGGTCTGGAAGGCGCGTTCTGAGGATGCGATCGAAAAAGGGGATAAGGTTGAGATAATGGAGAAGGACGGAATAGTCCTTGTTGTAAAGAAGATGGATGAGATCTCCCTCAGTTCAGAAAAATGATCTGCTGAAATTATTCAAGCAGATCCCTTCTTTATCATTTCCACTATCCTGCGCTTTTTCTCAATAGCGTTCTCTGCTGCAATATCGATAGCATGTTTCATTTCAAGGAAATCCCGAGGTTCTTCTTCTCCTACCATTTTCTTGATGGGGGTGTATGCAGATTCCCTGAACCGGGGTGTAAAGTCCTTTATTTCACCGTTGATCCTTACCTCTGCACCGGTCCCTTCCTCTACACGCCCTATGATGTCTATGGCAACACCTGCTCCTTTTATGACACGCATGATCTCCCTGGCAAATTCCTGCGGAGCTATGATGAGCAGGGCATCAAGCGATACTCCCAGGTAATCTATCTTGAGGGTTTCGAGCATATCAAGCACCGCAGGATTGACCAGTGCTCTCATCTTCTCTTCCTCAAATACCAGTTTCACACCTGCGGTCTTTGAGATCTCTTTTGCATCGCCACGAATACCTCCATTCGTGACGTCTGTCATGGTATGGATATGTGGCAGCAGACCGGAGGCAATAAGGGCTTCACATGCTTCCAGGAACTTTACGTTCATTGTCTCCTGTACTACGTGGTGCATGTTGTAGTACAGGGCCGTAGTGGAAACAGTGCCTCCACCGGCTCCTTCGGTCATAAGGATCACATCGCCTGCACGTGTCTGGTTGCGGGCTGTAAGGTCCGATGTCGTTCCCACTGCACCCACACCGCCTGTCATGCGTTCTCCGATGACCATGTCCCCGCCTATACGCAGCGTACTGCCTGTGATAAGGGGGATGCCCGTAAGTTCGGATACTGTGGTAATGCCTGCTATATGATCAAATATCTTTGCTACGTCACCATCATCTGCTACATGGATGTCTGAGAGCAGAGCTATGGGTCTGGCACCCATGACATAAACATCCCTAAGCGAGGCCCTTGCCACATGAAAACCGGCAAGGAATGGAAAATCACTGAGCCTTGAGTGTATCCCGTCTATTGTGACTATTATGTACTTATCGTTGCCATTGCCCAGCACCACCCCGGAATCATCAAGCTGTGCGCTGTCCACTACTGCTTCTGTCTTCCCTATGACCTCTGCTATCTTCTCATGTGTATAGAAGTCACCAGTACCCCTGGAACCTACGCCGAACTCACCCATAGTGACACCAGATATGGTGGGTTCAAGGATGTCACCTTTCACATCTAATGTGTTCCTGGATTCCACTATGGTTGCCTGTGCAAGCCTGCGGGCGTGCTGGGGAGTAGTCTTCTTTATTTCCAGGATCCGGGCTGTGAGCTTATCCTCAAGTTCAGGGTCATTGGCACGCAGGCCTCTTTTTGCATATCCTTCTATGTCCATGTTCTTACCTCAACACATCCGTACAAAGTTGTGCAGCATCTTCAGGCCTACATCGCCACTTTTTTCAGGGTGGAACTGTGTACCTATCACGTTCCCCGCATCGTTGACCACCGCAGCTGCAAACGTTCTTCCATATTCGCATGTTGCAAGTGTGTTCTTATGCGTGGTGTCCACATAGTACGAATGTACAAAATAAACATGAGATCCGTTTGGAATACCTTCGAACAGAGGGTGCTCCTGCATGATCTTTATGGAGTTCCATCCCATGTGAGGTACTTTGAGTTCAGAATGGGGAAACCTGATAACATTGCCCCCTATAAGTCTCAGGCCGTCCGTTAGTTTTCCCTCTTCGGACCGTTCCATAAGTATCTGCTCGCCCAGACAGATCCCAAGCATAGGCTTGCCGGAATCCACATATTCCTTGATGGCTCCCTTGAGATCTTCGATGTTCTTCATGGCATCCATGAAAGCACCTACTCCGGGCAGGATGATCCCATCTGCTGCAAGTATCTTTTTCTGGTCACTGGAGATGGAAACAGAGGCACCTGCGTGTTCAAGTCCTTTGAACACACTGCGCAGGTTGCCGAGCCCATAATCTATGATCACGATATTTTTCATCGGAAATTAGAGCATGTTCCTTATACATCAATTTTGCGAATCTGTATTGTTCAAAATATTTAAATATTTAATAGTATAGTATAACTTATATACTTTAAAATCTGTTTTTAATGTGAAGCCAGTCCGGTGACAAGTATGAAAAACAGAATAAACACTACAATTTTGTTCCGCAGCGACGATGCTATGGAACTGCCAATAAATATTGTTGTAATATATGATTTAAGACTACAACAATGATATAGATGTTATTTTGACTGTTCTGTTGTTGGAAGACATAGAGTTATTCCCATATCAATCTTGTTTCTTATGTTTTCGTTGTCTACATTTACTTTCACATCACTTCTAGAAGGCGTTTATCCTCCAACTGCAAATGTCTCCTATAGTGTAGACTATAAAAGATGGTACTACTAAAAGGGCAATCCACTTAGTCATGGAGTCAAGTAAACCTTTGCAAGGATAATAGAAGCAGAAAAAGAGGCAGTGAAGGCAGCTAAGGAGGCTGCCAAGCAGGCCCAAGATGCAGAGTTCACAGAAGCAGAGGGTGAAGACGAAGCCCTTGAAGCAATGGAGGATGGAATATACGAAGGAGAAACACATTATGCAGAGTGAGGGAAAATAACCTCACCTTTATTATCCTGAAACGACAATTATATAAGGGGGCAACAAGTGTGAGGGTCACTAAATCAATCAAGCATCTTTTGTATGGAATGGTGTTGCTGTTCCTATTGGTCGCACCTGCGAGTGCAGAGGTAACATTCCAAGACACGGGACCAACAACAATTAGTATATATGAAAGTGGGAAATTGGTAAGCACCATTAAACTGTCCGATACTTTTCTGGAAGGTGGTTACTCACATGTTTTGTTGCGTGGTGACTATATATATGTGGGTGGGACTGGATTTGAAATCTATGATATATCAAATCCCAGAAAGCCTAATAGGGTATATTTCATGGGATGGGAGGGACAACCCGATACTATCTATTCCATGTACGTAGATAGTGAGATAGCAGTCCTTACCTATGAATCAACCCTATCTATCCTTGATGTTAGCGAACCAGAATATACAGAACCCCTCTCATATACATGGATAGAATCGCCAATATACAGCGTTTCAAGGCAAGATAATCTGTTGGTCACCTCATTGGCTACCTATGATATAACAGACCCCGCAAATCCCGTTAGAACCACGAATATGAACGTGGATACGGTAAGCACATACGATAAGGGTGATTGGTATACCCTGACAGGAAATAGATTTGTAAAAGAGAGGTATGGGTCGGTTGCATGGGAACCTATCCTTGGTGATTGGGATGGAATTAATGCAGCAAACATGGGATTGTATTCCAAGAAGACAGGAGAATTCAAGCTTAGGAATTATGATGGAGAAGAAATGTCATTCTACTTCATGAAGAATGGTATTCCCCTTGCAGGTGACTGGAATGGGTATACTGCTGAACAACCCGGAGTATATAATCCGGCAACCTATACTTGGCAGTTGTCCAAAATTTACGGGGACAAGATAGATAGCATCAGGTTTGGATGGGCTGGTGTCATACCCATAACTGGTGACTGGGATGGAAACGGGATCACTGATATTGGAGTCTATAATGATGCTGGTGATAACTTTGTCCTCAAAACAGATGCAGGATATGAAGTCATTGGATTGGGATGGGATGGTGTTATACCAGTAATTGGTGACTGGAATGGTGATGGAAAGGACGATGTTGGCGTATATAGTAAGGATACATGGGTCCTTGAAACCAACACCCCTAATAAATATAGATTCGTTGGATTTGGATGGAATGGAGTAAAGCCCATTGTTGGTGACTGGGACAAGGATGGAGATGATGATGTAGGCGTCTATAATCCAGAAAACGGTATGTATGTGTTCCCGGGTAATCCAATAAAGATGGCAATTGCCCCAGTTGGCACTCCCATCTTCTAATCTATTTTAAAGCAATAATCTTTCTAGATGTTATGCTCAATGTGTGTCCACCATTTTCTAAACCATTCATAAAGCTAGAATATGGGTTTTTGCAGCTCTTATTCCTAAGGTGATGTTTTTATATTGGCTGCAGAAAATGGCCTGAAAAACCTCTCTACAGAGGGCATATTATTGGCAAATTCAGGCTATCTGAAGAGTTCTGGAAACAGATATTTATCTATGGAAGAGTAAGAATAAACTGAGGTACAGGGGAATATACAGCAAAATAGGGACACTACCAAGAATACTCGACGAACAGGCTAGGGAAATACATTTCTTAAGACAACTCATCCATGAATTGGGTTACAGATTATGAGCTCTTATCTTTAAGATAAAAATCTAATGTAAAGCACGAACTATAATGAAGCTTAAAAACAATAAAAAAGAGAAAAAAGAAAAATTGACACTGCACTACTTTTCTTTTCTAACACCTTTGAATGGAGTTCCATCGGATTTATTGTCCATAATCCTGCCTGTATCTGTGTCTCTTTTTGCCCATAAGCCAGTTTTGGGGTTCTGGGTCTGAGACCTGCCTTTAACGGCTCCATTTCTGTGACCGTCTCCTGTTGGAGAATTTTTTGCTATACTTTCCCCTCCTTTAGTTCTATAATAGTGGAAATGAGTGAATACATCATCTTACTGTGAAGGTATTGGATGAGCAATGTGTTTGCTTTTATAGGGGCAAATATCTTCGAACCCATCTTTCAGCTTGCATTCTTCAAAAGATATGCAATTTTTACATTCCAGTGTACCTTTGTCCAATGATATGCTAGGTTTAATCTCCTTGGAACTAGAATTCAGAGGAACAGAAGGAAAACTAACTCTTTGCTTGGTAATGGGATCAGTCACTATTCCAAAAAGGTTCAATTCATTTCTTCTTTGTTGAATTAATCTATCCACGTCGAAGCCACCATCTGACATATGTAACACCATACATTAGAAAGATGCTTGCCTATATAGATATAACCTATGCAGTGTGAAAGTATTCTACTTTGTTTACTTACATTGGAAACTCAAATCACATCTTATATATGGGTTATGTAGAATACAAACACGGGGATTAATAGTGGATAGTAGCGAAGTTCCAAAGTTTTGTAGGAGTTGCGTAAAGTATAGTCAATGTAAGTTAGTGGAAGAGGGATCGACAGATATTTGCAAATATTATGTTCCTGTTTCAGTAGGTAACATCCATAAAGTGAAAATTGAAGAGATATCTCAAAATGGGGAAGGAATTGCACGAATAAAAAAGTTTGACATTATCGTTCCAGGCACGAATGTAGGAGAAAATGTCACGATTGAAATAAAGAGTATAAAAGGAAGGCGTGCATTTGCCACTAAAATCAAACCAAAATCAGAAGCACAAAAAAAATCCAAAAGTATTCTAGTTCCCTATAGTATGTCATCTAATGCTGATGGTGAACTGATTCCTATGAGTCCTTGGACATCTTCTGAAGGGAAAAGGAATAGAAGTGGCACAAAGTGTGGAAAGTGTAGAGAATGTGGTGGCTCTATAAAGTGGGATTCAAAGCTAAACAGTAAGTTTTGTGAAAAGTGTGGACTGGAATATGGGTAAAAAAATAAAAGCTGTAGTCGATTTTATTTCTGTTTTTAAAGAGGACAGATTTGGCGGCTGTGTATCAAAAATGCTGAAAAATATGATAGCTCTGTACCTTAATAGAATATTGTAAACAACTAGGAAGGCACAGGACCATGAATCTATATGACCTGTTAGAAGATTATTTTGTCGATAGTGAAGATGCTGCAAGAACACTCGTGAAGAGTGGATTACTGAAAACAGATATTCATCTATGGAAGATTAAGCATGTATAGAGGTACAGGGGAAGTTATAGCAAAAAGGATACTACCTACAGTCCTGTATTTTAGTAAAACAATATGAATAACTAGAGAACATACTGACGAATTTACAGCAAAATGGGGACAGTACCTATGCCTCTAAACCATATCAAAAAGTTTATTTGTGTTCTTTGTTTATTGATTAAATGAACTTATCGATATTGGCTGGGTGGGTGGATATGGATACAATTAACAAAAAAGAACTCAGTGAAAGGGACATCTGCACCAAGTTTATTACTCCTGCAATCAAAAGTGCTGGATGGAACATCCATACTCAAGTGCGTGAAGAGGTTTTTCTTACAGATGGACGGGTGATTGTCCAGGGACAAAAGACCACCCGTGGTGAAAGAAAGCGTGCTGACTATGTTCTTTACTACAAACAGAACATACCTATAGCAGTTATTGAAGCCAAGGACAATAACCATGAAGTCGGTTCAGGTATGCAGCAGGCTTTGGGTTATGCTGAGATGCTTGACGTACCTTTCGCATTCAGTTCCAATGGTGATTCATTTCAATTCCATGATAAAACTGGATTAACTAGTACCATTGAGAAAGAAGTGTTCTTAAATGAATTTCCTACCCCTTCTAACCTGTGGTCCTATTATTGCAGATGGAAAGGGATTGAGGATATCAATGATAAAACTGTTACTCAGGATTACTTTATTGACTTCCTCAATAAAACACCAAGATACTATCAGCTTACTGCAATTAACAGAACCATTGAAGCCATTGCCAAAGGTCAGAATCGCATTCTGCTTGTAATGGCTACAGGCACGGGTAAAACTTATACCGCATTCCAAATCATATGGAGACTATGGAAATCCAAGACTAAGAAACGTATTCTGTTCCTTGCTGACCGTAACATACTGATTGATCAGACAAAAACCAATGATTTCAAGCCTTTTGGGTCAGCTATGACCAAGGTTACTAATCGCACTGTTGATAAATCATATGAAATATACCTTTCACTGTACCAGGCTGTATCCGGATCTGAGGAAGAGAAGAACATTTACAAGCAGTTCTCACCGGATTTCTTTGATCTTGTAGTAGTGGATGAGTGCCATCGTGGCAGTGCAGATGAGAACTCTGCCTGGAGAGAGATACTGGATTATTTTTCATCTGCCACTCAAATTGGAATGACTGCTACTCCTAAAGAGACAGACACCATCTCTAACATACATTATTTTGGAGAACCGGTTTACACTTACACACTTAAGCAGGGTATTGAAGATGGATTCCTGGCACCATACAAAGTCATTCGCATAGATCTTGACAGGGACTTACAGGGCTGGAGACCTGAAAAGGGTAAGAGAGACAAGTATGGTAAACTCATTGATGACAGAATTTATAACCAGCAGGATTTTGATAAGGAACTTGTGCTTGAACAACGTACTCAACTGGTGGCTAAAAAGGTCAGTGACTTCCTGAAATCGACCAACCGCTTTGATAAAACCATTGTATTCTGTGAGAATATAGACCATGCTGAAAGGATGCGCCAATCACTTGTTAATGAGAATCCGGACCTTGCAAAAGACAGCAAGTACATAATGCGCATTACAGGTGATGAGAACGAGGGCAAGGCTGAACTTGATAATTTCATCATTCCTGAAAGTAAGTACCCGGTGATTGCGACCACATCTGAATTATTGAGTACGGGTGTGGATGTGCAGACCTGCAAGTTGATAGTACTGGATAAGAGAATCCAGTCAATGACCAAGTTCAAGCAGATTATAGGTCGGGGTACACGTATCAATGAGGAATTTGAGAAGTTCTTTTTTACCATCATGGACTTTAAGAAGGCCACAGAACTATTCGCTGATCCGGATTTCGATGGTGAGCCCATTGACATTTACGACGGGCCAGGAGATACGAGACTTCCTCCAACAGGTCCGGGGGAAAAACTGAAGCCTTACAAGGTCGATGATGTAAAGGTTACAGTAGTTGCCGAAAGGGTGCAGTATTATGGACCTGATGGTAAGCTGATTACTGAATCAATTAAGGATTATACCCGCAATGTTATACGAAAAGAGTTCACTTCACTTGATACCTTTCTGAAATACTGGAGCAATGCAGAAAAAAAGCAGGCCATCATCAAGGAACTTGAAGATAAGGGGTTGTTGCTGGAAGCTCTTGCTGAAGATGTGGGTAAGGAATACGACCCATTCGACCTCATATGCCATGTAGTGTTTGACCAGCCTGCTCTCAGTCGTAAAGAGAGAGCTAATATGGTTCGTAAAAAAGGCTATTTTGCAAAATACGGGGATAAGGCTCGTGAGGTCTTGGATGCGTTACTGGACAAGTACTCTGATGAGGGTATAGAAAACCTTGAGAGTCTTGATATACTAAAGGTAAACCCACTCAGTAAGTTTGGTACCCCTATTGAAATCATAAGCATGTTTGGAGGTAAAGATAATTACCTCAATGCCATTAGATCAATGGAATCTCAATTATACACGGCTGAAGCTTGAACCCTATGTATAAGCAGGTTAGAAAATGTCACTCAGTACCACTATTAAGACTATTCAGGACATCATGCGTAAGGATGCAGGTGTTGATGGAGATGCACAGCGTATCAGCCAGTTAGCTTGGATGATATTCCTTAAAATATTCGATGACAGGGAAACAGAATATGAGATAATGGATAGTGGTTATGTTTCGCCTATTCCTGAGCGTCTTAGGTGGAGAAACTGGGCTGCAAATGATGAGGGGATCACGGGTGATGAATTACTTGATTTTGTGAATAATGACTTGTTCAAGACCTTAAAAGAATTACAATTCGGTCATAATGCTGATCCCCGTGGTTTTGTTGTGCAGCAGGTTTTTGAGGATTCTTATAATTATATGAAGAATGGGACCCTGATACGCCAGGTCATTAATAAGATAAATGAAATCGACTTCAATAGTTCAAAGGACAAACATCTTTTCGGTGACGTATATGAGAAGATACTGAAGGATCTGCAAAGTGCCGGAAATGCTGGTGAGTTCTATACGCCTCGTGCTGTAACTGAATTCGTGGTGCAGATGGTAAATCCCCGTCTGGGTGAAAAAATACTAGACCCTGCATGTGGTACTGGTGGTTTTCTGAGTTCATCCATTGAACACCTTCGCAAGCAGGCAAACAGTGTGGATGATGAAAAAGTACTCCAATGGTCAATCAATGGTATCGAAAAGAAGCCTCTTCCCCACTTGCTATGCGTTACGAACATGCTGCTGCATGGTATTGAAGTACCTTCACAGATCCGGCATGATAACTCTCTGGCACGACCATTAAGGGACTACAAGCCATCTGACAGGGTTGATGTGATTATTACCAATCCACCCTTTGGCGGTATGGAAGAAGATGGTATTGAGACTGGATTTCCTACAAGTCTGCAAACAAGAGAGACTGCTGATCTTTTCCTTGTACTGATCGTCCACTTGCTCAAAGATGATGGACGTGGTGCTATTGTTCTGCCTGATGGTACACTGTTCGGTGAAGGTGTGAAGACCCGTATCAAAGAGAAACTGTTGAAGGAATGCAATCTCCATACGATCATACGCTTGCCAAATGGTGTATTCAGTCCATATACAGGTATCAAGACCAACCTGCTCTTTTTTACAAAGGGTGAGGCTACTAAAGAAATATGGTACTATGAGCACCCATACCCGGCGGGATACAAGTCATACTCCAAGACAAAACCCATGCGTATAGAGGAGTTCGAACCTGAGAAGGAGTGGTGGAATAACCGTCAGGAGAATGAACGTGCCTGGAAGGTCACCATTGATAAGCTTGAAGCCAACAATTACAACCTTGACATCAAGAATCCCAATGTGGAAGACATTGACCACGGTGACCCTGTGGAGCTGCTTGCAAAGTACAAGCATCTGTTATCACAGATAGATGAGGCCCGTAATGCACTTAAAAAAGAACTGAAGGCTGCACTGGATGGTAAAACAGTATGAATCCACCTCTTTTCTTTGATAATTTTTCTCTTCTTGCTGATTCTCCAAATGGAGTACAAAAGCTGAGGGAGATGATATTGCAGCTTGCAGTGATGGGTAAGCTTGTGCCACAGGACCCTAATGATGAACCTGCGAGCGTGTTGTTGGAGAAGATAAGGGAAGAGAAGGAGAAGAAGATTGCAAAATCAAAGTTTTTGAAAGCAATTGAAGAGAATGAAATTACTTTTGAACTTCCAAATGGATGGCAGTGGGTAAGAGTTGCAGATATATATGAATTGTCTTATGGAAATAGGGTCCTCTGAGATTCCCTCTCTATTGCAGTACTAATCCTCCTTTTTTAG
>CAZAMM010000003.1:0-66575 GCA_964486435.1 uncultured Methanosarcinales archaeon | reverse complement strand
AACGAAGGCACCTGGGCTCTTTGGAACACTACTACTGATTCTGCTGATATCGTGGGATTCGGCTGGGCAGGTACCGAGCCAGTTGCAGGTGACTGGAACGGCGATGGAATTACCGAGGTAGGCATTTACAATAGGGGAGGTAATAACTTCCTGATCCAGAGCGATTCCGGATTTGATGTAATAGGTCTTGGCTGGGCAGGTGTTACCCCTGTTATAGGTACTTGGATAACAGGTATCGATAGTGGTGAGAATGGAGATGGAGGTCTTGATGGGGAAGGCTGTCCGATAGGTTATTCCTGGACTTCTACCGACCCGTCTACAGGTCAAACGGTGTCCTTTGAGATTACCGGCACACGGATGGTCGATGGTGTGAAGATGTGCCTGGCAGAATCTCGGTATAGCACACCAGTGGATGGTGTTTCCTGGACTGAATATATGTGGTCAGAAGACAGTGAGGACTTCAGCTGGAAAAGCTATGCTGAAAATGGTAAACTTATGAGCGAAATGACCCTGAAGGATGGGAAAATGATATTCATCGATGAAAACGGTAATATCACAGAAATTACTTCACCAGACAATGATGATTGGTGCCCGGTGGGGACATCATGGAAAACATCTAATCCGACAACAGGTGAAGAAATCTCTATGGTCTACACTGGATCAACAATAATAGATGGTTTACGTATGTGTGTTATGGAATACACATCCAATAACCCGCAAGATGAGGTAGCCAGGGTAGAATACCTGTTCTCAGAAGATGGTGAAACTTTCAGCTGGAAGAGTTATTATGCAAATGGCGCAGTTCACAGTGAAATGACCATGAAAGACGGAGTTCTCACCATGACCGATGAAAATGGAGTAGTTACTACGTACGCTACAAATGCTTAAATAGTAATTTCAAACTAGTGAAATTTAAAACAAAGATGTTCAATTGTTAATTGTCTGGTGTTCTGTTATTTATGGAGTTCCAGACAGGCTTCAACAGGTATGGTATTAAACCCTGTTGACAGCCATTCAATTATTTTCTTATAGCTTTTTTAATCTATTATTTATATCTATCGTTATACTAATCGTATCAGGCTATGAAAAAACATTTTTCCAGCAAGTATTGTGCCTGATTACAAATGTCAGAAGTTTGATGCTAGTAGCTATTGTAAAAGTATGGAATATCCATAAAAAATAGAAAATACCGTTTTTCATCCACTTATAGGATACTTGTTTTTCACTTAACTATCATCACTCTTGTCTTTGCATGTCTTGCAACATCTACAGCCACGCTTCCTACCAGTACTCTGTCGATGCCAGATCTTCCCAGAGTACCCATTACTATAAGATCAATCTCGTTCTTCTCTGCAAAGTCGATTATCGCTGAACCTGGATGTCCTTTTATCATCACAGCTTCAACTTCCACTCCTGCCTCTTTTCCCATATCTGCCACAAGATCGAGTGCTTTTTTCCCATCAGTTTCCAGGTCCGTCTCAAAATCTTTCTCAACAATTGATACCCCTTTTGGAGGCTCGATGGGCACACCAAAATATGATAGATGGGGTATATCCGGCAAGACATTTAGTGCATATAGTTTCGACCCTGCCATTCTTGCGATCTCTATTGCGGAGGATGCCGCATGATTAGCATTTTCTGAACCATCAGTTGCAATAACTACCTTTTTGTACATTTCACTCTGCATAATATAAACTCCCTTTTTCATCTGTTATAAAAAGAGTGAGCTCCTAGAGCCATAAAGCTTTTGGATAAGTTTAATAAAGGTTCTATGGAACTTATTTTCCTTCTAAAAAGGATTTAAGCAGGGATCTTTTGTAAGTATTGTTAAAAGCAGATCACATTACAAGAACAAGCACAGTTTTAAAAAATCAATAGCGGGGAATGGATTCGAACCATTGGTCTACGGGTTATGAGCCCGTCGGGATCTCCTGGCTACCCTACCCCGCTTCATGTTTTATCTCTTTTATTAGCGATGTACTCCCCTTCAACGGTATCATTGTAGATAAATGTTACGATAGGCAGGACTCTAACTATGTAGTAGTCAATAATGGTAATATGGGGATTGCTATAATTGTAGGAAGGGTTTTAATATATCCCTGCGCTAATTAAAAAAGGTAAAATATGTCACATAAGTGCACCAGATGTGGAGAAATATTCGTTGATGGGGCAGCAGTCATCCTTAGTGGCTGTCCTTCATGTGGATGGAACAAGTTCCTCTACGTCAAAGGTCCTGAAGAAGAGCATCAAGTCTCTGAAAAAGCCGGCCATGAGGTCCTTGATGAAACCCACGGACAAGAGACTCCGGCAGAGAAGCTGATAAAAGAGATAGATGAAATCATAGGTATAGAAAAAGAGGAACGTAATGTCACAGAAGAAGATGGTGACAGGGTGGAGTCTGTTCGGATACTTGGTCCGGGTTCTTACGAACTTAATCTGGATTCCCTGTTGCATCGTAAGGAAATTATCATGGCCATAAAGGAAGACGGAACATATGCTCTTCACCTGCCTTCTGTTTTTAAGGCAGAGAAAAAAGAAAAGAAGAAATGAATATTTCCGGAGCAGCGTGCAATGCACAGCGTTTACAACCGGTTCTGGGAGATCGATGTATTAAGGGGGATTGCCATCCTCCTCATGGTGCTGTTCCACTTCCTTTATGATCTTGTGTTCTTTGATGTATTGCAAACAGACCTTTGGTCAGGACCAGCGTTCTATATAGGCAGAAGTGCAGCTATTATTTTTATTTTTCTTGTAGGTGTTTCCCTTACCTTAAGCTATTCCAGGGAAAAGGTGTCTGGCTCTCATCTCATCTTTAAAAAATACGTGAAGAGAGGTTCCCACATCTTTCTCTGGGGTATGGTGTTCACTCTGGGAAGCTGGATGATTTTTCCGGATCAAGTGATAGTGTTCGGTATTTTACATTTTATTGGCTTAGCGATCATATTATCATATCCTTTACTTGGATATCGGCTTCCTAATCTTATAGGCGGTTTAATGTTTCTTTTTCTGGGCAGGTCAGTGGAGAACTTCACTGTTAATTCTCCATGGCTTTTATGGCTTGGTGTGGTTCCTGCAGGTTTCCAGACACTTGACTATTTTCCGTTGTTTCCCTGGTTTGGTGTCACTATGTTTGGGATATTCGCAGGTAACACGCTGTATCCCGATTATCATCGTAAATATGAACTCTTTGATCTCTCTTCCAATCTGTTGATATCTGCTCTTGAGTTCATGGGAAAAAAATCACTGACAATATATATAATACATCAGCCATTGCTTGTCTTTGTTATGCACGTTTTTGGGATTATTGATATAATTCCATAAGTGTCCAGTAGATCTAAAACAGTGTTATGAAAAAGCTTATCAGAAATCGGTGATCAAAGTTTGTCTCTCATCTATTTTTTCAAGATTTGAAACTCCAACTCCCAGCAATCTGAACCTCCCGGTCCCCATAAATTCTTTCATCAGGTGCATTGCTTCTCTTCTCATAACGTATAGGTCGGTGCTGGCACAGCTTAAGGTCCTTGAGCGCGTGTAGGTATTGAAGTTCTCATATCTCACTCTTATGGTGATGGTACGAAAACGGTATCTGTTTTTCAGAAGGGATCTGTGTACCTTCTCGGACAGAGCGTAGAATGCTGCTTTAATGGTGTCAGGATCAGATATGTCCTCATTAAAGGTATCCTCTTTACTAATTGATTTTACTCCTTCGCTCTCTTCTATCTCTCTCTCATCGATGCCATTGGCCATCCTATGCATCGTGAGTCCGAACTTTCCAAAACGCGCTATGAGCAGCTGTACATCGTATACAGCGAGATTCCCAACGGTATGCAGTCCCATTTCACGCAATAATGGTGCAGTTTTTTTTCCTATACCAGGTATTTTATATATGGGTAAAGGGTCCAGGAATTGTCTCACTTCCTTAGGCCTTACAACAGTAAGCCCATCAGGCTTATTGAAATCAGATGCTATCTTGGCTATAACTTTGTTTGGTGCTATCCCCACGGAACATGTAAGCTCTTCGATGCGCAGTATGTTTTCCTTGATGGTCTTTGCTACATCAATAGCTTTGTCATAGTCGGTGATGTCCCTGCCAAGCTCCATGTATGCTTCATCCACACTGACCTGCTGAAATCTTAAAGAGTACTTTCTCAGTATTTCCATTATCCTGGAAGATGTGCGTTTATACAGTTCCATGTTGACTGGAAGATATACGGCATCAGGACACAGCTTATATGCTTTTGATATGGGCATTCCTGAATGTATTCCATATTTTCGGGCTTCATAGGAGCAGGTGCTTACCACACCTCTTCCTGTACCATTTTTAGGGTCAGAGCCCACTATAACTGCTCTTCCCTTTATTTCAGGTGCTTCTCTTGTTTCCACTGAAGAATAAAAACTGTCCATGTCAATATGCAGTGTTATACGTGTTTGCTCTTTACTCATTTAGAATCTCATATATAAATAAGGGTTTATAATTACTGACCCATGCGGAGTGAAAGTAATCTATTGGACTATGCTTCTGTCCGGTGTATTGAAATAATATTATCTTCTTAATAAGGGAAGGGATCCCAATGTACGTATATATTGCTATTATGGCTTATTTTGTTGTATTGTTTCTCACATTGAGGGATATAAGGATCTTCAGGCGTACAAGGATCATCTCGTACAGAAAAGGCGCCTTTAAGGGCATAATCTCTTCTTTTGTAATGCTTATAGGTATAATCTTAACACTATTAAATCCGGAATTAGGTCTGTTAGTAGTGTTCATTGGTCTTTATGTCAACCGCAAGGGCCAAAGGGAAGTCGTTTTCATACAGGCGGGTACTCTTGACAGACTTCTTGGAAAGACCGATATATGATGTTGTATATTTGTTGTATATTTACACTTTTGTGGAAGGTATGGTAAAGTTAGATAGATCTTTCATTCCAAAAGTTATAAATGCATGAGTAGTTATAAGCGATACAAAATCCACTCTGGAGAAACCATATTAGAATAATACTATACTCATAATAAATGGAGGACCATACATGGGAAATATAAGACAGAACAACATCAAGACAATTTCACTTCGCCTCATAGACTCTCACGGTGACGTTTTCACAAAGGACTTTGACACTAACAAGCACCTTGTGACACAGTATACTACCATTGAAAGCAAGGTCATAAGAAACCGTGTGGCTGGCTATGTCACACGCAAGATGACACACGTACGCATGGAATAAAAGATCCGGTAGAAGTGGTATCATGTTCGAAGGAGTATTTCCTGCTCTTATTACACCTTTTAATGCCGATAACAGGATAGATGTCGCGTCTTTCAGGAACATTGTCGAGTATGTGGAAAAAGGAGGTGTTGCAGGAATGGTGGCTTGCGGAACTACGGGTGAGTCCGCAACCATGTCTACTCAGGAGCACATGGACCTCATCGATCTTACCGTAGACTTTGCCAATACTACTGTTATCGCTGGCACTGGTTCCAACAACACTACAGAAGCTGTGGAGCTGACAAGGCATGCATACGATGCAGGCGCAAATGCAGTACTGATCATATCTCCTTATTACAACAAGCCCAACAATGCAGGTCTTATTGCACACTTTTCCAGCATTGCCAGGTCTGCGGATATTCCCGTTATTCTGTACAATGTGCCTTCCCGCACAGGTCAGGACATCCCTCTGGAAGTAATTACCGAGCTTGCCAAAATAGAGAACATAGCAGGCATAAAGGAAGCAAGCGGAAATCCTGTGAAAGTTTCCCGTATTATTGAAAACACCGTAGATGAAGATTTTGTGGTGATCTCAGGTGAGGACGGCCTTACATTGCCTCTTATGTGTATGGGGGCAGTCGGCGTCATTTCAGTAGTTGCCAATATTGTTCCTGGAAAAACTGTAGAGCTTGTGAACGCAGTCCAAAACAATGATCTTAAAAAGGCCCAGGCACTTCACTATGAGCTTGCACCGCTCACACGTGCATTATTCTCAGAAACGAATCCCATTCCTGTAAAGAGGGCAATGGATATGTTAGGTCTGGCAAATGGCAGACTAAGGCTTCCTCTTGCTCCTTTGAGCAGAGAGCATGAAATGGTCCTTGAAGATGTCCTGAGGGGCTTGGGGTGTATATCATGATAAGAGCAGCAGTCACAGGGGCTTCAGGAAGGATGGGTAAACTTATCATTTCCAACATTGTTGCTTTTGATGGCATGGAACTTTCGGCAGCATTCGATCTTATGAACATAGGTATGGACGCCGGAGAGATTGCACAGGTAGGTAATCTTGGAGTTCCCATATCCGATATAAATGATATGGAAAAGGTCCTTAAGGAGTCATCTACTGATGTGCTTATCGATTTTACTATAGCTGATGCAACGGTTATCAACGCTCCGAGGGTAGCCTCCTCAGGTGTGAACCTGGTCATCGGAACAACCGGTTTTTCCACTGATCAAAAACAGATCATAGAAACGGCTGTTGCTAAAAACGGTGTGGCAGGCATAATCTCGCCTAACTTCTCAGTAGGTGTAAACGTGTTCTTCAAGATACTCGCAGAATCCTCTAAATATCTGGGAGATTTTGATATAGAGATCATTGAAGCACATCACAACAAGAAAAAAGATGCTCCCAGTGGCACTGCTATGAAGGCTGCAGACGTTATCAGTACTGTACTGGGTGGTAAGGAATATGTCTTTGGCCGTCAGGGCCTTGCACCACGCAAAAAAGAGATCGGAATCCATGCGGTGCGTGGCGGAGACATTGTAGGTGATCATACAGTGCTTTTCATAGGTGATGGTGAACGTATTGAGGTAAAACACCAGGCACATTCCAGACAATCATTTGCTTCAGGTGCTGTAAAGGCTGCAGCATGGATCTGCAATGCAGGTCCTGGTATGTATACCATGGAAGATATTCTTGGTCTGTAATTCTATTTATTCTCTTAACAGATGATCGGCTATATCTTCTGATATTATACGCTCACAGTAGATACAGCGCAGATTTATTATATTGTCTTCCTCATAGACGTGGAATTTGGATGTGATGGGTTCAGAACTGTTCGATATGCAGTTTGGGTTAACGCATTGGACCACTCCTTCCACATATTCCGGGATCTTCACCCTGTTCTTTTTGAGGACTTTAAAATCCCTTATTATATTGATGGTTGCACTCGGAGCTATCAGAGATATCTTATCCAGTTCTTTAACTTTCAGCTCTCTGTTCTCGATCTTCACAACGTCTTTCTTCCCATACTTACTGGGAGAATTAATGAGAATGCTCACCACACTCTCAAATTGGCCTGGTAGCTTGAGTATATGCAGCACATTAAGTGCCTGCCCGGCTTTTATGTGATCGATGACCGTGCCATTTTCTATTGGACGGACCCTGAGTCCGGGCTCCAGTTCAAAGTCTGCATGTTCAGGGTTCATTCCATCCCTCCCATTACAAGCGCCAGAAGTGCCATTCTTATGGGTACCCCATAAAAAGCCTGCTTGAAATAACAGGCTTGTGGAGTACTGTCTACAAGGGGATCTATCTCATTTACTCTGGGCAGAGGATGCATGATCTTCAGATGGCTTTTCGCATTCTCGAGGAGTTCCGGTGTGATCTGCAGGCTGCTGGCCACACGGAGGTATTCTGCAGGATCGGGGAACCTTTCTTTTTGTATCCTTGTTACATATAACACATCCACCTCAGTAATAGCCTCATCTATGGAATCTGTTTGCCTCACATTCACACCCCTCGCTTCCAGATCTTTTATTATCTCATAGGGCATGCGTAGTTCATCCGGTGAAACAAGAGTTATGTCAGCTCCGTAATGGGCAAGTGCATAGCACAGAGAATGCACGGTCCTTCCATATTTCATATCTCCTGCCAGTGCTATCTTCACACTCTCAAGTTTACTTTCACGTTTGATTGTGTAAAGGTCCAGTAATGTCTGTGTAGGATGATGTCCTGCACCATCTCCTGCATTGATCACAGGGACCTGAGAGAATTCTGAAGCCATGCGTGCAGCACCTTCTTTTGGATGTCTTAATACAATGGTATCTGCATAACTCTGCACCACACGAATGGTATCGGCAAGCGTTTCACCCTTGGATATGGAACTTGCATCCACGGACCCCATGCTAAGTACTTCTCCCCCCAGCCTTATTATTGCGGTCTCAAAAGACATGCGTGTTCTGGTACTGGGTTCAAAGAAAAGTACTGCAAGCACCTTTCCAGTAAGCATGTCAGAACGTTCTTTCCTGACAGCTATAGGTTCCAGCTTTTCGGCCGTTTCAAGGATATGGTCTATCATATCCTTTGAGAAATCTTTCATTGATAAGATGTGCAGGTCTTTAAAGTACATTTATCGTACAAAGTGCAGCATGGGATATAATATTTCCCGGTATCTTCATTGATGAGTCTTAGAAAGGCTCATTTATTCCCTTTCTTTGTCCGTTCCCATCAGTTTGATAAGGTGTTCCCATTCCTTTTCTTCAATATTTTCGCAAACATGCTTTTTATCAGATATTTTTCTTTGGATCCCTTCCTCTATTTGAGTCAGGTCCATTACTGCTCTCATTATGCCCGCGGTCTCATTGAACACTTCTTTTGCTTCTTCATAGCTCATATCCTCGTGTTCAAGAAATCTTTCATATTCATGTCCCTTTTTTCTTAGTAGGTCAAGGAAATGGTCTATATTTTTTATGTCTGCTTTAGAAAAGCTAGTTTTATTGACGATCTCCCAGATAATCTCATGAAGCTTGACCTTTCTGCCTTCGACATCTACTTCCCTGGGAATATTTTCACCCACCCAGAAAAGAGGTCTATGCAGCCTGTTCAACAATCTGTTCCTTTCTTTATCTGTGATCCTGTCCCCACTTTTCAAAATACTTCTCCCATATTGGGTTAGGTTGCATCCTATATAATATGCCTCGATTAAGTTTATAGGTATTAAGGTATGTTTAATAATAGCAAATTATATTCAGAAGGTGATTACATCAGAACTATCATTCAGGTAGCCCTTGACCTAGTTGAAACAGACCGTGCCGTACAGATCGCGAAAGAAGCTATTGAAGGGGGTGTTGACTGGATAGAGGTTGGCACTCCATTGATCAAGAGCGAGGGAATGAATGCAGTGCGAGCGCTAAAAAAATCTTTTCCTGATAAAATAATACTTGCCGATATGAAAGTAGCTGATACAGGTGCACTTGAAGTGGAAATGGCTTCAAAGGCAGGTGCAGATGTTGTCATGATACTGGCCGGAGCTGATGATTCTACCATCCTTGAATCCGTGAAGGCTGCAAAAAAGTATGGTGTCAGGCTTATGGCAGACCTTATATCTGTGGATGATCCCATATCAAGGGCCAGGGAACTTGAAAAAATGGGTGTGGACTATATCAATGTGCATTCAGGTATTGACCAGCAGATGGTAGGCAGGGATCCTCTGGATATTGTATCTGATATCTTAAAGGAAGTCTCCATTCCCGTTGCAGCCGCAGGTGGTCTTGATGCGGCTGGTTGTGCCAGGGCAGTGCAGGCAGGAGCAAGCATTGTCATTGTAGGTGGCAATATCATAAAATCTGGTGATGTGCATGCTTCTGCCAGGAAGATAAGAGACAGTGTAGATTCTCCTTCTGTGATACAGGTTCCAAAGCCTTCTCAGGATTCTGAGATCCGTAAGTTGTTACTGGAAGTTTCCACCTCCAACATCTCAGATGCCATGCACCGCAAAGGTGTCATGAAGGATATCCGGCCCATAATGAATGGTAAAAAAATGGTGGGCACTGCTATAACTGTGCAGACCTTTGGGGGTGATTGGGCAAAGCCCGTTGAGGCCATAGATATGGCAAAAGAGGGGGATGTCATTGTTATCTACAATGGCAGGAGAGATGTCGCTCCCTGGGGTGGTCTGGCAACTCTCAGTTGTCTTAACAAGGGTGTTGCAGGAGTAGTTGTAGATGGGGCTGTAAGGGACATCGATGAAATCCGAAATATAAGCCTGCCGGTGTTTGCAAGCAGTTATGTGCCTAATGCTGGTGAACCTAAAGGTTTCGGTGAGATCAATGCTGAGATCACCTGTGGGTCACAGACCATTAAGCCTGGGGACTATATTGTAGGCGATGACAATGGTGTTGTTGTGATACCAAAGGAAAATGCATATGAGATCGCAAGAAGGGCTAAGGAAGTTGAAAAGACCGAGAAACGTCTTTTTGAGGAGATCAAAAGGGGTGCCACTCTTTCAGAAGTGATGCAGCTTAAAAAATGGGAGAAACAATGATATGATAGAACTCCTCAAAGTCCTTGTATGTCTGCCTTTCCTTGCATATTCATGCTACTCTGATATCAAGACCCGCCGTGTTTCAAATAAGGTGTGGCCTATCATGTTGGGTGCAGCATCACCCTTCATTCTCTATGAGATGATAACTCTCGGCTTACCGTATATTATGAGGACTTTTATTTCCTTTACAGTGATCTTCATTTTTGTATACATCCTCTTCATGCTGCATGCTTTTGGGGGAGCAGATGCCAAAGTGCTTATGGTCATATCTATTATTGTTCCCGTTTTCCCTGGATTATCACTGAATGCTGTACAACTTCCTTTGTGGGGAGTTCCTCTGTTGGATCTTTTTACATTCAGTGTTTTTGGTAATTCGGTGCTGCTTACTATAATAGTGCCCTTTGGTCTGCTACTATACAATCTTGTAACTATTCCTCCTAAAGAGCTTATGAAAAAGCCCTTATATGCCTTTATAGGTTACAGACAGCAGATAGGCAATTTGCAGGAAGGTCACTTCCGGCTGATAGAAAAGTATGAGGAAACACCCATTGGTGTAGCTGCCAGGTTTACACGTACAGGTACTCCCATAGATAGCGCTATGATCCAGAAGCTTAAAGAACTGCATATGAAAGGCTCAATAGCAGATCATGTATGGGTCACTCCGGGCCTTCCTTTCATGATGCCTATAACCACTGGGTTCTTAGCAGCTGTTGTTTTTGGTGATCTTATATTCTACCTGTCATTTAATTACCTGGTGCCTTTTGTCTGACCGGTAATATTTAGTAGCCACTTCACATATCTTAATGTGGAGGTATATCAATGGAAGATAAGGAAACTAAACAGGAAAAACAAGATAAGGATAATGAAGAGGTCGCAAATATCAGGCCTATCCACCCGGGTGACAGGCGGGGGCATGGAAAACGTCATCTGCTAGATACATGTGAGTGAGATCCTCTCATTTTCAGAAGTTTACTTTTTATAAGTCAGGATCTCTGACCAGACCTCTTGTATGTACTTGTCAGATATCTCTGTTCCCAGCTGTTCCTTTGTCAGCCGGATGAATTCTTCCCTTAGGCTGACTATGCACTGGATAACTTTTTCTTTCTTATCGTCTTCGGTTTTATTATCTGGAGTTCCAGCTGCCTGTGTAGTTGCTTCAATGCCATCTTTTGAAGTACCTTTCAGGTGATCCCTTATTTCGGCCAGGAATATGTCTCCATATTTCTGCAGCTTGTATTCTCCCACACCGGTGATCTCCAGCAGTTCTTTTTCTTTCAGGGGCATTTGGGTTGCCATCTGTTTAAGGCTAGTATCTGCAAACACGATATAAGGCGGTACCCCTTCTTTGCTTGCGATCTTTTTGCGCAGTTCCTTTAACCTTGAGAATAGTTCATTATCAATTCTATTGACAATTCCAACTTGTTTCTTTGTTCCATATTCGGTTTCTATTTCTTTCAATTTCACAAAATCGCTTGGGTGATTACTTGCTGCGGGTCTTTTCAGTTGATCGTTTGCTGTTTGCTTACCAAGGGTCAGGAGAGGATCTTTGCTTGATGCTAATTGCATTATCTCTACTGTTCTGTTCCCTGCAATGACATGTTCGCTACTATCACCAAGTTTGAGCAGTGGATATCTGGAACCTTCGAGTACCAATATTCCCTGATAGACAAGTTCTCTTGCGATATCTGCCCACTTGTTCTTTGGAAGATAAGTGCCCGTCCCATAACTACTCAGCCGATGGTGTCCTTTTACAGTTATCTTTTTGCTATTTGATCCTGTAAGTATCTCCGTTACATGTGTGATACCAT
The DNA here is from genome assembly GCA_964486435.1 of uncultured Methanosarcinales archaeon. Classification (GTDB taxonomy): domain Archaea; phylum Halobacteriota; class Methanosarcinia; order Methanosarcinales; family Methanosarcinaceae; genus Methanomethylovorans. Next base: position 54,520 of record CAZAMM010000003.1, on the reverse strand, counting down.
ACCTTTGACCTACTTCTTTCACACATTCGATGAGCAGCTTTGCTTCTTCGGTGGCATCAGTTATTTTTACAGGATGCAGGCATACATCACATCCCCCGCAGTTCTCCTCTTGCAGTTCTTCGCCAAAGTAACGCAGCAGCATTCTCCTTCTGCATACTGTGCTCTGGCAATAGTCCATTACCTCTTTAAGTTTAGATCTGGCTGCTTCACGCTCTTCACTTTTTGCGATCTGGTCAATGAAATAATCTATCTTGTACTTATCTGCGCGGCTGAAAAAGAGTATGCATTCACATTCAAGGCCGTCCCTGCCACCTCTTCCGGTTTCCTGGTAATAACTTTCAAGATTACGCGGAAGATCGTAGTGGATCACAAAACGGACGTTGGGCTTGTCTATCCCCATACCAAAAGCAATGGTAGCAACGATGATCTCCACATCATCCTTTATGAAAATATCCTGGTTTCTGCTCCTTGCAGCATCAGAAAGTCCTGCGTGATAAGGCAGGGCATTGAAACCACTTTTACGCAATTTTCCGGTTAGTTCATCTACGGTCTTGCGGCTCTGACAATATATTATCCCGCTTTTGTCCTTTCTGTACCGCAGGAATTCTACTATCTGTTCATAAGTGTCTTTCTTTGGTCTTACCTGATAAAGCAGGTTCTTACGGTTGAAACTGGCAACGTATGTGTTGCAACCTTCAATGTGTAGCTGGGATATTGTGTCCTTCCGCACTTTGGGAGTCGCTGTCGCTGTAAGTGCTATGACAGGGGTGTGCGGATACTTCCGTTTGAGGATACTGAGTTTCCTGTACTCTGGTCTGAAATCATGTCCCCACTCCGATATGCAATGGCTTTCATCTATGGCGAACAGGTTGACCTTTATTCTGTCAAGCAGCGACAATGTACTGGACAAGGTAAGCCTTTCAGGGGCAACGTACAGCAGTTTGATAAGGTTCTTTTCAAGTTCCTGCTTTATCTGATTGCTTTCCTTGTAACTTAATGTACTGTTCAGGTACGCTGCTTCAACACCATTGGCCCGAAGTGTGTCCACCTGGTCCTTCATAAGGGAAATGAGCGGTGATACCACCACAGTGACGCCGTTCATCAGAAGTGCGGGCAATTGGTAGCAGAGGGACTTTCCTCCTCCGGTGGGCATCAGCACAAAAACATCTTTTCCCTCCAGGACATCTTTTATAATATCTTCCTGCAGGGGTCTGAACGTATCGTATCCGAAGTACTTGCTTAATGTCCGGTGCATCGCTCTACAGTTAACATTGGCTGTATATAACGTTGATGAAGATGTATTTATGTAAACTTAAAGCTAATTCCACAAGAATTTAATTATCACATCGACAGCATTAAATCTGTATATGTAATAATCCGCTCAAATCACTGATACATTCTTTATTATTCATCAATATGCGATATATGGAGCAAACCCATGGTTAAAGTTGACAGATTCATTCCTCAGAGTATAGAGAAGATAAAGGAACAGATTTCTGGTCCGGCTATTATAGCTCTTTCAGGTGGCGTTGACAGCTCGGTTTGTGCAATGCTTGCACATCGTGCGATAGGTAATCTGCTATTTCCTATCTATATCGATACCGGACTCATGCGTAAAGGAGAAACTCAGAGAATAAAGGAGATCTTCTCTGATATGAACTTACAGGTCGTAGATGCCAAGGAGCGTTTCCTGGGAGCTTTGAAAGGCATAGATGATCCGGAACTAAAGCGCAAAGCTGTCGGTGAAATGTTCATCAGGGTTTTTGAAGAAGAGGCGAAGCTGCTTAAAGCAGAGTTCCTTATCCAGGGAACCATCTATCCCGACAGGATAGAGTCCGAAGGAGGTATAAAATCCCATCACAATGTAGGTGGTTTACCTTCTGTCGTGGATTTCAAGTCCATTGTAGAACCTCTGGAGGATCTGTATAAGGACGAGGTGAGGGAAGTTGCCAGAGCACTTGGTCTGCCTCATGAGATATCTGAACGGATGCCTTTCCCGGGACCAGGGCTTTCAGTACGCATAGTGGGTGAGGTCACTGAGGATAAGGTCGAGGCAGTAAGGGAAGCCAATGCCATAGTAGAGGAAGAACTTCTGGAAAGGTTCCATCCCTGGCAGACGTTCGCTGCCATTGTAGGCAAAGGTACGGGTGTCAAAGGCGACCAGAGAGTACATGGATGGATTGTTGCAGTACGTGCTGTTGGCTCCCGTGACGGTATGACTGCAGAGGCAATGGAACTACCCTGGGATGTACTAAAGCGCCTTGAGTCGCGCATCACAGGTGAGATCCCATCTGTTGCAAGAGTTGTGTATGATATATCTCCGAAACCCCCGGCAACCATCGAGTTTGAGTAAATGTCACTGAATAATACAGTTCTAGAGATACGTCAGAGGCAGCGGATCAAGCCGACACCTCTGGATATGCCATCTGCAGTATGGACCGGCAAGGACCATGTGGATGGGAATGTGGAGAATACCCTTACCATGATCTTCCGCACTTCCGGATGCTGGTGGGGTAAGGTTGGAGGCTGCACCATGTGTGGCTACGTGTATGACAGCGCGCATACTTCTCCCTCTGCTGAAGACCTGGTTTCCCAGTTCCGGAAAGCCATGGTTAAAGCTTCAAATTTCGACCGGTTAATGGTCAAGATATTTACCTCCGGTAGTTTTCTTGATGAAAAGGAAGTGCCTGCAGCTGCCCTCTCAAAGATACTTTCTCTTCTGGAAGAGGATGATCGGGTCTTTAAGGTAGTGGTGGAATCCAGGCCAGAGTTCCTGACAGATGCATCCATGAAGTTCTGTCTTGATTACCTTAAAGATACTTTGTTCGAGGTGGCCATAGGCCTTGAGACCAGTTCGGACCTCATAAGAAAACACTCTATCAACAAAGGTTTTACTTTCAGGGATTTTGTCAGGGCTGCCGAGGTTGCACAAGCCAATGGTGTTGGAGTAAAGACATATCTTATGCTAAAACCCCCTTTCATTCCAGAAAAACAGGCATTAGAGGATATTGTCGCCTCAGTAAGGGAAGCTTCAGTATACTCCGGCGTAATATCGATCAATCTGTGCAATGTGCAGAAAGGCACTCTTATAGAATATCTGTGGGAGCGGGGTGAATATCGTCCCCCGTGGCTATGGAGTATTGTAGAGATACTTAAAAGAACAAAACAGGAGTTCCCACATCTGGTCATCACTTCCGATCCAGTAGGTGCAGGTGCTAAAAGAGGGCCCCGCAACTGTAAGGAATGCAGCGGGCAGGTTGCAGATGCCATTAGGGCTTTTTCATTGAGCCAGGATCTGCATGATCTGGAAGGGCTGGAATGCGATTGCAGGCATCTGTGGGAAAAGATACTGGTTCTGGACGATCTGAGCTTTGGCTCTCCTGTCCTGGAGTGAATCTCTCACTCCTCGTCCTCGCCTCTGTATACCATTGTTCCTATCCCGGTATCGGTGAAGAGTTCCAGCAGGACCGAGTGAGATATGCTCCCATCAATTATATGCACTCTCTGCACACCGCTTTCCACAGCGGTCACAGCACCTCTTAGCTTGGGTACCATGCCACCTGAGATGATCCCTTCTCTCACTAATTTGTCCACATCTTCAAGCTTCACTCTGGATATGCGGGAAGACTTATCTTCGATATTCCTCAGGATCCCTGGTACATCTGTCATGAGGATGAGTTTCTGTGCACTCAGGGCCGCAGCTATGTCTCCAGCTACTGTATCTGCATTTATGTTAAGCCCTCTTCCACTGGAATCAATAGCAATTGGAGATATTACAGGAATATAACCCTGTTTTGTGACAATTTCCAGGATCTCTGTGTTGATTATCTCTGTCTCTCCCACCCATCCCAGGTCAACTTCTTGCTCCATGTTCTCAATCATGACCTTTTGGGCAGCCATTTTCTTTGCAACGATGAGCTTACCGTCTTTGCCGGACAGGCCTATTCCCTTTCCTCCATGTCTGCCTATGAGGGATACGATGTCGGTATTAATGTTACCTACAAGTACCATCCGGGCAATTTCAAGGGTCTCATCATCTGTGATGCGTAGTCCACCAACAAATTTGGGTTTCTTGCCCATGCGGTTCATCTTCTCGGTGATCTCCGGTCCCCCGCCATGTACTATTATTGGATGTATTCCTACGAACTTCAGCAGGACTACATCTTCAATGATATCACTCATTATCTGTTTATCTACCATTGCATGGCCACCTACTTTGATGACCATTATGGCATTATGGAACTTCCTTATGTAAGGAAGAGCTTCTATCAACACGTTCTCTCTTTTCAGCGTCACAGTCCGCCCTCATTTGTTGGGTCCATTATCAATAAAAAGCAGCAGTATTGTTGTAAATTCCAATATATTACCTTTATCAGAGCATAAGAGGGACCGTTAAAGATAATATTGTTACCAGGATATCTGGTAACCAAGAAAGATTAAGGAATTAAATTGAGTTTGATCAGATTCAGATCTTGTCGAGTTTCTCGATACCCACTTTCTTCACGAAAGGCTTGCTGATCTTATCGGGCATCCAGTCCGGCTTGTTCTTTGGGGCTTCTACATTTTCTCTCCATCCCTTGAAGACGTGGATCTTCTTGGTTCCCCTCTCGCGGAGCTTTATAGTTTCTGGCTTTGCTTTTGTTCCTTTGCCGCGGTTAGCGACCTTTAATGCTGCCTGACGTGGCTGCTTCCCGGTAAATACACCGTGTTCGTTTCCGTTCTTATCTCTCAGTACAAAGTTCCTTGTTTCAACCATCATGTCACCTCATAGCTTGCATGTGATTTTACTCGATAAACCTATTCTGCACATATAGTATATATATTTTTCTTCCAATGTTGCCTTTCGATTCTGGTTTATGGAAGTTGCATTGTCTAATATTTTATATTTCTCTAAACATATTGTTCTTTAAATATTTTAACTTATCTCTTCTGTAACACAACATTTACATGTGATGAACTCATTTGCGCTTAGAAAGTACGTATAAAAACGGACTAATCTCGCTTTTATATGAATTTGATTTATTCTTAGAGGTAATGTTATGGAACTTTCTACTGTCATATTGCCGGATATACAGGCCAATAAGCCCAAAATCCCTATCAACCTGACTCGCGTAGGTGTGACGAACGTTAAAAAACTAGTGGCTGTCAAAAGAAAAGACAAACGCCCTGTCATGCTTATATCCACATTCGATATCTTTGTTGACCTGCCTTCTGACAGGAAAGGAGCCAACCTTTCCCGAAATTTCGAGGCAGTTGATGAAGTTCTCGAAAAAGCGGTCAATATGCCTGTTTATGAAATAGAGCAGCTCTGTAGTGATGTTGCTCTTAATTTGCTTGTGAGGCATGAATATGCTACACGGGCAGAAGTTCATCTCAAGAGTGAATACGTGATCAAACGGGAGTCTCCGTCGACTAAGATGGAATGCCAGGAAGTGGTGGAGATCTTCGCTGAATCGAAAGCCAACAGGGAAGAGGGAGGTAACATCAGTATCACCAAGCTCATAGGAGCCGAAGTTGTGGGAATGACAGCTTGCCCATGCGCTCAGGAGATCATGACGGACAATGCCCGCAAACAGCTCGAGGAGATCGGTGTGGACAATAGGAAAATTGCTGAATTCCTTCACCGTGTGCCCATGGCAACTCATAACCAGAGAGGAAGAGGAATTATTTCCATTGAAGTTGCAAGTGATGATTTCATCTTTCTTGAAAAGGTGATCTCTATAATTGAGAGATCAATGAGCTCAAGTGTCTTCGAATTGCTGAAACGCTCAGATGAAGCAATGGTAGTTCAGACAGCTCACAAGAACCCAAAGTTCGTGGAAGACTGTGTGCGTACCATGGCGCATAATGTTGTTAAAGAGTTCAAGGATATTCCGGATGACGCAATAGTCACCATAAAACAGATTAACGAGGAAAGTATTCACCGTCATAATGCCTTTGCTGAAAGGGTTGCAACTATGGGTGAACTTCGCAAAGAGATAAAAAATTGATCTTTTAGTTACCTTGATCATCAGTTCAATCAATTAAAAGAATGTGATAATATGGATGAAGGTTCAGATTCTATCCAGGCCCAAGATCTAAACGGAACTCCTATCACTATTGGCTCATATGTATTGTATCTTAATACAGGCACAACCGGGCAGGTTACAGAACTTAAGCAGGAAGAGGGTACTATATGGGCTATGGTGGACACCACCGGACTCTATTATAATATCCAGGCTCTTGTAGTCACGGATGCAAATGCTGTGAAGGTCCGAAAAGAACGTGAAGCCGGTGAAATAGATAAAGATGACCTTATCAGACAACAAACTTCGGTAACGGTTGCTGATATTGGCCAGGTGACAGGTGGAGGATAATATCCTCCTGTAACCATGTTATATTTTCTGTAACAGCATATTTTCTTTTTCAAGCAATGTAAGTGAGCGGATCCATTCTCCTTTTGGCTCACGTGAAGTACCAACTACAAGTCTTTTCTTCTCGCCCACTATTTCCACTACTCCCTGAGCTTCAATAAGCTCTCCAGATAGCGCTTGTCCTGCGTAAGTATGAGTGTAGGACAATACATGGTCTATTTCAGGATGCTCCACTTCATATACTGCAGGGCTGTCAAATGCAAGATCCGCATTTGTCACTTTTGCCTCTATTTTCATGGTGCCGATGTCCTTTCCTCTTGTAGCAGGCTCTTTGATCTGTTCCCAGTCCCTCACAAAAAGCAGGTCGAAATATGTGCCTTCCACCATACCTCTGTTCCCTTTCCTCTTCTCATGGACTACGAACTCCTCAAAGGATATTTCAGGAATACGTTTTTTATATATTCTTTCCCACATCTCCATGCTTATATCTTCTATTGGTCCTGGTCTTGCCTTTTCCCCGTTAATGGCATCTCTGGCTATGAACCAATAATCTCCATACACTACAAAATCCACATCAGAAGTCTCATTCTGTAATCCTGGCAGCAAAGAACCTGTAACTCCCATATGCGATCTTGGAACTCCTGCTTTTTCAAGAACTTCTACGATTACAGCTATCCGGCTATCTGATGCTACAAGTTCTTGAATGACCTCATTGGGGGAAAGTATCCTTTTTACCTGTTCTTCAGGCACCACATGTACATCTTCTACCCATTCAGGCCGATGCTTTCGCATAAAATCGAAAGAATCATCGAAATCATACTTGCGGTATCTTTTTCCGTTCATCTGACGTTCTCCCTCTTCATCGGGTACGTATCTTAGTGTCGAACGTATCCCATGGGGATGGAAGTAATCGGATACAGCGAATATCCAGTCATCCTTAGTTATAAAAAAGTCCCTGAGCCGTGTTTTCAGCATTCTGATCTCCTTTGTATTGGATTAAAGGTAATAAATCTCCTTAGTAATAATCATATTGCAATCTCTGTGAACAAAACGGTTATGTGCCATTATGAGTAATCTGCTCTTAATAACTACTATAAAACATTCTTATTAGGTGATGTTCCTGCTTACCCTTGAACAATGGATCATACAAAAGAGGCGTGAGTTCCACAGGTATCCTGAACTAAGCTTCAATGAGCATATGACGCAGAAGAGAATAATGGCTTCTCTTAAGGAGTTCGGCCTGGAAAGCAGTTCTATTGCTGGTACCGGTGTTGTGACAGACATCATGGGCAATGGTCCAGGGCCTTGTATTGCAATACGTGCTGATACAGATGCTCTTCCAATACAGGAGGAGGAAACTGCTCACAATAGCGAGTATATCTCTTGCAACAAAGGTATTATGCATGCATGCGGTCATGATGGTCATACAGCAATTGCATTGGGTGTGGCTCGCATGCTTTTTGAGATGAGGCACGATTTCCCTGGTAAAGTTCGGTTAATATTCCAGCCTGCAGAGGAACAATATCCCGGAGGCGCGCAACAGGTCATTGAACATGGAGGGCTTGAAGATGTCGATGCTATTGTAGGTCTCCATATCTTTGGTGATGTGGATGTTGGCAATGTGCGCTTCTGTCCAGGGCCTTTTATGGCAAGTTCCAATGATTTCAGTATCAGGATCATAGGAAAGGGTGGACATATATCAACACCTGAGTATTGTGTCAACCCTCTGGAAATGGCTGCTGTTCTTATATCCAGGGCAAAGATAGAAAGTGCCCGGAAGGTCGACCCATCCAGGCATGTCTTTGGCTTTGGATCGATCACCGGCGGTACCCGGTCAAACATAATCCCTGACGAAGTGCAGATCTTCGGAAGTTTCAGGACCTTTAATGAAATGGATGCAGTAACTATTGAGAATGTTCTGAAGAATATACTGGACTCTATCGTGGATGAGTATTCCATGAAAGAATTTAATTGTGCACCATCTTATGAGCTGGATGTGTTGCATGGTTATCCTGTACTTGTGAACGATCCAGGTTTCACAGCAGCAGCCAGCAGGTTGCTTAAGCAATTATACACTAAAATAGAGGACAATGCACCTCCTATCTTCGGTTCCGAGGATTTTGCTTATTATTTACGTAAGGTGCCTGGTATGTTCCTTTTCCTGGGTACTCGTAATTCGGAGAAGGATCTTGTAGAGAACAACCATTCCAGCAGCTTTGATATAGATGAAGCTGTCCTTATGCAGGGTGTGCAAATATTAAGTTCTATTGCTCTTGATTTTTTGACAGGGCCAGAGAGGTATCTCTCTTGATGGTACAGGTATTTTCTCCTTTTCTTAATCCCTCCGTAAAAAATTTCGTTGTGAGCGTACTTGCATCCGAAGGTTTTAATTATGATTTGGAGAAGGACCTCGATCTTGATGACATTTCAGCAAATTACCTTGAAGACGGTGGCATCTTTTATGTAGCTTTCATAAAAGGCAGAATTGTCGGCACATGTGCTGTCAAAAAAAGAAGTTGTAATAAATGTGAGATCAAAAGGTTATATATACATAAGGATTTTCAAAGAATTGGAATCGGTTCAAAATTACTGGAAAAAGCTCTGGAATTTGCATGCCAGCATTATGGGACAGCAACCCTGAAGACTGATCTATCTCTGGCCCCTGCAATTGCTTTATACTTAAAGACCGGTTTTTCAGTGCAAAAAAAAGAAAAGAGTATATTGTACCTTAAAAAGGAACTAAACTGAGATAAGCAATTCAGTCTATGGTTTTGATCAATGCTATCTCGTCACAGTCAGGGAACTTAGGACAGTTTATGCAGCCACTCCATACTTTATGGGGGAGTGTTGCTTTGTCCACTCTTTCAAATCCATGTTTTTCGAAAAATTGTGGCACATAAGTGAGTGTGAATATCCTCTTTATATGCAGTTCGTGTGCATCTCCCATGCAGGCCTTTATTAATTGCGATCCTATTCCCTGACGCGCATATTCCGGCTTCACAGCAAAAGAAAGTACTTCTGCCAGGTCTTCCCACACTACTTGCAGGGCACAGCATCCGATTACTTCGCCATCTTTCTCATATACATAGAAACTGCGGATGTACTGATACAGTTCATTGTATGATCGGGGAAGCATCTTCTCCTGTTTCGCATATGCATTGATGATGTTCTTCATTGCTTCGACATCTTTAACAGTGGCCTTACGGATCATTAGATGATTCTCCTTGATCTGTTGATATTGGAAAAAAGTATAGCGAGCGTGAAGGGATTTGAACCCCTGGCTTGCAGCTTAGGAGGCTGCCGCCATATCCTGGCTAGGCCACACGCTCTCTTTGACTTCACTCTCCTAATAACATTAAATATCTTAAACCTATTGGTACGAATTGGTTTGCTTAATACTTATCTTTTTCTTTTTATAAATGATCTTTGTCAGCTGGCTGCAGTCTAATCTTTTTTGTGCTCTATAAAGCTGTTTCAGTTCGAAAATTTCCGCACCTTAAGTAATTGCTATATATCCTTAATTACAACATGTTATCTGGATACCGATCTACAATGGAGATTTCCAATGAAATCGAATCATTTACTAATACTCATATCTATCGCACTGGTAATACTAATATCAGGCTGCTCCTGTCCGGCAACTGTTGTTTCCAATGGGTCTGAAAACACAAGTGGGAACCAGACGCCTTCCCCAGGAATAAACAACGAAGAAGAGTTCATAACCGGCGTGGCATCTGTAGAGAATGTGCAGGTGCTTATAATGGAGTCTTTCCCTGTACAGATAAGTGTGGAAGCTACAGGTTATCTCCCGGACGGCTGCACGAACATTGACAATGTCACTACCATGAAAGATGGTAACACATTCTATGTGGAGATCGGCACAATACGCCCCAGGGATGCCTTATGTACACAGGCACTTGTGCCTTTTACAAAGTCCGTGTCTCTTGATGTGTATGGTCTGGAGAAAGGTGCCTACAATGTAAATGTGAACGGCAAGACTGCATCTTTTGAACTGTCTCTTGATAATATCCTTGCGGATAACTCCTGAAAACGTGGTTTACCTGTTTACTTACTCTTTTATTTTTTAATATCTATTATAGTGGATACTAAGCACACAGGCCAGGAAGTACCTCCAATATTTCCAGTTCTATGATCACTGGTATGCTTTTCAGGTGCTGTAAGTTTAGTTGTCTTCCAGCAACAATTCTAGTTTCTCCATAAAATCTCTATTTTGTACGGCATTCTGGTGGATTCCCAGCACTTCAGAGGGGAATCCCAGAGCAAGTCCGAGTAGCTGGGAATAATGCAGCACAGGTATTTCATAGACTTTATCAAATGCTTCTTCTATCTCCTGCTGGCCTGCGTCCAGTTGCATGTGGCAGAAAGGACATGCATTGACTATGCAATCAACACCTGCCTCTTTTATTTTCGATAGTTTGTGTTCGGCCATTGCAAGTGATCTTTCTTTAAGGCCTGACCGCATGCCTCCTCCGGCTCCACAGCATTCCATCTTGTCAGAGTATTCAACGCTTATGGAACCTGTAGCTTCCACAAGTTCATCAAAGAAACGTGGTCTTTCAAAACTGCCAAGTCCCCTGTCAATGGAAGGTTTTATGAGATGGCATCCGTAGTGGACTGCTACTTTCAGTCCAAGAGGTTTCTCTATGGCTTCCTTTATCCTCTCAGTTCCGACATCCGAATAGAGGAATTCTGCTATATGGCGTACATCTATCGTACCTTTGAACTGGCGGTCTATCTCTCCCAGGAATCCATTTGTTTTTTCCCTCAGCTCGTCATTTTCCTTCAGTGTCCGGTTTGCATCTGCCAGGGACCCAAAACAACCGTTACATATGGTAAGAAGGTCCCTTTGCATATCCTCTCCAATTGTAAGGTTACGCCCCGCCACTGCCAGCCAGGTAGGGCTATCAAATGAACGGAAAACGCCGGGTGCAGGGCAGCAGGAAGCTCCGGGCAGGTCAGTGCAGTCAATGTCCAGCTTTGCAAGACACAGCCGGGTGGCCATCTCTATGCCAGGATATCTGTTAGGGATGACGCATCCCAGAAAAAGTGCCATTGGTGCCATTTTTGTCTCCAGTTCCTAACTATTGGTCTATGATCTCCGCCAGTTTACAGGCATTAAGAAGCCTTTTGACCTCATTCAAGGCTTCAGGGTCCTTATGCACTGTTTCAGGAAGTCGCTCAAGTCCAAGATCTTCCCTTTTCTTCATGTTCGTTTCATCAATAGGCACAGCATGTCCATATTCCAGGAGCAGTTCTATTACTTGCTTATGTTCAGGCAGTATAATGCCCTCGTGGGCTGCAATGGACCGGATGCTGAGGATAGCATCTACTATATCAATGCGGCGCGGGCAACGCTCCTGGCAGTTATAGCATGTAGTGCACATCCAGAGCTCTTTATCTTCAAGCACATCCTGGGATCTCATAGCATGCCTAATGAGTCTGCGTATGTTCAGGCTGGTATGGCGGCCAGAAGGGCAGCTGCCGCTGCACATCCCGCATTGCATGCACTTCAATATATCTATCCCTGCTTCTTTTAGTTGTTCCTGTACATTGTTTTCTTTCATGCTCTGCCCATTAATGTATTTCCTATTGTTTATAAACTGTTCCCGGACATCTGTTCAGTTTGCTTTCAATAGTTAATGTTATTCTTATCACATTTTTCTCTTCTCTCTATAGTTGGCCTTTTCATTCTAACAATCATAAGGGCTTGCCCATAAAGTGCCTTACTTTATGGGCAAATCGCCTACTTTGTAGTCAAGTAGCTTACTTTATAGTCAAATTGCACATCGACAGCTTGTTATGAATTGAACCATGCATCTTGATCGACATTTTGTATAATTGTCGTGCTCATTAAGGACAAAATGATTAAATGGTGTTATCATAGCTAGGAAATATTATATATTCATAAAATTATATGCATTGTGTGGTGTTTCATGAATAAAATTCATAAGGTTGTTTTCGGCATTTTCATAATCATAATTTTAGTGTTTCTCTTGCAGTATATTTTAATATTTGGCAGTTTGATCTTCTTGGGTATTGCAGAAACTGTGCAGGATAGTATGGATTGGGAGTATTATGGAGATGACGTTAAAAGTAACTACATGTACAGTCTTGAACTTCATGTATCATCTACTCCTGGCATTAGAACTGCAATAGATAATGTGGTTATATACATTCCAGTAGTTTCAGGAAAAGATAATTTGTCAGTAAGTGAATCTTTTATTGCTGATGTGAAACAAGGCAATGCTTATACTGGAAAATGGGATTGTTACTTTTTAGAAACACCCAATGGTACCATGATAGCTGTTGAAAACGTAAAGCCAATAATGGTCAGTGAAGAACGGAATATTGTGCTTGATACTTATTATGAAACAGACTATATTATCGATACTCTTGAGCCCATAGAGAATGCTTTAATTCTACCAATTAACTCAGATAAATCCTCAAAATCATTTTCTGACATTTATGTGGAATATGACATTAGTGAAGAAGATGCTAAAGTTAATTTTGATGTAAGTGTGAGTGGGACTAATACATGGTACAACTCACGTAGACAAGATTATTACTCGCAACATTGCCATCTTACTCTGATAGGTTCTCAGGACAGCTGGTATAAAGCAGACAATATTATATCTGCTGGGGAAGGTAGGTATCCAGAGATTCGGGAAATTAGAAGTTCAGAATCATAATTCCAGTCCCAAATGCTGAAATTTGGTTCACTTTTAGGAATCGATAGTAACATGTGATATTATTACTTGATTTTATGACTACATTGCATCGTTTGTAGTCAAGAAAAGTTTATGGACTAAACCTCAAATTCTACAACTACTTTTTGATGCGGTTACCGTTTGCCGCCTTAGAAAAAATCGCATATTGCTCCATGTTATTACAAAGAGCTTTTCTTGCTTGTTATTAATAACTTTACTTGATAGTCAAAAGGGTTACTTTATGGTCAAATAGCCGAGTTTGTAGTCAAGTATACTTTATGGTCAAGTCCAACCATTACGAAAAATTTATATACTATTAAGTAGGTAATGGGTTACTTAATGCCTAAGAGGTAATAGGAATGGCACAAAAAGCAATGACCAACGAGGAAGTGCTGCAGCAAGTTGCAGAAAATGATGTAAAGTTCATAAGGACACAGTTCACTGATACTCTGGGTATCGTCAAAAGCTGGGCAATTCCGGCAGAGGACCTTGAGGGAGCTTTCAAGGACGGTGTTATGTTCGATGGTTCTTCGATAGAGGGTTTCACAAGGATCGAAGAATCCGATATGATGCTTATGCCCGACCCTTCCACCTTCAGGATCCTCCCATGGAGGCCAAAGGAAGGTGCAGTGGCCCGTATCATCGGTGATGTGAAGAAGCCAGACGGTACTCCATTCGAAGGCGATCCAAGGTATGTCCTTAAGCAAGCGATGACTGAAGCTGCAGAAATGGGTTATACAATGAATGTAGGGCCAGAACTTGAGTTCTTCCTGTTCAAACTGGATGCAGAAGGGAACCCTACAACACATCTGACCGACCAGGGAGGGTATTTCGACTTTGCTCCTCTGGACAAGGCACAGGATGTAAGGAGAGACATAGACTTCGCTCTTGAAGTAATGGGCTTCAAGCTGGAAGCTTCTCATCATGAGGTAGCTCCTTCACAGCACGAGATCAACTTCAGGTTCGGTGATATGCTTTCCACTGCAGATAAGGTCATTACCTTCAAGTATGTGGCTAAGTCCATTGCTTACCATAAGGGGTACTATATCTCCTTCATGCCAAAGCCTCTGTTCGGTGTGAACGGTTCAGGCATGCATACTAATCAGTCCTTGATGATGAACGGCAAGAACGCCTTCCATGACCCGGATGCACCAAATGGTCTGTCACAGACCTCCATGTATTACATTGGAGGCATACTGAAGCACATAAGAGAGTTCGCTGCAGTTACAAATTCAACTGTGAACTCCTACAAGAGGCTTGTGCCAGGGTATGAAGCACCTATCTATGTCACATGGTCTGCTTCCAACAGGAGCTCTCTTATCAGGATCCCTGCAACAAGAGGCATTGGTACAAGGGTCGAGCTAAGGTGCCCCGATCCTGCATGTAACCCATACCTTGCATTCGCCCTGATGCTGCGTGCTGGTCTTGACGGTATAAAGAACAAGATCGAGCCACCGGAAGCCACGAATGTCAACATCTTCAAGCTCAGTGAAGAAGAGCGCGCTAAGAGAGGTATCCAGTCTCTCCCCGGCAGCCTGAAGGAGTCCCTTGATCTCATGAGTGCCAGCGAGTTCACAAAGGAGGCTCTTGGTGAACATGTCTTCAACAGCTTCCTTAAGGCAAAGACCGCTGAATGGGATTCATACAAGGCACAGGTTCATCAGTGGGAACTGGACAACTACCTGAGCATATTGTAAGGGAAACATCCCTTACATATAACTTTATTTCATTGTCCTTATGGACGTTAGATGCCAATAGCTTTTAGTTTGGCTCCCTTTATTGCAGATCATCTCCAATGAACGACGAACAGGCCTTTTATGGATATTTGCATGGTTATTCCTCAAAAGGCAGATATTGATGTATCTCCAAAAACAGTTCTTAGTGGTAAATATGTGCGGAATTATAGGCGTTATAGACCGGGGCCGGTCTGGCATGGACGGCTCAGGTATAAAAGAGGCCCTCAGCCTGATGAACGAACGAGGAAGTGGAGAAGGCGCGGGTTATGTAGCTTATGGCATATACCCGGATTATCCTGATCATTATGCTCTTCATGTCTTCTATGACAACCTGGTGGAACCGAAAAAGAAGGTAGACGACTTGCTTGAAAAGTGGGGACGCATAGTCCAGCAGGAAGAGATCCCTACCTATGAGCAACCCGGCCTTAGAAAGAAACATATTCCATGGCGGTATTTCTACAAGCCCCATAAGGATCTTGTGGTAGGCAGTTCCACACCTGAAGACGATCTTGTAAAGACCCTTGTGATGGACATCAACTCCCGTATAGATGGTGCTCTGGTGTTCTCTTCAGGCATCAATATGGGAGTGTTCAAAGCGGCCGGCTGGCCGGAGGATGTTGCGGATTTTTACCGCATACAGGATTACAAGGGTTACATATGGCTTGCTCATAACCGTTATCCAACGAACACCCCGGGTTGGTGGGGAGGCGCCCATCCATTCAATCTGCTTGACTGGTCAGTGGTCCACAATGGAGAGATCACTTCATATGGTACTAACAGGCAGTATGTGGAAAGCAATGGCTACAAGTGTACTATGTTCACGGATACTGAGGTTGTAGCTTATCTCTTTGATATCCTGGGCAGGCGCCATGGATTATCTGAGGACCTGGTTGTAAAGGCTTTGGCTCCTCCTTTCTGGGATGAGATCGATGCAATGCCCGAAAGACAGCGGAAGATAGATCACGCCATGCGTCTCACATACGGGGCTGCCCAGATGAATGGACCTTTTGCCATAGTTGTGGCTACCAGCCAGGGTATAGTAGGGTTCACTGACCGTATCAAGCTACGTCCTTTGGTTGTGGCTGAGAACGGAAACAAGCTCTATATCTCCAGCGAGGAGGCAGCTATCAGAGTGATGGACCCGGATGTGCAGAACGTCCGCATGCCCAGAGCAGGCGAACCGGTCATAGGGAGGGTTATTGTATGACCCTGGGCAGTGTACCTCTGCGGTATAAGGTCAGCATCGACCGTGACCAATGTATGCAGTGTATGCGCTGTGTGGACAATTGTTCCTATGGTGTCTACAGAGTGGAGGGGGACAAGATCCTTATCGACTCTCGCAAATGCACTGCATGCCACCGTTGTATTTCCATGTGTCCCAGAGATGCCATCAACCTTCAGGAGAAACCTGTGGATTACCGCAGCCATCCCCTGTGGACAGCGCAGGCCAGGGAGGATATCATCAATCAGGCCCGCACCGGCAAGATAATCCTTGCAGGTATGGGTAATGCACTTGACTATCCTATAATCTTCGACAGGCTGGTATTGGATGCCTGCCAGGTGACAAATCCCAGTATAGATCCTCTGAGAGAGCCCATGGAACTGCGCACATACCTGGGTAAGAAGCCTTCAAGGCTTGAGTTCAGAAAGAACGATGAAGGTGATGTGGAACTTGTCACGGAGCTTGCCCCTAACCTGAAGCTTGAAACACCTATCATGATAGGCCATATGAGTTACGGAGCTATCAGTCTCAATACCCAGCTAAGCCTTGCCAAGGCAGTGACCGAAATGGGCACTTTCATGGGCACAGGTGAAGGTGGAATGCATAAGGCCCTGCATCCTTATCAGGACCATACTATTGTGCAGGTGGCCTCAGGGCGTTTTGGTGTTGATATCGATTATCTTGAACGTGGCGCAGCCATTGAGATCAAGATCGGACAGGGTGCAAAGCCGGGTATAGGCGGTCACCTGCCAGGTGAAAAAGTATGCGTTGATGTGTCCTGCACCCGTATGATCCCCCTGGGGTCAGACGCTATAAGTCCGGCGCCTCATCATGATATTTATAGTATAGAGGATCTGGCGCAACTTGTCAGGAGCCTTAAGGAAGCTACCGAGTGGAAGAAGCCGGTGTTCGTGAAGATCGCAGCTGTGCACAATGTAGCAGCCATAGCTGCAGGTATAGCACGTTCGTCAGCAGATGCCGTTGTAATTGATGGTTTCCGTGGCGGTACCGGTGCAGCTCCCAAGGTGTTCAGGGACAATGTAGGCATACCCATAGAGGCAGCTATAGCTGCTGTAGATCACAAGCTGAACGATCAGGGTGTGAGGAATGAGGTTTCCATCATTGCCAGCGGAGGCATACGCAACAGTGCAGACCTTGCAAAATCCATTGCTCTGGGGGCGGATGCAGTATATATCGGAACAGCTTCTTTGATAGCTCTTGGATGCAGGGTGTGTGGCAACTGCTACCGTGGTCTCTGTCCCTGGGGCATAGCCACCCAAAGGCAGGACCTGGTAGACCGTATCGATCCCGAGATAGGGGGAAGGAACGTTGCGAACCTTATTCATGCCTGGACACTTGAGCTAAGTGAGCTGATGGGTGCTGCGGGTTTAAACAGCATTGAAAGCCTCAGGGGTAACCGCGAGCGTTTGCGTGGATATATGCTGGATGAAGGCATGCTGAAAGTACTGAACGTTGAGCCGGTGGGGGCATAAAGATGGAAAAGCTGGTCATTGATGCAAAAGGTATGCATTACACTCCACTTAATAAGCAGATCCGGCAGGCTGTAGCTGCCGGTGTTAAGGAGATCGAGATAAACAATGTACTTGGGCAGCGTTTTATAGCCAATGGTCTTCGAGGTGATGTGAAGATCACTATCAATGGTATTCCCGGGGGAGACCTCTGTATGTTCATGAACGGCCCGGAGTGCACTGTTCACGGGGATTGTGAACATGCTCCCGGAAACACTATGGATGGGGGTATGATCATTGTCCACGGGAGTGCAGGCGACGCTGTAGCTCACAGTATGCGTGGCGGAAAGGTATATGTCCGGAATAATATCGGGTACCGTGGCGGTATACACATGAAAGAGTACGAATCTAAGAAGCCAACTCTTGTAATAGGTGGCACTTCTCATGCATTCCTCGGTGAATACATGGCAGGAGGTCTTATATTGGTCCTTGGCATGGGTTCACAGCCACTTATGGAGGACAGAGGTATCGGCAGCGGTATACACGGGGGAGAGATCGTGATCCGTGGAAAAGTATCAGACAGGCTTCTGGGAGTGGGTGCTATAAAAACAGAGTTCACTGAAAGCGACCTCAAACGTTTGTCGCCGGTAATAGAGGACTTCTGTTCAAGGTTCGATATAGATCCGGCTCCTCTGATGGATACTAACTATACGCGTATAGTGCCTTCGAGCAGCAGGCCGTTTGCTGGCAAATACACATGGGAGTGATTGAAATGGGTAAAAATTATCTCGATCTTAAGGCTGAGGTCTGGGACACAGGCATATGTGCGGCATGTGGTGCATGTGTGGCTGTGTGTCCGGCAGATGCCATATTTTTCAAGACTGGGGAAGAATCCATAAGTCCCTTCAATAATGGGTATTGTAAGGAAGTCAGTGACGGAGTCCCATGTGGTGCATGTTATGCTACCTGTCCCAGGCTGGACCCGGCACCAACCGAAGTATTGGGCGAGTATCTGGACATCTTTTCTGCAAAGGCAGATATCCCTATCCCCGGAAAACAGAGTGGAGGGGCTGTCACAGCTATTCTGGTGAATGCTCTTGAACAGGGTATGATCGACGCAGTGGTCACAGTGGAAGAGGATCCATGGACCCTTAAACCATCGTCCACTGTCATCACATCGGAAGATGTGCTTATCAATCAGGCCGGAAGCCGTTACAACTGGTGGGTGCCACTGGTCTCTTCTCTGAAAGAGGCTGTCATCACCCGTAAGTACAGAAAAGTTGCAGTTGTGGGCGTGCCCTGTGTGGTGCAGGCTGTCAGAAAAATGCTTGATAGCAACCACGACCTCCTTAGACCATTCGGGCGTTCCATTCGTCTGGTCGTAGGTCTTTTCTGTACAGAGACCTTCGACTACGAGAAACTGGTAGAGGAAAAACTGATCCGGGAGCGCAGCATCGAACCTCTGGACATAATCCGCTTTGATGTGAAAGGGAAGCTGGAGATCACCATGAAAGATGGTAGTCTCACAGTGATACCGTTGAAAGATGTTGATGACTGTGTAAGACCAGGTTGCAGGGTGTGTACTGACTTTACTGCTATTGGTTCTGATCTCTCTGCGGGTTCAGTGGGTAGTCCAACAGGCTATACCACACTGATCATACGCAGTACTGCCGGACAGACTGTTGTGCAAAACGCCATCGAAAACGGTTTGCTTTCAACGGGGCCTGATGTGGACATACAGGCTGTAGAGAAGCTCTCAGGTAAGAAAGTTGCAAGAAAACAGGAGAAAACATAACACATCCCTTTTATGGCTGCGGTGTCTATCCTCTTCCTCGTCGTTCCTAACCATGCTGATAGACACCGTATATCCATTTTTTAATGCAGCAATTGGGATAAGGCAGTTTGCCGGATAAAGGTATTGCTATCAGAGATCTCTTTTAAGGAAGTTGATCTTCTACCATATAGAGGCATTGGGAAAATATGTCCCATTCAGATGTCATGACTGGAATGTTTTTCTGTAGTGGATGGTATCCACTTTGTTGCCTCTGTCGTTCTTCACTATACAGTATGGGATGAAACCATTAGATCCGTAAAATCTCATGGCAGCATCATTGGTGGACCAGGTGCAAACGTATAGTTTTTTTATGCCGTCATTCATGAGCTCTCTTTCAAGTTCCTGACACAATGCTTTGCTTATACCTTTTTTTCTTTGAAGGGGATGCACACACATGAGGTTAATGTATGCGTCATTCTCTTTTCTCCAGAACTTGTTGCAGCCAATAACACCAATGACATTTCCGGATGTTTCGTATGGACCACTATGATCCTCTGCTATCAGGTAATAGGAATACTTACCAGCAAGACATTTCCATACCCTTTGCTCTATACCATTGCCTCTCATGCTGAGGGGCGGGTAAAACTCATTGTCCACAATTTCTATGAACCGGCAGAGAGGACCGTGATCCTCCTGCCGGGCACGTCGTATCTTTATTTCGGGCATTAAGTGACGTTAAGATATCGTTCGATCTCCCATCCATGGACCTGCTTTTTATATTCATCCCATTCTGCTCTTGCAAGTCTGAGTATATTGTCATGTACATGTGTGCCTAATACTTTCTTGAGCAACTCATCCTTCTCAAAGTGGTTTGCACTGTCATTGAGCGTGCCTGGCAGACTTTCGATACCCTTTTCTGCACGTTCTTTAACACAAAGGTCAAAAATATTGTAATCTGCAAAATGCTTTGGAGCGGTCTTGTTCTGTATGCCTTCAAGACCTGCTCCCAGTATAGCAGCGAAAGTAAGATATGGGTTGCAGGACGGGTCCGGACTTCGAAGTTCCACACGAGTACTGCTGCCCCTTGCAACAGGTATGCGCAGAAGAGAACTGCGGTTAGCACCAGACCATGCAATGTATACAGGTGCCTCATATCCGGGGATGATCCTCTTGTATGAGTTCACAATGGGGTTGGCTATGCACGTGATAGCTTTGATATGGTTGAGTACACCGGCGATGAAATACCTTGCTGTATCGCTGATCTCCATTTCAGCATCCGGATCGTAGAAAGCGTTCTTACCATCTTTTGACAGGGAGAGGTTGACATGCATACCCGAACCATTGACAGTAGCTATTGGTTTTGGCATAAAAGTGGCATGTAATCCATTTATCTTAGCTATCGTCCTGGCAACGTATTTGAAAGTGACCACATTATCGGCCATGGTTAGTGCATCTCCATACTTGAAGTCTATCTCATGCTGTCCGCAGGCCACTTCGTGATGCGAAGCTTCAATATCAAAATTAAGCTCCATGAGTGCGAGGACTATCTCACGTCTGATATCTTCAGCAATGTCCGTGGGTGCAAACTCAAAGTAGCTTCCGTAGTCATGAGGTATGGTCGTAGCATTACCGTTATCTTTTTCAAAAAGGAAAAACTCCATCTCAGGTCCTATATTCAATGTAAAACCCATCTCTGCAGCTTTTTCCGTAACTTTTCTCAGTACATAGCGTGGATCTCCTTTGAAAGGCTCTCCATTTGGCTGGTACACATCGCAGATAATACGTGCCACCTGTCCCTTACCGTTGTTCCAGGGAAGTATTGCAAATGTAGTTACATCAGGTTTAAGCAGCATGTCTGACTCGTATATCCTGACAAATCCCTCTATAGAAGAGCCGTCAAAACCAATGCCTGTGGTCAGAGCTTTCTTGATCTGGGTCACAGGTATTTCCACATCCTTGACCACGCCCTGTATGTCTGTGAACTGTAACCTTATGAACTTTACATTTTGTTCTTCAATGGCTCTTAGAACATCATTTTCGTTCTTGATAATCATTATATCTCCTGTCCAGCAGCATGCACTGCAATTCCTTGAGCTATATTAACAGCTAAGTGATGATAAGATTATTCTTTGTATATTAATGAATTCATACGGAATTTTAAAACTTTATTTTCAATATTTCTCAAACAACACAGTGATTTTCATGGTCTTAAGCTACTCAGTAATGTTATCTTTCCATCCATTATATTAAAAAACAGAGGCTATATATCCGATCCTTTTTAGACTCATGGCAGAACTTTTTCAATCAGTTGCATAAAAATTTGAAAAGAACTTTTATCTTGTCAAAGATAATGCATCACCTGACATTTTCTCCTTTTTTCTGCTTTCTTCACTATAATTTGCTTTTTCTGAAAAATAAAGTAAATATAGTGGGATTCATTACTTATGATGAATTTCAAAGGATTTAAAAGTTTTAATAAGCAAATTATGCGCTTTAATTCTTTATTAATTCCTATAAGTGACATATATTTCTTTTAAAGCTATCTATAAAGCTTCATTATTTAAAATAACTGTAAATGATGCTCTGTATTTTTTATATACATAATATTAAATAAAATAGCTTCTCAAGCATATTTATATGGTAGTTCAATACCATTATAGACCTGACATCCCGGTCCGTCAGAAACTTCTTGGCTGGGGCAGAAAATGACCCTGATATAAAAGTAGGTACATGAACCATATGAATCTCAAGGCTATAATTATCATATTTGCAATAATATTTATTTCGATAGCAGGCGGATGTACAGAGAAACTTTCCACTGATAAAAGCGAAACAGGCCAGAAGATGAGTAATGGTCTTGTTCCTCCATATTTCAATCTCCTTTCCTTACCTGATAATATCAGGCCAGAACAGCCTGATCATCCCGTTCCTGTGGATGAAAGAGAAGAGATCAACAAGATACTTTCAGAAGCTGTTATGATATCACAGGAGTTAGATTCCAGGATACTGAGTTATGAGAAAGAAGGTAAAGATGTTCAAAGGCTTACGGCTCTCCTGGAAGAGTATGATACATTGATCGCCAGTGCAAATACATATCAGGAACTTGCATATCAGGGGCATGAAGGCTGCACTGATCCGGAATGTCAGGCAATTGAAAAGGAGCTATATCTGCACCTTTCCAGAGAAAGTTTGAAAAGATCTAATTCGGTCCTGTCAGATATCTTCAATGAAATGAAAATGATGCTTCCGGGACATGTCAGATTAGGCGAAGCCTGCACTCTTTCCGGTAAAGGCACTGGCAGGGTGTTGCTTGCAGGTGATATAAGTGCCAATCTTTCTATAAGGAATGGGATCTTTTATATTATAGGCATTCCCAAGAGCCCGGGATCTCCTGTAAGCATAGCAGGGAAATACGAATTTGACAAGTCGGAAAACCCTAAAGATCGTGTATCTTATTATCATATATTTGATGCTACTGTGGACATTTCAGCACAAAGATCGGCATTTATAGTGGAAGCAAATGAGATATCAATCTTTGCAAAAGGAAATGGCACACTGGATTTCTTCGGTAATGGTACTTATAGTATAACATGTCCTGATGGTAGTTATGATGCCATGAGGTGGGAAGTACCTGCAGTAAGAAGAACTATTAATAACCCTTCTGCCTATACTGGTATCAAATGAAGGTATTTTTCCGCAGGATATTATTCGCCATTTTGTTAGTCATTCCACTTTTAATGACTGCCAGTGCAAGCGCTACCATTCATGGTGTAGTGTATGAGTGGAATACATTCCAACCTATGGAAAATGTAATTGTAAGTGTGAACTCTACTCCGGTGCAGTCAATGGTATGTAAATATGGTACTTATTCCTTTGAGCTGCCTGTGGGAAGTTACAAGATAATAGCAAATTATTATGAGGACAGTAACCTTCTTTATTACGGCGAGGACCTCGTGAATATCACAGACGAGGGCAGCTATGTGCTCGATCTGTTACTTTTTCCGGTTTATTCTCAAAATTTATCTTTTAACAATGTTTCTTCATTTAACAATGTTTCTTCTTCTGACAATGTTTCCGCTTTATCTTCTTCAAATGAGTCAAAGGCCACCCAAAATGTGACTGCAGGTAATACCTTTATTCCGGTTGATACTTTTCTTATAATTATTTTAATAGCCTTAATTTTGTTCATCTGGTTAAGACATCCGGCAAATCAGAAAAATCCTCCTCATATTGAAAAGCATCATGCAGCAAAGCAAGAAAAGGTTGAGGAAAAAGTAGTTCTTACACCCGGGAAGGCAGATTTCTCAGCATCTGCTGAGACGATTGAATTAGTGGCTGAGGCGTCTGACAATATAGGATCCGAGGAGCTATATGAGGCATCTGATTCTGAACAATTGATCGTTGTTGAGCCTGAATATATGGGATCAACCAATTTGGATGACATTCTTAAGAGGCCGATACCCCCTGACCTGCAGGAAATAATAGATGTCATTCGTTCGCAGGGGGGGCGTATGACCCAAAAAGACCTGCGGGGCAAGCTCAAATACTCAGAAGGTAAAGTGAGCCTCATGCTATTTGATCTTGAAAAGCGGGGCATGATCCAGAAGTTCAAAAGAGGAAGAGGAAATGTTATTATTCTTGTTGAACAGGATCAACCATCTTGATACATTTTCTTGTTTTTTATTTTTTTGTTTTTTCTAAAATAATCCTTTATTCCAACTCTAAAAAGCATTAAACTGCCATTTAATGGTTTTTTCTTATTAAATTTCTGAATAAAAGTTCAATTTAAAAATATAATTTATATTTTCTCTTTAAGCTTTAAGTATTTTTTATTATACAATACCACACGGAGGTTTGCTACCCAGATGGGAGACGTGAAATTTACTGCTTTGAAGGGTATTGACCTGCACATAACTAAAGGTGAGTTCGTGGTCATACTGGATCCCAGTGGCAGCGGAAAAAACACCATGATGAACCTTCTTGTCTGCCTGAATCTCTGCTGTAGGCCTGATGGGAGCTTTGGTAAGTAGTTTTCTGATCATAAAGGAATGCAGGTATTTCCAGAGCATATTTTATGTTGTCTGATCATGATCAATTTTCCTTCAATCCACGACAATTATTTATAATTTTGTAACCCTGTTTATATAGGGGTAAACAAAATGCTCGAGCCATCATGGGTTTTTGCTCTTAATACAGAGGAGCTTAAAGAGAATTCCTTGAAGCTTGTGGAACTCAAAGATAAGCCTGTACTTTTGATCCGAAAAGAAGGTCAGATATATGCTTTGTCTAACAAATGTAAACACATGGGTTGTCCTCTTTCAGCTGGCATTCTTGAAGATCACACTCTGAAGTGTTCATGTCACGGGTGGAAGTATGACATTAAGACGGGAGAGTATCTTGGTTCCAAGGATATTGTTCTGAAGGTGTATGAGAATAAGACAGAGGAAGGTAAAGTTTTCGTTTACATTTAAAGAGCAGAAGGTAGTCTGCCCGCAGGACATTCACTATGGTTGATGATCAGGATGAGGAAAATATCTGGTAGTGAAGATTTCAGGCAAACATGTGCTGTTGGTCTGAAATAAGGAAACGTATCCTATATAGGTAATATATTAAGGAAATATTTCAACAATGATTTAATAACAGAGGTTTGCATGTCTGAGGAAAACTGGGTCTATGCACTTGAAACTGCAGAACTGGCAGATGGTGAAAAGAAAGCTCTGGTTGTAGATGGCCAGAGGATAGCACTGATCAAAAAAGGTGATGAACTATTCGCGATCTCGAATAAATGTCTGCATATGGAATGTCCTTTATCCAAAGGTGAACTTGAAGACTATGTTATCAAATGTCCATGTCATGACTGGAGATTTGATATCCGTAGCGGTGAGTTCCTTGATGCAAGGGAGCTCAAGGTTGCTGTCTACGAATTGAAAGTATCTGATGGGAAAATATATTTGAAAATGGAAGGTGAGAACCAGTGAAGAAGATCATGATATATGCTCTGAGTACCTGTCCCTGGTGCAAGAAAAGCAAGAGTTTCTTTGCAGAGAGGAACATTCCTTTTGAATTCATAGATTATGATAAGGCCAGTGAGGAAGAACAGCAAAAGATAAGGGAAGTGTGCCTTGAACACGGGGATAGTATAGCTTTTCCTTTTGTCATAATCGGTGATGATGTTGTAGTGGGATACAATCCTCAGAAATATACGAAACTACTGGAGTCATGACGAGGGTTTGGCATGGATGCGGATAAAAGAAAGCAAAGGCTTATGGAAATGTTCCAGAGGGTGGTAGATCCTCTGGGATACAAGTTTAGTTCTGATGAAGAAATAGTAGATTTCCTGATGGAGCAGGAAGTCATACTGGAAAAAGAGCATGGTCATCCCTTCTGTCCCTGCCAGGGTCTTACAGGAGAGAGAGAGAGGGATATGAAGATCGTATGCCCGTGTATCCCATTTCACAGGGCTCATTTCGATGCAATGAAGCGTTGCTGGTGTGGTCTGTACGTGCATAAGGATGTTGAGGACCCGGATAGCCTGGTGCAGATCCCACTTTCTGAGTTCGAACAGATGCAAAAGGAGGGCAAGTTATGATCGCGGAAGATCCGGTGATATCAAATATCAATACAAGACGTAGTGTCAGGGACTATACAGACAGGCCTGTAAGCGATGATGTCATAGAAAGTATCATCGATGCAGGTATCCATGCACCTACGGGTTTTGGTATTCAGCCATGGAGGTTCGTGGTGGTAAAGGACAAGGCCATTATGGAACAAATGTCCACTCATTGCAAGCCCCGGCTGCTAAAACAGCTTGAAGGAGTGGACATTGATGAGGCTGTAGAGTTTAAGAAGGTGCTCAAGACGGAAGAGTTCAATATCTTCTACAATGCTCCCGTTTTGGTCATAGTGCTGGGAAACAAAAATGCTCCTACAGCGGATTTCGACTGTGCCATGTGTGCACAGAACATGATGCTTGCAGCTCATGCCATGGGTCTTGGGAGCTGCTGGATAGGTACTGCATGCCTTGTCCAGGACAATCCTGAAATGCTGCAAAGGCTCAAGATCCCTGAAGATTATAAAGTGGTAGCCCCGATCATCTTTGGATATGGAGGTACCGCTCCGGCAGCACCACCAAGGAACGACCCGGTCATCACATGGATATGAACTGAAGTTCTTATGTGGTGCATTCGCCACTTTTCTTTTTCATAAAAGATCATAGGTAATTTGCATTACGTTATCGTCTCTTGTACTTCCGGTCTTAGGTAATGGTGCCCGATAGTTGCAGATCAGGGGATAAGAAGAAAAAATGGTTTATGCAAACATGATCTTTTTTACATGTTAGCGCAAATCTATATATTCTTTTAAGTAATATTTGCTGACATTTTTATAACATTTATTGGTGTTTACATGACACATATCAGGTTAGTGGCTTTACTATTCAATATTTTCATAATGAATATGCAGGGGTACAACCTAAATTATTATATACATTAACATTAAATATTGCTCAGAAAGATTGGCGAAGGGATCTGGTGAAAAAGATCGCATTGCTGCAGAGTTTTGCAGGCAAAATTTCATACTTATTTAAAAGTCTTGAGGATACTGGTTATTCTATTTCAACAAGCTTTCTTGTTGATGAAAATATGGTCTCTGGGATCAAAAGAGATTAATATGATGTTCTTTTTCTGGATGTGTCCGATACGCCGGTCGAAGAATTAAGGAAAAATCAGTACCTTCCTGAAATAAGTGATCTTATTCCTGTCATTTTGATAGCTCCTTCTTTGGACCATTCCTTATTACAGGCGTTAGATAATGTGCGCATCTTTAGCTGTCTCATAACACCGTTCTCAGATGAGCAGCTGCGTGCAACCATTGAATTGGCATGTCATGATCACAGCATTTCAAAGCGATCAGTTTCACACATGAAAAACACCCTGGCTGAAAATGAGATAAGCTATAGCATGCTTCTCTCTAACCTGCCAGGCATGATATACAGATGTGAGAATGACCGGGAATGGACCATGCGATTTGTTTCAGAAGGCTGCTATAAATTAACAGGCTATGGACCGGAAGCAATTCTGAACAACCGGAGTCTTTCGTTCAATGACCTTGTAACTCCGGAAAACCGTGAACGTCTCTGGGAGAAATGGCAGGAAGTACTTGCAACAAAAGGAACATTTAAGGACGAATATACTATAACTACTGCCAGCGGAGAGCTAAAATGGGTGTGGGAGCAGGGCAAGGGAGTTTATGATGACAATGGTAAGTTGGTAGCTATCGAGGGTTTTATTGCCGATATCACAGAACAGAAGGAATTACAGGAAGCCCTCATGGAGAGTGAATCCCGTTATCGCAGTCTCTTTGAAAATAATCACTCTGCCATGCTGATCATAGATCCTGAAAGAGGTGCCATCATAGATGCAAATCCGGCAGCAGTATCTTTCTATGGCTGGACACGTGAAGAACTCAGAAGTAAGACCATTAAAGATATCAATACTTTGTCTCCTTCTGAGGTAAAGGAGGAAATGGAGCGCGCAACTAAAGCCCAACGTATTCATTTCTTTTTTAAACATAGAATTGCAGATGGTTCTGAAAGAGATGTGGAGGTTTTCAGCGGTCCAATTTTCATGGACAAAAAACAGCTCCTTTACTCTATCATAAATGATATCACAGAGCGTAACAGGATAGAGCAGGAGCTTCGCCTAAACCAGTTCTGTATCGATCATTCAGCTATCGGGATATTCTGCATTGAAGAGCCTGATGGCAGAATAGTCAGTGTTAATGACCATGCGTGCAAGTCCCTGGGATATTCGCGCGGGGAACTATGTAAAATGCAAGTATTGGACGTCGATCCTACATTTACTCTTGAAACATGGCTTGAACACAGGAGAAATATAAGACAGTTAAAATCGGGAACAATTGAGACCATCCACAGGAGAAAGGATGGTACTGAATTCCCTGTAGAGGTTACTGTTACTTATATGGAATATGAGGGTACACTATTCTCTCTTTCTTTCGCAAGGGACATAACTAAGCGTAAGGTGGCAGAAGAGGCTCTCAAGGAAAGTGAAGAGTTCTTCAGGACCACTTTATACAGTATCGGTGATGGGGTGATCACTGCTGACACTAACGGATGCTTACGGCAAATGAACCCTGTTGCTGAGAAACTCACCGGCTGGACAGAAGGCGAAGCCAGGGGAAAACGTCTTGAGGATATTTTCAACATCGTTAATGAAGATACGGGACAGCAGGTTGAGATCCCAGTACGCAGAGTATTGAGGGAAGGCCGGGTAGTAGGCCTGGCAAATCATACGCTGTTGATCTCGAAAGACCATAGGGAGATACCTATTGCTGACAGTGGCTCACCTATTATGAATGAGAAGGGTGAGATGATCGGAGTTGTTCTGGTGTTCCGAGACCAGACTAAGGAAAGGGCAGCTCAGCAGGCTCTTATGGAAAGTGAGGCGCGTTTCAGGCAGCTGGTCGAGTATGCACCGGAAGCTATTTTCGTTCAGACTAACGGTTGTTTTGCCTATATCAATCCTGCAGCATTGAGTCTTTTCGGGGCTGATTCAGCAGCTCAGTTAACATGTCATTCTGTTATGGAGCGCTTCCATCCGGATTTTCGTGATATTGCCCGTGAACGTATCCATCTTCTTAATGATGTGCATGAAAAGGTACCTAACATCGAGGAGATCTATCTGAGGCTTGACGGCACGCCTTTCAATGTCGAGGTATCTGCAGTGCCGATAACCTATGATGGTCTTGACGGAGCACTGGTCTTTTTCCGCGATATCACCGAGCGTAAACAGGTGGAAAGAGCCCTCATCAGCGCAAAGATGGTCTCTGATGAGGCTAATCGCAGCAAGACTGAATTCCTGGCCAATACCAGTCATGAACTGAAAACCCCTTTAAATTCTATAATCGGTTTTTCAGAACTGATGCTTGCCGGTGAGCTGGGAGATATCAGCGAGCAACAGAAAAAGTACATAGGGATCATACATGAAAGCGGCTACCTGCTCCTTAATATCATCAACAGGATACTGGATATCTCCACTATAGAATATGGCCAGATGGATCTGAACTATACTAAATTCGATTTGTGCGATGCTATCCAGGATACCTGTGCAATGATGCAGGCACTGGCAAAGAGGAAGGCTATTGAACTGATAGTCGATCTTGATACAAATATAAAAGAGATAAATGCTGACGTGATCAAGTTCAAGGAGATAGTTTACAATCTTGTGGACAATTCCATAAAGTTCACACCTCATGGGGGAACAGTGCTCGTTGCTGGCAGCCTTAATGAAAACCATGTGCAGATATCGATCACAGACAATGGTATCGGTATACCTGAAGAGAAAATTGAAAAGATATTTAATCCCTTTTACCAGGTGGACAGTTCTACCACGCGCAGGTATGGCGGGACAGGGCTTGGGCTTGCCCTTATCCACCAGTTCATAAAAATGCACGGTGGGAAGATTTGGGTGGAAAGTGAACCAGGTAAAGGTAGTACATTTACTTTTACGCTTCCGGTTTAAAGGAGTGGTGAACCGACCTTAAGATACTTACTGGCCTGTGCAGGGAATTTAGTTATTTCCCATTACCGTTGAGGGTTTCCACGATCTCTTTGAAGCTTTCCAGCCCTGCTTCTATATTCTCTATTATCTCATTGGCAAGTATGTCAGGATCTGGCAGGTTTTCCAGATCTGCCAGGCTTTTGTCCTTGAGCCAGAAGATATCCAGATTGGTCTTGTCCCTTGCTGCTATTTCCTCGCAGGTGAATCTGCGGAAACGGCCTTCTGGATCTTTCTCGCTCCATGTTTCATTGCGCCTGGAACGGTTCTCAGGGTTATAGCCACCGGATGAAGTCTTCCAGGTCTGTGTACCTGAGAGGGTTCTTTTTCAGGGTGTGATGTACATTGGTGCGGTAGTCGTATATCCACACCTCTTTGGTCCAGGGTTCTTTGGATGCGGTTTTTGCCTCGAAGAACAGCACATTGGCCTTTACTCCGTGGGCGTAGAATATGCCGGTGGGCAGGCGCAGGATGGTGTGCAGGTCAGTGTTTTCCAGGAGTTTTCTGCGTACAGTTTCACCGGCTCCGCCTTCAAAGAGCACGTTGTCAGGCAGAACTACTGCTGCCTGTCCTCCGGGTTTAAGAATAGTATGAATGTGCTGCACGAAATTGAGCTGTTTGTTGCTGGTAGTCACCCAGAAGTCCTGACGGTTGTATGTTAGGTCTTCTTTCTCCTGCTCGCCTTCGTCATTGGTGAAGGTCATGCTGCTCTTCTTCCCAAAGGGCGGATTGGTGAGCACGTAGTCATACCTGATATTGGGATCAGCTATCAGGGCATCAGAATTGGAGATCATGGGCTCTCCGTCTATTTCCCCGATGTTGTGCAAAAAGAGGTTCATGAGTGCCAGCCTGCGGGTACCGGCCACTATCTCATTGCCTCCGAAGGTCTTTGTTTTCAGGAAGCGGCTCTGGTCGCGGTCAAGGTTATAGTTGTGCGTGAGGAAGTCATAGGCTGCAAGGAAAAAGCCGCCTGTGCCACAACAGGGATCGCCTATGGTCTTCTTGGGCTCCGGGCGCAGGCACTGGACCATGGCTTTGATGAGCGGGTGGGGTGTGAAGTACTGACCAGCACCGCTTTTTGTGTCCTCTGCGTTCTTCTGCAGGAGTCCTTCGTAGATCTCGCCTTTGGTATCCACTCCCATCATGACCCAGCTTTCCTTGTCGATCATGTCGATGACCTTGTAGAGCATGGCAGGGTCGCTGATCTTGTTCTGCGCCTTGAGGAATATCTGTCCGAGCATTCCGGGTTTTTTGCCCAGTTCCTCCAGCAGTTCCCTGTAATGGGTATCCAGTTCTGCACCGCGCTTTTGTTTCAACACATCCCATGTGTACTTCTCCGGGATGCCTATGTCCCGGCCGTATGGCGGTCTTCTGTATTCCTCGGCCATCTTGAGGAATATGAGAAAGGTCAGCTGTTCCAGATAATCGCCATAGCTCACGCCGCCGTCCCGCAGGACGTTGCAGAAGCTCCAGACTTTGGAAACGATGGATGATGTGTTCTCAGACATGGTCTTTATCTCTAATAGTATTTTTGATATTTTAGTTGAATATGACAATCAAAAGCAGTAATCAACTTGTGGGGTAGCTTGCGGGGTACTTGCGGGGTACTTGCGGGGTACTTGCGGGGTCAGTCCTTCACCATCCCGGATGATGCTCTTCAGTTGCTCGGATATCATGTTTCCTCATTTCTTCCCGTTTTCCGGTCTCTGCGCCCTGATCCTTTCCAGCAGCACTTCCGCAGGCTCCCAGTCCTCCGCGCTGCGCACCTCTGCGAGCTCCCTTTCGCTGAGCAGCTTCCCCTCAAATGCCTTTTTCAAAATGCTCTGCCGCAGCGCCTCCGCCTTCTCCAGAGCCTCATCAATATCCTGCGCCATCTTATCGCATACCGAAAGGCGCGTTTCTATCTCCTCAACGATGGCGTGTTGTTCGGGGAGGGAGCAGAGAGGAAAACTTGTATTCTCAATAATTCCTAAATTTAGATTTGGCTGCACTCCTCCAGATGATTTCATTCGAATCTCATCATAGTTTTTCATCAAGAACAATTTAAGATACGACCTTATTTCTTCTTCAGTTCCTTCCTGTACAATTGCAGCAATTGCTTGATTTGTTGTTGCTTCAATTAACAGTTCAGAGCATTTGCCTCTGGTTTTGCCTTCACCATAAAGTGCAACAAGTAGAGTGTATTTTGGATATATTTTGAGGTTTGTTTCCTTCAGGGCTATGTCCGTAACATAATTTGATGCTGATTTTACATACGCTTCATTGAGTGCACCACTTGTAACCCATGGGATTGTACCATCCTTGTAAAAATCGATTCTTTTTTTCAGGGGCGTAACGCCTGTACCAACTTTTGAGACATCTGCAATTTTCACCCATCCCCACCCCTCCGGCAGCCCCGGCAATTCCGCAATTTCATCTTCGGTGAGAGGTTTTACAGGCTTTACTTTCTTGCCGGAAACCTTTGCAGCTTTTTCCCTCTCTTTGCGGACCTGTTCCAGCAAATCCTGCGCATCCGGCAGATCGGTCTGCTGCTCCCGCCATTTTCTGGTAAGTTCGCCCTCGAACGCTTTCTTCAGCACCGCCTGCCTGTAAACTTTCAGCTGCTCCTGTGCCAGCCTGAGATTGGCGATGCCGTTATCGAGGTCGCTGAAGAGCTGCTCGATTTTGGAGACAATGGCGCGCTGTTCGGGGAGGGGTGGGAGAGGAATTATTTCACTTTTTAAGATTGTACCAGAAATAGCCTTAAATGTAGTTCCTGTCCCTTTTTTATCCAATTCCTTTTCAATTAATCTCAAAAAATAGAATACATACTTGTTGCAATCAGGGTATCGAATAGCTGCTAATCCTCTGCCAATGCAACATCTTTGATTAGCAATATTTGTTGCTCCAACTGGAGCTCTCACTGAAATTAGAATGTCGTTTGGCTCAGCAATCTTATTTGGTTCAGAACACCATTTTGAAGCAATGGGATGCAGTTCAGTAAATTCTGCTTTTCCTTGAAAGAATGGCAGACCAATGCCATTTTCATTGTAAGTTGAAGATGGTGGCGATTGTCCCATTATTATTTCAGATATTTGACTTAATTCAGTTTCAATCCATCCATCTTTTTCTTCCATTTTCACCACTCCAACGCTTCTTCAATGTTCTTTATTTCAGGATTCATCTATTACTTCCCAATGTCCGCCTTTATCAGGACCGATGCGTTTCAGAGTTCCTTTTTCTTTGAGGTTCGCAATGTGCTTTTCAACAGCTCTTGTGCTGATCCCTGTGATTTCGGCAAGCTCGTTAATCGAAATGTATTTATTGTGCGACATGAGTCGGAGTATTTTCTCCGAACCTATCATCTTTTTCATTACCTTTTTTTTCAATATTTGCTGCATTATCTGGATATTTTCTATGAACTTTTCACCGTACTTTACTCCGAACCTTTCTCCGAACTTATCACCGAACATTTTCCAAAGCTTCTTTCACGTTTATACCATAGTTTACACCACAGTTTATGTCACAGTTTAAACCACAGTAACATCTGGATCAAGCCGCCAGTGCCTCGTTCAGTTCGCTGATAATGCTGTTCATTTCATCGCCAAAGAGCTGGTACATCCTGCCCCGGCCTCCTAAGATGTCGAAGGGCTGGTAATCCAGGTCATCAATTTCCAGATGGAAGCTGCCTGTCACGTAATCCTTTATCATGCGCAGCCACTCCATCTGCTCCTCATTGAATTTCACAGTTCCGGCCTGCTTTTTGAAGACCCAGTCCTGGAAGTTGCGGTTCACCGTCAGATCGTATGCAGTAAGCACCGGGTCGATCTCCGTCACCCTGCGGATCAGGGAAACTAGAGCTGTAAGCTCTTTCTTGGGCGAGTTCCCGTTCACCTTCTCCAGCTGTTCGTAAGCCTGCCATACCCGCAAAGGCGCAAACTGCGGCTTTTCCAGTTTCAGCTTCTCCAGCACTTCCTTTATCATGGCAAAAGTAACATCCCTGCGCTGGTACGGCTGGTTGTAGAATATCCGAAGGGCAGTTATCTCATCCTTATGTGCTTCCAGATACTCTTTGAAGTCCCGCACAAGCTCATCCGCCCCCACCACAGCATCCTTGTCCCATTCGGTCCGTGTCACTACGTCAATGTTCACCGTATCAATGATCTGTTCATGCACCCTGCGCACGTTCTCGATGTACTCGTTAAGCTCTCCCGTGAATGTAGATCTTGCAGCATCTATCAATTCCTGCTGCGCCTGCCTGCTCGCCTTCTCCTCCGGCATATCTGGATGAAGCTGTGTGATCTCAAAAGCCCGACCTTCGATCACATCGGGGTTATACGCATTCAACAGATCTCTTATGGTCTGGTTGATGGTCTTCCCGCTGGCCTTCTCAGCATACACCGCCTTCTCCTCAGGAGTTATCATCTTATCCAGCCGCGCCAGCCTGTTCGCCAGCGAGACATACAGGTCCTCGTCCTGCGCACCAAAGGCCACAGCATCCAGCAGGCTCTTCAGTGGCGCACCTTTTTTCCTCTCAAGGGGACGGCTGTCCGTCTTCATGGACTTCGTCACGCCCACAGCATCCACAATAACAAAATGCGTTTTAGCAGAGGCCACGGAAGGAGTAACCTTCCGCAGGTCATCATACCCCATGACCCGCGTGCCCCGGCCTTTCATCTGCTCGAAGTAATTGCGGCTCTTCACATCCCTCATGAACAGCAGGCATTCCAGCGGTTTCACATCCGTACCCGTGGCTATCATGTCCACAGTTACCGCAATCCTCGGATTGTAGTCATTGCGCAGCGCAGACAGCACAGAGTCAGCATCTTCTTCAGCCTTGTACGTCACCTTCTTGCAGAAGGCATTGCCTTCCCCGAACTCCTCACGCACTATCTGGATAATATCATCCGCATGGCTGTCGGTCTTGGCAAAGATCAGGGTCTTCGGAATCTCCTGCCTGCCAGGGAAGATCTCCGGCAGCTTATCCCTGAATGCCCTTATCACATTGCGTATCTGGCTCGGATTCACTACATCCCTGTCCAGCTGCCTGCCGGTATAGGTAAAGTCCTCATCCAGCTGCTCCCATCTCTTCCTGCGGCTCAGCTTCTCCCTTTTATCCACGAACTCCTTTGCCTTGATCTCCGCACCCTTTTTAGTGATCTCGGTCTCTATGGTGTACACATCATAACCCACGTTCACGCCGTCCGCCACAGCATCCTCATAGCTGTACTCGCTCACCACGTTCTCATTGAAGAATCCAAAAGTTCGCTTATCCGGCGTGGCAGTAAGCCCTATCAGAAAAGCATCAAAATAGTCCAGCACCTGCTTCCACAGGTTGTATATGGAACGGTGGCACTCGTCGATCACGATGAAATCGAACTGCTCGACAGGGACTTTCTCATTGTATACCACAGGCAGCGGTTCCCTGGGCTGCCACCCACTCTCTGCAGGATTCGTTTCCTCAGTTTCCTCATCCAGCTCCTCCCCTTTCAGGATAGAATACAACCGCTGGATGGTGGAAATGCACACCTGGCTATCAGAAGCTATATAGCTGGAGCGTAGCCGCTGCACATTGTACAGCTCGGTGAACTTACGGTTATCGTTATTGGGAGTATATGCCATGAACTCCTGTTCCGCCTGCTTGCCCAGGTTTCGCGTATCCACAAGGAACAATACTCTCTTGGCATCCGCATATTTAAGCAAGCGGTAAATAAAAGTAACAGCAGTGTACGTTTTTCCTGAACCCGTGGCCATCTGGATCAATGCCCGCGGGTGATTTTCCTTGAAAGACCTCTCCAAGTTATTGATCGCCCGGATCTGGCAATTATGCAATCCCTCTGTCCGAAGTCCGGGGATATCCTGCAATCTGTTCCTCAGTGACCTTTCCTTTTTGAGCCATTCCCTGAAAGTTTCCGGGCGATGAAATGAAAAAACAGGTCTTGATCTTGGTTTCGGATCGCGGTGGTCAGTGAACCTCGTAAGTGCCCCTGTACTCTCATATACAAACGGCAAAGGGTCGTTGTTAAGGTATTTCAGTCTGCTTGTGGCATACTCCTCTGACTGCTTCTCAACAACCGTTAGCCTGTGGCCTTCTTCTTCCTTCTTGGCCTCGATTATGCCCACAGGGCTTTTATCCACGAACAGCACGTAGTCCGCAGGTCCGACATCTGTAAAATACTCCTTTACAGCAATGCCTTCAGCTACACTCCAGTCTATCCTGTTTCTTTCCTGCACTATCCAGCCGGAAGCATTCAGTTTTTCATCGATCCTGTCTCTGGCTTTCTGCTCAGGGTTTTGATTGCTGCTCATAGAACTTATCCATGGATTTATCCGCCATTCTGTCCGAAGATACGGGAAATGCATGGAAAACCTATGCAGTATCAGGAATGATTCCATTAAAGTCTATGTTCACATTCAATATAAGTATTCTTAGTTCCAGTTGATCATTGAGTTTTGATCTCCCAAGTGCACGCATTGAAATAGAGAATGCAATTAAAGTACATCCCTGTCTTAAGACCAGCTTCTGTTTTTTGATCTCCTGTGTAAAACCCGTATCTAATGCGGTATCTAAAAGTACTTATATACTGCTGCAACATAGTTCCCCTCCGAATGAGGGACATCTACTATAATCAGGACTGCATAACTGGTGCACGTGAAAATCTTCCTGACCACAGTATCGATCTTATCATCACAGATCCCCCATTTGCCATAAATGGTGACAGTCTCCATAAACATTATCACAGGAAAGAAGAGCATGTATTCGAAGGGTATGTTGAAGTAGATCAGGAAGAATACCGTGATTTTTCCATAAAGTGGCTGCATGAGGCCCACAGAGTGCTCAAGAACACTGGTTCTATGTATGTGGTCTCAGGATGGAGCAACCTTCTGGATATACTGCTTGCTCTTGAAAAAAATGATTTTGAAATCATCAATCATATCATATGGAAATATAATTTTGGTGTGAGTACCAGGCACAAGTTCGTTACATCTCATTATCATATTCTCTACTGTAAGAAATCAGGTGCAAAAAGGGTGAAATTTAATACCTTCTGCAGATTTGGGACATCTGAAAAGAATGATGACAACAGTTCCATGCTGTATAATGACCTGGAAGATGTATGGGTGATCAACAGGGATTTCAAGAAAGGCAGGTTAAGGAATAAGAACACCCTTCCTGCTGAACTGTTAAAGAAGATGATTCTTTACTCATCCGATGAAAATGACGTGGTCTGTGACTTTTTCCTGGGCAGTTTTTCCACAGCAAAGATAGCCAGGTCTCTCAACAGATATTCCACAGGCTTTGAGGTGAATGGCGATGTCTATGATTATCAGCTGGAACAAATGCATAATATAGAACGTGGTTACATGCTCAAAGAACTATGTTCAAACGGGGGAAACCCGCATCATAACCAGAGGAAGCGCTGGACCGAAGAAGAAGCAATTAAGGTCATTGCACGCTATAATGCTATTAAGAGTGCAGGGCTCACTGACAAAAAAGCTTACCAGTTACTTTCCATGGAGTTTGGCAGGGGGTATTTCTCTATGATGAACATTATTAAGAAAAACAGAAAACAGTAACCTTCTCATTCCATCTTTTTCATTATATTATAGTCCATGATAGTAGAAACAGGGTATGCTTTTACAGTAACACCTGCTTCTGCAATAGCTGCAATGGCATTGCTTCCCACTATTACAGGTATGCCTGCTTTTCCTCTTTCCATGGGCACGTTGAAAACATCTTCGCTGGTCTGGCCTATCTCCAGATAACCGCTGATGTCGGATTCTTTTGCGAGTTCCATTACCTCTTGTGCCTTTTCCCTTGCAGAACCCGGTATATGGCGCAGGTTAGCAAGCAGCTTACCAGTACCATTTTCAATATAATCGAGCACTGAAGTTGAATGCCTGTTAATGAATATTTTAATAGGATCTATCGATGTCCCGCTGTAACCTATGATATCCACAAAACTTACAGGCTGGCGTGCTTCCATCTGCATAAGTCCTCCATATAACGGAGTTGAAGGGATTCCATTCTTCAGAAGGATGCCATCATATGTGATACTACATACATTGGCTATTGCAAATTTACCGTCAGGTATGAAAATGTCATCTTCTTCAGAGTCCTCGTCCACTATCCTGATCCTGGGGCTTATGGATATTCCGGCATCTATGGCGTATTTCAGCACATCCATAGCTTTCTCATAATCGCTTTTGTCGATGATGGATACATTCACTATGACATCCCCTTTCTTTTCCCTGAGGTCGTATGTGGTCTTGTATACCAGTTCTTCTATTCTGGTGATGACCAGGTCCAGTCTGTCACTTATAAGCGCATCATTGAGTTCTTTCTGCCCGAGTTCTGTTATGGTACGCCCAATATATCCATGTTTTTTGGTGAATCCCCTTTCATCCAGTATGCGCAGATGATAACGTACCGCTCGTTCCCCAATGGCATATCCCCTGTTCTGCAGTTCATCTGCGATCAAACGGGCTCCAAGTGGTTTGTCACTCTTGCTGATTATCCTCATAATTTCAATTAGTTTTCTTTCGACATTGGGGTCTGTCATAGTTATTCCTGTCTGTATTTTGTTTTAAAGGTTAGCTGGGGATTTATAAAATATGTCCATCATATCTAAAAAGATTATGTATCCGGTCCTATTGTGTTTTTTGAGCATAATTGCATGAACTCGCTTCACATTCTAAGAACATGTGCTGTTATATCTTTCTTTCCTCATTAGTTTCGTGCATAAAACTAGGTTACTTTATTATGATTGTAGAAAGTTTCATATTCTATGCCACTCAATTCTTAGTTGGGAGCAGGAGGTAAAAAAGCCCCATCCCATTGAATACAAAGGAGTGTTATAGAAATGTTATTTATGGACATAAGTACGTGGGCACCGGAGCACAGAGGAGATATCCTGAATCACTTCAAGGAACTTAGGCCACCAGCGGGCATTCATGTTGTAAATCAGTGGCTTGACCTTACAGGAGGCAGATTCTTCATCCTCTATGAAGCTGAGAGTTCAGAGGCATACGCATCTTTCAATCTGCCGTGGTCTGATGTCTGTACTATCGACAGCGTGCCGGTCATGGAGGCAGTGGAGTTTATAAAACACATGACAGAACGTGGAATGAAGTTCTAAGTTCTGAAAAACAATTGGTCGGCCTTAAAGGCTGACGCACTTTTCTCTTTTTCAATGTATAAATTTCAGATTGCTGCTGACAGAGTTATTGTTCTATCTGCATCTCCTACAAACACATTGAAGTCTCCTGCAGGCAAAGCTGCAGTATTATAATTATATGTGAACTTTCCTTCATTGTCAGTATCTATGATCTCCACAGCTTCAAGGTAGATGGTTACTTCCTTTTCTCCTTCCATTGCCTGACCATGGATGGAAATATCATATTTTCCTGAAGGGACGTTCTCTTCTGAGTAAACAGCTTCATCACTATTAGCTTCAAATGTCCTTGTGAAGGTAATGAACATCTTCACGCTGAAACTAAGGTCCTTAGCTTTACGGCCCTTTATGGTAAACTTGTTTGGACCATCAGGTATCTCTACTTTGTCCATATTGTATTCATATTTCCCATCTATAACCGGAACCTTTTTTTCAAAAGATACCTTAACTTTGACCTTGGCCTCAGGAGTAGTGCTACCTGTAATAGTAAGGGTATCACCAACCCGGGGCAACTGCGGAATATGTTCCCAATTCACAGTCATATTGTTAGTACTGATATCAAGATCACGGTATTTTGGACGATTCATAGCTTTCAGTAAATTAATGAAAGAGCTCTGTTTTTTTTTAGTATTGCTCACTATTTCCCCCCACAAGGTGTTAAAAGATATGGATACAATGGAAGAGTTATTCTTCCTGTTCCTTTTTCATTTCTTCTTCTGCTTTAACTTCTTCTTCTTCAGTTTCTTCCTTTTTCTCGCCGAGCAGCTCATCAAGCTTGTCCTGAAGCTGCTGCATCTGTTCTCTCAGAACTTTCAGATCATCCTTTTTCACGACTTCTGCACGCTTGAATGTTTCCTGGACCTTTGAATTGATCTTCTTTTCCATTTCTTCGGTCTGTTTTTTCTGCTCTTCAAGAACCTCTTTGACGAATTTCTTACCTTCCTTCTTATTCATTTCCCCACTATCGATAAGCTCTTTAGAGATCTCATTGATCTTGTCCTCAGTAAGAGCCCACAGACCAATTCCAAAAAGGCCTAGTTTTTTTAGAGTATCTTTCATACTATTTTACCTCGTAATGAGTTGTATTCTGATGAAATAAATATCTTTGTACAGGATACGCATGAGCATAGCTATTTTCTGTAGAACAAAAAAGAAAAAGAGTATTGATTTTCAGAATCGTCAATTTCAGGCAATAAGCGATTCTATAGTCCTTTCCAGGTACCTGGCATGGCTCGTCTTTATAAGGTGGTTCGAAACTTCCACAGGTTCTCCTTCCATTATTACCTTTGCCTCATCTATAAGGACCGCCCTGTGAGATACCTCTTTCACGAAGTCCATATGATGGCTAACAATTATTATGGTAGTTCCGAATTCCCTGTTGACCTTCTTGAGGGCATTTGTAACATCTCTGAGTGTCACAGGATCCAGATCGCCAAAAGGCTCATCTAGCATGAGTATTTCCGGATGTGTGGTAAGGGCGAGAGCTATGTAGGCTCTTACATGTTCTCCGCCGCTGATCTGATAAGGTGTTTTATAAAGGACATCAGGGTGCAGATCAAGAGCTTCAAATATCTTTGTTGCCTCTTCCTTCACATCTTCAAAGGTGACCTTAGGGAAAAGTTTTGCATAAATCTCAGGTGTTATCTGCATCTGAGTCATGATCTTATCCTTCTCTTCCTCTGTCAGATCAGGTAACGTGTATAGCATATCCAGTATCTCTTCAGATACTTTCAGCTCTTTTGCTTTTTCACGGGCATATTCCAGGGATCCCGGACCTTTTATGCGCATTCTGAACCCGATTTGCTGACCGACAGTGGAATGTGGGGAAAGGGTGAATTCCTGATGCATAATGCTTATCTTTTTTCGCAGTTCCATCCTTCTGGAATTGAAATGTGTGATATCCATCCACTCGCCATCATGCAGGTACAGTATCTCTCCGGAACTAGGTGAAGTAAGCCCTTCGATCATCTTAAGCAAAGTGGTTTTGCCAGCTCCTGATTGTCCAATGAGAGATACTATTTCCCCCCTGTATATATCAAGTGACAGGTCTCTGAAGTTCAGGACCTCTCCTACTCTTATAAGAGCAAGGCGCTTGTTGATGTCTTTTACTTTGATGATAGCTTCTTTTTTTCCTAAAGAAGTAATCTCTACCTGT
The DNA here is from genome assembly GCA_964486435.1 of uncultured Methanosarcinales archaeon. Lineage (GTDB taxonomy): Archaea > Halobacteriota > Methanosarcinia > Methanosarcinales > Methanosarcinaceae > Methanomethylovorans. The sequence goes on along the minus strand of CAZAMM010000003.1, from coordinate 13,354 downwards.
GGCTGCATATCCTTAAGAAAATGTTTCAGTACAGTCTCGGTATTTCCTTCTTCTATTATATGGCCATCTTCCAGATATATGAGGCGATCCGCGATATACATATGCAGTTCCGGCAGGTGAGAAACTACTATTATAGGTATGTTAAGCTCCTTGTTTACTTTTTTTATAACGTCAAGAACTTCCTGTTTTGTGCCAGGACCTGTCATTGTAACAGGTTCGTCGAGCAATAACATTTTTGGTTTTGCAGCGAGCTGGCGTGCAAGAATAAGGCGTTGCTTCTCTCCACCGCTAAGGGCGCTTGTTGCATGCAGGGCTTTCTGCTGAAGGCCTACAAGTTTAAGATATTCCATGGCCTCCTCGTACATCTCATCGTAGAACGGGGAATCAATTTCAGGCAGTCCTTCGTGTCCCTCTTTTCTGGAATTTATCCTGCGTATGATGTTCTCTATGGCAGGTCCGTTCCACAATCCGAAATTACGCTGCAGATGAATGGCAGTGTTCCGTACCAGGTCCTTCATATCATCCTTATCAGAATCCGGGAAAAATTTTTTTCCATCAAGCTCGATAACCCCTTCATCAAAGCTCTCCACACCTCTCAGTATTCTCAACAGTGTGCTCTTCCCGCTTCCGCTTTTTCCTGTTATGCCCAGGATCTCTCCATCATGTGCAGTAAAACTGATATCTTCGAGTACTCTCTTCCGTTCATCCACTACATTATAGTCCTTAGCAAGACCTTCCACTCTAAGCATAAGATATCCTCTCCATACGTGTTTCCTGAAGACATAAAAAAGGGAAATATTATAATAAATGTGTCTATTTTTTTGTAGCAGCTACAAGTTCCCGAATCTTGCCAGTCACATCGGAAGTTTCTTCCACTACCGTACCTGTAACGATCATATCAGCACCAGACTGCACACATTTGCGTGCCGTTTCCGAGTCCCTGATGCCCCCTCCCACAATAAGCATATTGTTTCCCAGCGCATGCTTGACAGCAGCGATCATCTGGGGAGCTGCAGGGCCGTCTGCACCGGATCCGGTTTCCAGGTATGTATAGTGCATACCCAGATATTTGCCTGCAAGAGAATAAGCAACAGCTATTTCGGACTTGTTTTTAGGGATGAGCCTTGCGTCGCCTACCCATCCTACTGTGCCCCCCGGCTCGATAATTATGTACGCCATGGATATGGCTTCAATACCGCTTTTATACACAAGCGGGGCACCCATGGCCTGGTTACTTGTAATATAATTCACGTCTCTCGAGTTGAGCAAGCTCATGAAGAATATGGCATCTGCATGTGCACTTACGCCAGCTGCGCTGCCAGGAAAAAGGATGACCGGCAGTTCAGTGACTTCTTTGATCTTTAAAATCGTCTGGTCTAAAAGTATTCCTGAAGCTCCGGTTGACCCGCCTATCATTATTGCATCAGTACCCCCTTCCTTTGCCGCAAAGGCCATAGCTGCAGCTTTGTCAGGAGATTGGGATGCAGGGTCTATGAGGGTCAGATGTACTGCACCCTCATTTTTAACTTTATCGTTCAGGTACTCTTCTACCTGCATTAGCCTCTGACTTCCTTGGATTTTGGACGTAGTGCCTTGCTTCCGCATTTCCTGCACCTGTCTGCACGTGAAGCGTTGCGGGCATTACATTTCATACATATCTTTTTGTTAAGTATCCTGTTTTCTGCTTCTGGGAATCTTGCCATGTTAATTCACCTTGATGATATGGAATAAATGATCCTAATAGTAGGCTGCTTACATGAATTTTAAGGCATATAATTGTTTTGGACAAGCTGCTCACTTTGGAGGCAGCTTGCTTATTCCTTCCAATAACATTTCCCTTGTGGTCTTTGCATCTGATCTGCCAGCAGTTTTCTTCATGACCTGGCCTACAAGGAAGTTCAGTGACTTCTCCTTGCCTCCAAGGTAGTCCTGCAAAGCTTCAGGGTTTTCCTCAAGTGCCTCAGTAACTGCCTTAGTGACGATATCATCCTTTAGCATTCCTACATTCTCTACAAACTCGGAAGGTTTGGTTCCCTTGTCAAGCAGATCACGAAGTGCCTCGACACCTTTATTCTCACTAATTATTTTATCAAGAACATAATTAACAATATCTATAAAATCTCCTGAATTAACTTTGGTTGTCTTATTCTTATCTTTTCGATTTGTACCAATAATGCTTATTAAGTTTTTAGGATTCAAGGGGTCAAATTTTCCTTCAGATTGAATAACCACATCTCTATAGTTCAATTCACCTTTTAAAATATCAGCTACCCATACAGCAGCGACTTTATGATTTATTTCATGAGCAACAGCCTCATAAAAATCTGCAATAAATTTGCCGGATGTAAGTGCTTTGGCATGCATATCTGCTATTCCGTAATCTCGTATGAATCGGTCCTTCTTTGCATCAGGAAGCTCAGGCAGCGCCTTTTGCACTTCTGGTACCCAATCTGCCACCCTAAGAGGCACAAGATCGGGTTCCGGGAAGTAGCGGTAGTCATGTTCGTCTTCCTTCGTACGCATGGAAAGTGTAACTCCCCTGGCTTCATCGAAGTGCCTGGTTTCCATGGTGATCTTACCACCACGCCTCACTTGGTTCTTCTGCCTCATTATCTCGTAGAGCAGGGCTCTCTCTGCTCCCTTGAAGGAGGAGATGTTTTTGACCTCTACACGGTCCCCGTAAAAAACTGAGACGTTAGCATCGACTCTCATAGCTCCCTCCAGGTCACCGTTGAATACATCAAGGTAGTCAAGAATGCTCCTTAGCTTGTCCAGATAGCGCCTTGCTTCCTTTGGGCTTCTCATATCCGGCTCGCTGACTATCTCAATAAGTGTCATACCGGAGCGGTTGTAGTTAATAAGGGTGCCCTTGGATTTGTCGATGCTTCCCATGTGTTGAAGCCTTCCAGGGTCCTCTTCCATATGGGCACGTGTTATCCTTATGATGCGCTCACCATCTTCCCCCTCGATGACTATCCTTCCCTGGCTGGCAATTGGATAATCATATTGGGTGGTCTGGAAACCCTTGGGAAGATCAGGGTAGTAGTAGTTCTTCCTGTGGAACTGGGTTTGCTCCACAATGTTGCAGTTCAGTGCAAGCCCTATTTTGATAGCAAACTCAACTGCTCTTTCGTTTATGACCGGTAGTGAGCCGGGCAGTCCCAGGCATACGGGACATACGTGAGTGTTGGGTTCAGAGTCATGGTAGTTCGTGGAACAACCGCAGAACAACTTAGTGTTGAGCTTGTTCAGCTGGACGTGGACCTCAAGTCCTATTCTTACTCCGTCAGGGTTCTCGTATACCATCATGCCACCTCCGCAGGTCTTCTGGTGTGGTGTTCGGTGTTCTGCTCAAAGCTGTACGCAGCTCTGAGCACTGTAGCCTCATCGAAATGCTTGCCGATTATCTGCAGCCCAATGGGCAGACCATCGGTAAAACCGCATGGCAGCGATATAGAAGGCACACCTGCAAGGTTAATGGGTACAGTGTTCACATCGGCCAGATATAATGCAAGCGGATCTTCTACTTTCTCTCCCAGCTTAAAGGCCGGTGTGGGCATTGTAGGTGTAATCAGGCAGTCGAATTCCTTGAAAGCCTGGTCAAAGTCCTGCTTTACAAGCGTTCTGACCTTCAGAGCCTTCAGGTAGTATTTATCATGATATCCTGCGGAGAGGGCATAAGTCCCCAGCAGTATCCTGCGCTTGACCTCAGCCCCAAAGCCCTCCGCACGTGTGCGGGAAGCCATAACATGCCAGTTCTCACCTTCATTTCTGTAACCGTATCTGGTGCCATCGAACCTTGCAAGGTTGGAGGATGCCTCGCTCATTGCAATGATATAGTAGGCAGCAAGTGCATACGATGTGTGCGGCAGAGAAACCTGTTCCCATGATGCGCCTAATTCTTCAAAGATCTGTATGGCATCCCATACAGAGTTCTCCACTGCAGGATCGATCCCAGCTCCAAAGTATTCTGCAGGCACACCTATCTTCAGGCCCGAGACATCGTCAACAAGAGCATCTTTGTACACGGTTTTGGTATGTACTGAAGTGCTGTCCCTTGCATCATGCCCTCCTATAATATCCATAAGAGTAGCTATATCTGAAACACACGTTGCCAGAGGTCCGATCTGCTCCAGAGAGTTGGCATAGGATATGAGGCCATACCTGGATATTGTTCCATATGTGGGTTTGAGACCCACTACCCCACAGAAGGCGGCAGGACATCTCACTGATCCTCCGGTATCCGAACCAACGGATAGGGGGGCTTCTCCGGCAGCCACCACGGCAGCGCTGCCACCCGATGAGCCACCTGGTACACGCTTCATGTCCCAGGGATTGAGGGTAGGTCCATAGCAGCTGGATTCGGTGGATGTGCCCATAGCGAACTCATCCATGTTCGTCTTGCCCAGAATGATAGCTCCTGCATCCTTGAGCCTCTCTACTATATGTGCGTCATAAGGTGGCACATATCCCTGCAATATCTTTGAGGAGCATGTAGTGGATATACCTTTAGTGGAAATATTGTCCTTGATAGCTATAGGGATACCTGCAAGAGGTCCTTTATGTCCATGCTCATCTATTTCCCGTGCCTTCTCAATTGCTCCTTCCCAGACCGTTGTGTAAGCGTTGATCCTGCTTTTACTTATCCTTTCAAGGTAGGATGCTGTGACCTCCTCGGCGGATCTCTGTGCAATTTTCTCCTTTACCTGTGAAATATTTCCCCATCCTGTCATGTCCATTCCTCACATGATCCTTGGGGCTAAGAAATTGCCTTCCTGTTTCTTCCCGGTGTTGGAGAGTACTTCTTCCTGTGGCATGGAAGGTCTGACCACGTCTTCCCTGAACACGTTCACTATATCTGCTACGTGATAGGTGGGAGCCACGTTCTCAGTATCCACCTCGTCCAGCTGGCTGAAGTAGTCCAGCACAGCATTCAGTTTTCCCGCATAACCCTGTGCCTCGCTTTCATGGATCTCGATGCGGGCCAGCCACCCCACATGTTCGACCTCTTCCTTTGTGATCATTGTAAGTTCCTCTGTATATGAAATTCAATATCTATAGGTATATGGTATATAAGGGTTACAAAAGCATACATCCTATATTAAAAATGTGGGTTCTTTTCACCGGCTTTTTATCATCTGGCGGCATCTCTTTTATTCATTGCCTTACAATTATTATTTATGGATATCGCTGATTACTGGAAGCACACAAAAGCCAAAGCTATCCCTGCCACAGTGAAACTGCAGCAGGTATTCTATGAATACGCAATTCCCGGTGACAGGGTGCTTGACATTGGATGTGCCTGCGGTGATGTATGTGATAAGCTTACATCTGCCGGTTTTGATGCTACCGGGGTGGATATCAATCCGGAAGCTCTGAGGCAGGCAGCCTTATCCTCGAAAAAAAAGGAACAACTCAGGGATCCCTTTTTCCTGCAGGCGGATGCTTCGCTGCTTCCTTTTGCCAATGAAACATTTGACATTGCTATTATGCAGGCTTTCCTTACTACCGTTGCTGCAAAAGAGATCCGTCACAGAGTTATTCGGGAAGCCTGCAGGGTACTGAAACCTGGAGGCTATCTCTATCTTGCGGATTTCGCGCAGACATGGCACCTGAAACTATACCGGGAGCGTTACATCAATGATCTGGCCATTACAAAAGAGGAAGGTTCCATCATTGCCTATGATCAGAAAACAGGGGAGAAAGCCTACATATCTCATCATTTCACGGAAAAGGAACTTGTATTCCTGTTGGTTGAGAACGGGTTTGAGATAGAGTTCTTCAAAAATGATGAGTTTACGACAAGGACAGGCAATAAGATCAATGGGCTGATATTTATAGGAAAAAAGATAGGTACATAAACTTTTTCCGATTTTTAATAAATGAACAGAAAACATTTTCTATTATGTTACAATTAGTTTTTCTCTTAAATTAGTTCCAACGGAGAAATTCGAATGGCAAAAAGATCAACTGATAATAACTATATGAAAGATAAAGGATTTCTTTCTCAAAGACAGGATGACTATTTTTCCCTTCGCTTGCATGTTGCCGGGGGTAACCTCACATCAGAAAAACTAAGAGCTATTGCTGATGCGGCCGATAAATTCGGGGATGGGTATATCCATGTTACTTCCAGGCAGGGTATAGAAGTTCCCTTTGTGCACGTCGATAATGCCGAAAATATAAGTTCTATGATGCAAGATGCGAAAATTGGTCCAGGAGCATCCGGGAAAAAGATACGAGCGATAGTTGCGTGCCAAGGAAATAAAGTATGCAGTAATGGTATTGTAGATTGCCAGGACATATGCGAAAAAATAGATGAGAACTACTTTGGACAACCGGTTCCTTACAAATTCAAGATAGCAGTAACGGGCTGTCCTGCTTCATGCCTGAAAGTCCAGGAGAACGATTTCGGTATAATGGGAACTATGCAACCAAAGTTTGTTGAGGAAAATTGTGTTACATGTGGTCTATGTAAAAAAGCCTGCAAGGTGGATGCCATCGATATAAATGATGATGTGTTGATCCTTGATCATGAAAAATGTATCATGTGCGGGGAATGCATCAGGGTCTGCAAAAAGGATGCCATGCAGATTGCAAAAGAGGGTTTCACTATCTATGTGGGAGGAAAGGTTGGCAGAAAACCACGTATGGGGATCAGGATCCTTAAAACAGTAAGTGAGCCTGTAATGTATGAGGTGCTTGAAAGGACCCTTGCTTATTACCGGGAAAATGGCCTTGAAGGTGAAAGGATCATTGATGTGATCGATAGATGCGGAACTGATCACTTTGAGAGGGAAATAGGTTACTCATTTGATCTTTAAAGTAAAGTAACTATTTATGTTAGAGATAAAAAACAGGGATTTTTCATGTATCCGGTTATAGGCAGAGAATTGCAGCTGTTGCTCCGTCATCACAAATCCTTTATTGTCAGCCCATTCCTTAATATAATATCAAGTCATTAAATATTCAGGGAATTCCATGTTAAGACAACGCTTTGTTCTGGATACGACTGCCCTTACTGACCTGCAGGCAAGGGAGACAATGGGAGTAGATAGCCTGTGTGAAGGCATGAAGAATATGCTGGAACTGATAGCTAGTGCACGGCTTAAGCTTGGTATAAGCTGCTATGTACCTTTTCCATCCGTATACAACGAGCTTCAGGAATTCGCCAGGAACAATGCATGTGAAACGGATGTAATAGCAAAGATAGATACATGGCTAGTAAAAAAAACTCCTGACAGATATAACGTCATGATCAATTCCCGCATCTTCCATGAATACGTATCCTACATGAGAGAGCGCATCAACAAAGGCATGGTAGTTGCTGAAGATGCCATCTGGGAAGGCTCAACAAAATGTCTTTTTCTAACTACAAAAGCAGAGGACACACAGCAGATAGAGTTCGAAATAGAAAAAGGCATCATAGGTCCGATAATCGGTAAGTTCAGGAACAAATATCGCTCAGCTTTGAGATATGGTATTCTTGACAGTGCCCCTGATATCGATGTGCTTATACTTGCAAAGGAACTGGATGCAGCAGTGGTGGCGAGTGATTTTGGGATACAGAAATGGGCTGAAGAACTGGCAGTGCGTTTCGTACCGGCGCATACATTTCCCATGATATTGCAGGAATATCTGGCGCATTCAGGACATGTTAATCATCATATAAAAGATGTTTTTCACGAAAATCCTTAGTTAATGTCATCAAAAAATGACTGTTCATGTTCCAGTCAGGAAAGCTATTAAAGCTGCAAACATTGCCATTTTGAAGAGTTTTGAAGACTTAGGGGCATTCTTTTCTTTTAATATGGCGGCTACTGCCACAAAAAAAAGTATGTCTGCTACAAAGACCACAGCCAGATAACGCACGGATAACAGGGATTGTAAATAAGGCAAAGGGCTTGCGAGCACAGCTATAAGACCGATGATAGAAGCAAGGTAAGCAGCTTTTTCAGGTCCGATGCTTATTGCCAGAGTACTGGCTCCATCCAGCCTGTCTCCTTCTATATCCTCAATGTCCTTGACTATTTCTCTGGCAATGGTGGCAAGGGTTGCAAGCAGGAAAAGCACAGATACTGCTTCAATGCCACCATTGTTATAGAACACTGCCCCTCCGAAGAGAAAAGTAGAACCTGTAAGATATCCTACGCTGAGATTACCTGTCACTACAGTGCGTTTTAGTGTTGCAGCGTAAAAGATCAGCAACAATGAATTGAATAGGGCTATAGCTGCGCATATTGTATTTATGAAAAAGGCAATAAGTATCCCCAGGGCAAAAAGCGATATAGAAAAATAAAGAGCTTTGGATCTGCTTATCCTGCCGGAAGGTATGGGCCTTTCAGGTTTGTTGATCCGGTCTATCTCAATATCGTAATAGTCGTTTATAACATTCCCGGCTCCTGTTACCAGGAAAACGACCAGACCCACATATAGTATCTCATTTAATGGGAAAGGGATTGTTCCAACATTGCCACTGATTATATTATATGCAATAAGCACTCCCAGTGCTGCGGAAAAGGCAGCCATCAGGCAGTTCTCATATCTTATCAGCTGCAAGTATGTACGCATATGAAGCCTTTTTATCTTTTCCTTTTGACAGCAAGCATTTTATCAAGTGACTGCTTTGCTTTGAACCTTACGTCTTCCGGTACAGAGATCACATATTTCATCTGTTCCATTGAATCTGCAACTGCTTTGAGGTCTATCATTTTCATGTCAGGACACATTGAATAGGGTGATACTGCGTAGAACTTTTTGTTTGGGTTCTCTTTCTTAAGCCTGTGTAAAAGACCGCTTTCAGTAGCTATGATGAACTCAGTGCATTCGGAAGTCCTTACATAATTGACCATGCCTGTGGTACTGAAGATCCAATCGGACATATCAAGCACTTCACGTCTGCATTCAGGGTGCGCCAGTACTTCTGCCATAGGGTGCAGACTTTTAGCTCTTACTACATCAATTGGGAGTATCTGGTTGTGTGTAGGACAATATCCTACCCAGGGTATGATCTGTTTGTCAGTGTGTTTTGCTACATAATCTGCCAGATTCTTGTCAGGTACGAAGATTATTTTCTTCTGTTCCACTGACTTCACAACTTCAATAGCATTAGCGGAAGTGCAGCAGATGTCGCACTCTGCTTTGATCTCAGCTGTCGTATTCACATAACATACCACAGCTGCATCTGGATGTTCTTTCTTAATAATGCGCAGGGTATCCACCCGGGCCATATCAGCCATGGGGCACCGGGCATCTATTTCCGGAAGCAGCACGGTCTTATCAGGGCTGAGCACTGCAGCGCTCTCTGCCATGAAATGTACGCCGCAGAAAACTATAACATCTGTTTCAAGCTCTACAGCTTTCTGGCTGAGCTCAAGGGAATCCCCTACAAAATCGGCAATATCCTGTATCTCCTCGCGCTCATAGTTGTGAGCAAGGATCACAGCATTACGCTCCTTTTTGAGTTCAGCTATCTTTTCAATCAGTTCTCTTGTATTCTGCATATGATCACTGCATTGGGATTTTTTTTGATTTATATATGTTCTAACTAATTGACAGACTCATAGTATATTGTCACAAATTAATAGTGTAACTATCACCTGCTCTTTCAGGTGCCTATTTGCAGTGGATCTATGATCTTTTTCAATGTTGCAATGGCTGAAAGAGGTGCAAGATAGCTGCTCTTTGGATTATTGGGTGAAGGCACATTCTCAACTTTACATGTCAATTTTCCAAAGGTACCCTCCACCGTGATCTCATGGATGTTACGGCATAGTGCCGGATTAGCTATGATCCTTACTTTAGTCTTTTCGAAACCTGTTCCAGCTAAGCTGAGTGTGGCAGCAACATTCACATTTGCCGGGAATTCTTTCACTGCTTCACTTGCTTTACCTTCGAAGATAACTGTTTTACTTTTGATCTCATCCAGTTTGATTTTGTTCTTTACCACATAGGGAGCACCAGCTAGTCCAGCAGGAGGTTTCTGTGTCGTCAGTGTAACCGAATATATTTGTTCTGATGCTGCTGATTTAAGTCCATCGAGTCCCGCAATACCCCCAGATGGCAAATATATCTTGCAGTTCATATCTTTTGCAATCCTGTAAACGGTCTTGAAAAGCCTTTCATCAGCAAAAGCGCCCACGCTCATAATCATAACATCACATCCCGCATGTAAAGCAGCAGGTACTACTTCAAAGACAGCCTCCTGGGAGGCACATTCTACCAGCAGGTCTACGTGCTTGATCATTTCTTCTGCTTCCATCACGGCAGGCCGAAGATTTACCAAAGAGGATTGTAGTCTTTCAACGTTCTTAGCATTCCTGTCATAGATAGCATAAACTTCAGTTTCTATCAACCCATCATCGATCGCTTTACAGATGCAGGTGCCTATTGTTCCACATCCGATTATTCCTATCTTGAGCATTGTTGTATTCCTTCAGGACAGTTATTTTACCCGCACTGGTCTGTTCTATTTATAGTACTAGGGACCCTTATCCCGGATGATATGTTGTTTGCAAGTTGGGGCGAACAGTTCTTTCTGGATTCTATGGAAATGCATCGGCTATACTCCAGTCCTTCGAGTCTAATGCGCCACATACAACAGGCGAAGAGCAGTTGAGTGAAGCCAGAAACGGTAGGAAGAGCGATGCCTCATCCATAGGGTACATGTATGTCAAAAGATTGTCCAAGTATAAAAAATACTTGCTGAGCAGAACTAGTAAGAAAACTAGCAAATAACTTACCTCAAATCACCTGTTATGGGGTGAGGCAAATTAAAGGATTGTCAAAAGTTAAGGGTGACAGTTGCCATATACTACATCTGACGGCAGGAAAATTTATATAATATATCTCCATCTCCTAAAGACGATGTCATTTACAGCTTTTATTTTCTCCATCAATGTAAATAATTCTATATATATAATATGTAACTTTTCACATCCCTTTTAAACAAAAAACATGTGTAATGCTTTATAATGCTTTATTATTATCAATATAAGCCTAAAAACAGCTATTTTTTTATACTGATTCTTATATGTTACTTAAATTTAATTTTAAGTTTCATAATAGATTTATTGTATGATTAAGTTCATATTATTTCTCTGATGTAGTTTAAAACATTCTTCTTGCCATATTGTTCCGCCATGGTAATCTTTAAATAAGTTGTCTATATGTCTTTAATCAAAGAAAAAGAACCTATATAGTAAAATAAAAGTTATTAAGTATCTTTTTGATGTTTAAATTGTTCTTATACTCATAAATCTATTCTATTTTAAAATTCAAGTTATTTTAGGTTTTATTGTTGATAAGTATATTTATATACATCAAATCTAATGGGAATTTACTAACGATTAATGTTGATAATTGGGTAGGAACAATCGTATAATGAAATTAGATAACTGTGAGCTGCAGTTCTCAAGTTGCAGCTGTAGAAAATAAATGATGGAACAGGTTTCATTGCTGCAGATGTCCCGATCATGGATATTTGTTCACACTTGAATCCTTTCTATCTGACATAAGTGGCTACTAATTTCAACAAATAAAATAGAGGTACAAATATATGGATAATATCAGTTTTAGCTTTTTTGAAAGATTTAGTGCCCACAGGTGGGCTAAATCTCGTCATGTGTTGCTCATTGCTTTATGGTTGAAAAGCTCTTTCTTTTCAAAACAAGCTCCTTTCTATACAAAAGACATATTTTCTAAAAATAAAAACAACACTACCTTTAAAAAAATTTCTTCTCCTGTTCTTGGCTTGATTTTTTGTTTCCTGTGTTTTTCAATAATCGGATCCGGTCTGTCCTCAGCAGCAACTGTATATGTAGCTGCTGATGGAAGCGGAGACTACAATTGTAACGGAACGAACGATCATGTTGAAATAAATGAAGCACTGACATACATAAAAAGTACTGGTGGCGGTACTGTTTACCTTAAGGGTCCGAATACATACTGGATAGCTAGCACTCTTAATATCGGTGCAAATACAAAACTTACAGGTGACTCAACTGCTGAACTAAAACTTGTCCCGAGTGCAGGCTGGTCTAGTGATATTCCAATGATTCGGGGCGAAATCGGAGCCAATAATATAGTAATCACTGGTTTTACTATCGATGGGAACAGCGAAAACCAGGGTGTTTCTTTTGGAAGAGGATATTACAATTTAATATATTTAGAACGTTCTAATAACATTGAAGTGTCTAACATGCGTCTTGAATGGGGATGCAATGATGGATTAAAGATTAAATGGGGTAGCAACGTTGTTTTTGCTAACAACGATGTGTACAAAATGGGTCATGATGCTTTTTATGCACTTTACTATAATAAAGGTGAAGTTGCATATAACACCGTCTTCACACGGACAAACAGCGCATGTAGGTTATCTGGTGGTGTATCTGACTTTACTGTTCATGATAATATATTCTATTCTGACGGGGGAGGCACATCAACAGGACCGGCAATAGAGATTGACAAAGCTGGTAGATCAGGTACTTTACCCTTTAATAATATAGAAATATACAATAATAAGATACATACTATAAGGGGTTCAGGTATCTGGATGTTTGCAGCATATCCTGATAATACCATAAGGGCAAGGAACGTCCATATACATCACAATACATTTACAAAAGTAGGACAGCATGCTTCAAATACCGGATATACTAATGCAGCGATCACAATGCAGAACTTTGATAATACTATCATCGAGAATAATGTATTCGATGATGGTGGTAATGCTGCAATAAAATGGTATGCATGGTCTCCAGTTCCACAGCAAAAGGCACAGTTCACCACCTATGTGAGGAACAATGTCATAAAGAACAATGATGGGATGAGTGGAGTTGCAGGCTCAGGAGTGGGTATATGGAACACACAGCCATCCTATGCAAAGTTCATACTTCAGAACAACGAGTTTTCCAACAATAAAAATGGGGCTACTAATGCTCCCGTTGCAAATGGCGGAGCTGATAAAACCGTAACAGTCGGGTCATCTGTCACTTTCGATGCCAGTGCATCTACTGACGATATTGGTATAGCTTCTTATTCCTGGGACTTCGATGCATCAAACGGCATCACCTCTGAAGCTACAGGCAGGACAGCTACAAAGACATATACCACAGCAGGAACCTATGCAGTCACACTTACTGTTACGGATACAACCGGGCAAAAAGCCACAGATAGGGTAACTGTAGTCGTGAATACATCTACTACTACCACCCCATCTACACCTACCACTACCACTACCACTACCACTCCATCTCCATCAACATCTACTATCACCCCATCTACACCTACAGCTCCCACCAAAGTAGATGCCTCTCCTGTTGCGAATGGCGGAGCTGATAAGACCGGTACTGTA
>CAZAMM010000002.1:0-68910 GCA_964486435.1 uncultured Methanosarcinales archaeon | reverse complement strand
ATGTAGAACTATAAGTCCTAATAACATTTAACCATGTTTAATTACCAATGCCAAAAATAGTAGCTTAAGGATTGTTTTTATTAATTGCCTATATAACACTTATCTCAGTAAAAGGAAAAGAAAATATTGATTGATTCATATGCCACTGATCAAAAAAAGGGTCTCCACAACATTGAGTGGGTAAGTTAATATGCTGTTTCATCTAAACCCTTTTTAAAGGATGACAAAGACCTCATTCAACTTGCTCTGGGAACAACTCCTCCCTGGTTTTTAAAAGAACTAGGCCTCGATGCTTCTATATGGTTAAAGAACCCTGAGAGATTGTCAGAGATAGAAAACGTTATCATGAAATCTATCAAGAAACTTGATACAAAAACTGCTAAAGCATACCAGTTTAGATTGGCTCTTCAATGATTGTGGACTATAAAAGAGAAATCAGTAGCAAGGGAGTATCTTGATAAATGGCATTATTGGGGAACACATAGCAATATTCCGGAGATAATTTCAGTGTCAAAAACAATCAAAAAACATGCGCAGGGAATTATTGATGCAATGAAGAACAATCTGAATAATGAGATTGCAGAGGGATTAAATAATAAAATAAAAACAACTTTTAAAAAATTTTATGGCTTAAAGATGGATAAATACAGGAGTATTATGGTTTATCTGATGGTGGGATAATTGAGATTACCCACAAGATGTTGAAGAGAGCAAAAAAATGAAGAAAAAAATAATATAATAGTGCTGGAAATTCATACCAGCATAAAATATGTTTCAACTGAATCGGGAAAGATTATTCATATCCAGCGTTGCAAAATAATCATCTACTGTTTCAGCCCTGCGGATCTGCACAAAGCTGCCATCAGGTCTTTGCAGGATCTCTGCTGATCGAAGTTTACCATTATAATTGAAACCCATAGCAAAGCCATGAGCTCCTGTATCATGGATGACCAGAATATCTCCGGGCTTCACTTGTGGAAGCATTCTGTCAATGGCAAACTTATCATTGTTCTCACACAGGGAACCAGTGACATCGTACTTGAACAGTGGTTGCTCGTTCTCCTTGCCAAGAACAGTAATATGATGATATGCACCATATATTCCGGGCCTCATGAGATTGGCCATACATGCGTCAGTGCCAACGTAGTCCTTATAGATGTGTTTCATGTGACGGACCGTTGTAACAAGATATCCATAAGGACCTGTTATGACACGTCCGCATTCCAGATAGATCCGAAGAGGAGCCAAACCGTTTGCTTCAATGATCTTTGCATACTCTTCCCTGACACCCCTGGCAATGACATCATAAGGCACAGGCTCCTGCTCGGGACGGTATGGTATGCCAATACCTCCTCCCAGGTTCACGAACTCGAACCTTATGCCAAGTTCCCTGGAAATATCAGCTATGAGCTCGAAAAGGAGCTTTGCCGTTTCTACAAAATACTGTGGGTTCAACTCATTGGATGCAACCATGGTGTGCAGGCCAAATCGCTTCACACCTTTATCCCGCATGTATCTGTAACCTTCAAAGAGCTGCTCACGGGTAAAGCCATACTTAGCTTCTTCCGGTGTACCGATTATTGCATTGCCTTCCTTCAGAGGACCCGGATTATACCTGCAGCATATAAGTTCCGGCAGACCGGTCTCATCTTCGAGGAATTTGATGTGGCTGATGTCGTCGAGATTTATTATAGCACCCAGTTCCTTTGCCTTCCTGAACTCATCTGCCGGAGTATCATTGGAACTGAACATGATAGATTCTCCCACAATCCCTGTCTTCTCTGCAAGCAATAATTCCGGCAGAGAACTGCAATCTGCTCCAAAACCCTCTTCTTTAAGGATCTTCATGATATATGGATTCGGAAGAGCTTTCACAGCAAAGAACTCCTGGAAACCTTCCAATATGCCAAAAGCTTCCTTCAATCTGCGGGCGTTATCCCTGATGCCTTTTTCATCATACAGATGGAAAGGCGTGGGATATTGTGCAATTATCTCAGAGATCTTTTCTTTTGTGAAAGGGAGTGACTTTGATACCATTTTCTATCCTCTGAGCCAAAAAGGCTGTATATGAACCAATATAATGATAACTGAAATAAACTATACCTACTCAGATAAATACTCATTGGGAAATCCATGATTAGTTCGCGATTAAAAATGAAATAAAAGATATACAAAGGAAGATACAATGCCCGAAAATTCACATTCAGAAGGCCAGAAAGCGCCTTTGTTTTGCCTGCCAGACCAGGACGGGGACGAAAAATGTCTCAAAGACCTTAAAGGGAAATGGGTCGTGCTTTATTTTTACCCCAGGGACAATACAACAGGATGTACTAAGGAGGCTCAGGACTTCACTTCTCTTAAAGCCGCATTTGAGGATGAAGAAGCAATAATCCTAGGCGTGAGCCGGGACAGTATAACCTCACATCAGAAGTTCATTGAGAAAAAGGGACTGGGAATAACACTACTTTCTGATGTAGATATTGCTGTGCATCAACTCTACGATGTGTGGCGCCTGAAAAAGTTCATGGGTAAGGAATCTATGGGCACTGTCAGAACAACATTTCTGATCGACCCGGATGGTAACATTGTCAAGATATGGGACAATGTGAAAACAAAAGATCATGCCCAAGCTGTGCTGGAAAGATTAAGATCAATGAAGAAATAAAAAAGAATACAATTAAATATCAAATTTGCCGGAGAGATGTAAAAATATAAGGATATAACCAAAAACCAGTACTATCAATGAGATTAACCAGGCCCACCTTAAGATCCGTGCCAGATTATGAGGTTTTACAATTTCTATGAAGAAACGATCGGCTAAATTTGGCCGATCATCTTCAGGTTTTTCAGATCCCATATATGAGAATCTTATCCTTTGATCTTCTTGAGTCTGAAAGTGTTCTCTCTTTCCATCTCTTCGAGACGGAGTCTTATAAAGTCCATAGATTCCTGCAGTTCAGGAATTACCTTGAACTCAAGAGCATTTACACGGCGCTTGGTCTTTTCGATATCATCCAGCAGCTTTTTCATAGTTGTCTCGATCTCTGCTGCAACGATGATGCTCTCCACCAGCTTTTCATAGGCATCTGCGGCTTCATCGGTATAGGAACTTGTTCCCAATATACCATAACCACGTTCCCCTATGGATTTACGCACACTGGAAGATTCGATCTTAGGGACCACAACACCCATTATGTTACGGCTTTCAAGTTCGATCTGGGGAATGTTCTGCAGGGCGAAAGCTGTGGATTTGACGGTAAATATACCGTCAACAGCATTTGCAATACCTATTTTCTTATTTGCCTCTTCATAGGCCTTGTCCAGTTCAGATCTGACATCCTTTGCTTTGCTAAGGATCTCGAAGAACTCAAGAATCAGTCCATCCCTTTTCATTTTAAGTAACTTATGGCCACTCTGAGAGAGCTTGATCTTCTTCTTGAGCTCTATAAGCTCTGAACGGGTTGGTTTAACATCCTGTACGCCCATGTTCGTTCACCAGTTTCCGTTTAGTTGCTCTTCTTATGAGCAGGATGGTACTTCTCTATGAACTTGTTGTCTACCCTTGTAAGCAGTGCTTCCGGAAGCTCTGACAGAATAGACCATGCAACTTCCAGAGTATCTGCAATGGATCTGTCCTCGTCCCTCCCCTGACGCACGAACCTGTCTTCGAACAGGTCTGCAAATTCCAGGATCCTCTGATCCCTCTCAGACAATGCTTCCTTGCCTACAATAGCCACCAGTCCTCTGAGGTCACGACCTTCTGCATATGCTGCATACATCTGGTCTGACACTGCCTTATGGTCATCCCTGGTCTTGCCTTCACCGATACCGGAGTTCATAAGACGGGACAATGATGGGAGCACGTTGATAGGTGGATAGATACCTTTTCTGTGCAGTTCTCTTGAAACCACGATCTGGCCTTCGGTGATGTAACCGGAAAGGTCTGGAATGGGGTGAGTTATATCGTCACCTGGCATTGTAAGAATAGAGAACTGTGTAACAGATCCTTTTGTGCCTTTGATAACACCTGCGCGCTCATAGAGGGATGCCAGATCAGTGTACATGTAACCTGGATAACCTCTACGTCCGGGCACTTCTTCACGGGCTGCACCCATCTGACGCAATGCCTCACAATAGTTGGTGATGTCCGTAAGGATAACAAGTACGTGCATATCATGTTGATATGCAAGGTACTCAGCTGCCGTCAGAGCCATCCTTGGAGTAATGATACGCTCTACCGCAGGGTCATCTGCAAGGTTCAGGAAAACCACTGCTCTTTCCAGTGCACCGGTCTTTTCGAAGTCCTCCATGAAGTACTGCGCTTCCTCGTTGGTGATACCCATTGCAGCGAACACTACTGCAAAAGCTTCTTCTGAACCAGGCACCTTTGCCTGCCTTGCGATCTGCAGAGCTATCTCATTGTGAGGAAGACCGGAACCTGAGAAGATAGGCAGTTTCTGACCTCTTACAAGAGTATTAGTTCCATCGATCGTGGAGATACCTGTCTGAATGAATTCCTCAGGGGGCATCCTTGAATATGGATTCATTGATGCACCGTTGACATCTAGCCTGTCTTCGGGAACTATACGAGGTCCACCATCAAGAGGCTCACCAGAACCTGAAAGAATACGACCCAGCATATCCTTGGAAACAGGCAGCTTAACTGTCTCGCCAGTAAATACGACCCCGGACTCTTCGTTGAGTCCGCCAGTACCTTCAAAGACCTGGACAGCTACTATATCAGCTGATGTATCGAGTACCTGACCTCTTTTGGTACTGCCATCGGGCAGGTTGATATTCACAAGTTCATTATAACCCACTGGTTCTGTCTTCTCGATGAATATGAGAGGGCCTGATATCTCTACTATAGTCTTATATTCCTTGGTCATTTTAATTGCCTCCAAGCTGTGCGAACTCAGAATCCATCTTTTTCAGGACCGCATCAAGTACTTCATCGAAATTCTCTTCAAACTTGACCTTTGCTAGTTCATCCTTGGACTGAAGGGCCAGAATATCTTTCATTGGCACACCTGCCGTAAGAGCAGTTGTTGCCATATCACTGTACTTTGAAATAGCCTTTAACAACTTGTACTGCTTATCAAATGGACAGTAAGTGTCCACAGGATGGTATGCATTCTGCTGCAGGAAGTATTCACGGATCATGCGGCATATTTCCAAGATCAGCTGCTGGTCTTCAGGAAGAGCATCAGAACCTACGAGCTGCACAATTTCCTGCAGTTCGGATTCACGCTGGAGCAAGTCCATTGCATTATCTCTGAGATCATTCCAATCCGGAGCTACGTTCTCACTGAACCATCCTGAAAGCGACTTGGTATAAAGACTGTAACTGGTAAGCCAGTTGATGGATGGGAAGTGCCTTCTCTGCGCAAGTTTGGCATCAAGAGCCCAGAAAACCTTCACAATACGTAAGGTGTTCTGTGTGACCGGTTCGGAGAAGTCCCCACCGGGTGGAGAAACTGCACCGATAACCGTAATGGAACCATTCACTCCTGCCAGAGATTGCACATAACCTGCTCTCTCATAGAACTCTGAAAGCCTTGCGGACAGATAAGCAGGATAACCTTCCTCACCTGGCATCTCTTCAAGCCTTGAAGAGATCTCTCGCATAGCCTCTGCCCATCTGGAGGAGGAGTCTGCCATAAGGGATACATCATATCCCATGTCACGATAGTATTCTGCAATAGTGATACCTGTATACACAGATGCCTCACGGGCAGCCACAGGCATGTTAGAAGTATTTGCTATAAGCACAGTACGTTCCATCAGTGGACGGCCGGTCTTAGGGTCCTGCAGTTCAGGGAATTCATTCAGCACATCAGCCATCTCGTTCCCACGCTCTCCACACCCGATGTAGACCACAATGTCCGTATCACTCCACTTAGCAAGCTGCTGCTGAGTAACTGTCTTTCCTGAACCAAACGGTCCCGGGATTGCAGCAGTACCTCCTTTTGCAACTGGGAAAAGTCCGTCAAGAATTCTCTGACCGGTGATCAAAGGAGTCTTAGGTAAGAGCTTCTTGCTTACTGGTCTTGGTGCTCTGACAGGCCACTTCTGCATCAGCTGGAGTTCAGTGCCATCTGATAGAACACAAACTGTCTCATCGACAGTAAACCTACCACTTTTTATTTCAGAGACTGTACCCGACATATTGGGAGGGACCATGATCTTGTGTTCGATATTTTCGGTTTCCTGTACAAGACCGATAACTTCTCCGCCTTTTACCTTATCCCCTATATTGACAACGGGTTTAAAATCCCATTTCTTGTCCCTGTCAAGTCCGTTAGCAGATACACCCCTCTGGATGAAATCTCCCATTTTCTCCTGGAGAACCTTCAATGGTCTCTGAATGCCGTCATAAATACTTTCCAGCAGACCCGGACCTAGCTCCACTGAAAGGGACATACCTGTATTTTCCACAGGCTCACCTGGCTTGATGCCAGATGTATCCTCGTATACCTGAACTGTGGACTTGTCACCTTCGATCCTGATGACCTCGCCCATCAATCCTTCATGACCAACCTTGACCACATCATACATCCTTGGTTTAATACCTGTAATAGTAACGACTGGTCCGGCCACACGATAAATTTCACCTTTTATTTCCACAGATCTACACCTACCGATTGTTTTATCTTTTCCCTTAAGTTCGAACTTTGACCACTACCTCCCAGAGTAACAACAGTCGGTTCAACAGATTCATTGATCGTGTTCCTCAACATCTCCGGTAGTTTGGACAGGTCATCTCCATGCAATACAAGTATTCCGATATCCCTATCCTCAAGCACTTTTTTTACAGTAGGTTCAAGTTCTACATGATTATGAATTTCAAAGATCTTTTTAATTCCAGCCAGCCTGAATCCAGTGACAAACTCGCTGCTACCTACAACTGCAAGCTCCATCAGATCACCAACTGATTCTTAATTTCTTCATCACTCAGACCAACTGCCTTCCCACGAATGATCATACGCAGATTGCTGACCTCATTTTCTTTGCTCAGGATATAGTCCATTATAGGCACAATAGAAAGAGGATAGACATGAGAGAAGCTTTCTGCAGATTTTAACCTGAGTTTCTTGAGCCTTGCCTCAATATACATCAAAGAATCCATTTTTATGCTGCAACAATCGGCTATTTCTTCCCAGTAAGGAGTGTGCTCCAGTTCGGAAAGGAAATCCTCGAAAGATAAAGAAAGCATTCTCTCAATATCCTTCATCTTTAGTCTGAGCCCACCTTCTATAAGAAGGTCTGCTGCTGATGGATCAGATATATCATATTTCTTAAGCCTGAAAATTGTGACAAGGTTCTTTAAGTCGATATCGGTCCTGATGAATTTATTGAAAAGTTTCCTATCCTTGGATTTTGGATTCCCGATGGCCTGAAACAAGTCAGAATAATACTTCTTATCAAGGCGGTTCTCTATATCAGACAGGTTCTTCCCATTATAATCCTTCAAAATCGAGTAGTATTCACTTGTAGATAATGCCGCAATGACGTCCTCATATGTGGATTTCGCAGCCAACTCTGAAGTGAAAGTATAACTTAGGCGGCCTGCTGTAACAACTGCTTCAAGTATCTCATCTGTCGATGCACCACAATATTTTCCACGAAGGATGGTCTTGATGGTCCAAATATCATATTTCTTTAAATATTCAGATATAAGGAAATTCAGTTCGCCTTCTGAAATACTGATTAGTTTGGTGAAGGTAACCGCCAGGTTCCTGTTCAGTGCATGCTCAATAAGATCGACACCTTCATACAATCTTGCAAGCTGATCTACATCCTCTTTGTATTCAACCTCTTGAATGAACCTTGTGATCTCAACGATCTGCATGTTCATTAGCCTCGGGTATGTTTCCTTGGGAAGTAACTTGCTTTTCATTGCACGTACACGTGCCGTAGTGTATGCATAGTTGGAATGGCCTTGAGGCCTTGACTTCTGGGAATTCATCCCGCCCTTCAATCTCTGCAACAGCCGCATTTAAGAATCACCCAAATAAGATATCAGATGTCTGTTTCAAAAACTGCTCGTTCACGCCTTTAAGGATCACATCATAAGTATAGTCCAGACGAATGGTTCCATCCTCGTTCTCTATGACCACACCACCTGCACAATCAATGTTACCGGCATATTCCAGTGAACATAGTTCCCTTACGAGTTTTTCTGATTTCGCATTGGAGTAGATCCTCTTACCTTTGGATTCATTGTTCATAATGATAGTTTTCAACAATTTCTTATCCTTAGCTTCCGGTAATGAAGAAATTACTTCAAAGGAACGGTCATACACTTCTTCAAGTGTTCCCTTGCGTGCATTGAGCAAAGTGCGTTTCACTTCAAGATTTGCACTGGATATCTCTTGCTGCTTCATCCTTTTGATATCATCTTCAGCTTTTGCAAGACTTTCACCCATGATACGTTTAGCTTCGTCTTTAGCTTCTTCGATGATCTGTGAAACTTCAGCATCGGTTTCCGCTTTAATTCTGGATACCTCAGCATCGGCAGCATCCATGATATCTTTAACAACAGTTTCAAGTCCCATGCTCAACACCTTTAAAGAATTTAAGAGCAGATGTGCTCTTAAATCGGCTTAGCTGATCAGCAATGCAACTACCAGACCAAAGATAACGATGGTTTCTGGGATAACAGTCAATATAAGACCCTTACCAAAGAGAGCCTCATTCTCTGCCATTGCGCCTATTGCTGCACTGCCAATATCTTTTTCCGCTATACCAGATGCTATTCCTGTAAGTCCTACTGCAAGTCCTGCACCTATTGCCTTTAACCCTGCTGGGTCCATTACTGCTGCTGCTGTTTCTACTGCCATTTAATTATTCCTCCGTGTATTTTCTTATATATCCAAATGGATCATATTTACGTCCGCCTCCCTCGTAGAACTTTCCGAAGAACTCTACGTACTGCAACCTCAAAGCGTGCAGTCCGGGGGCAATAATACTCAGGACAGTGTTTAAAGCATGCCCGAATATGAATACAAGTATTGCGAATACTGTCATTGGACCAAATTTATCAGGCCAGATCATCTGAAATGCGATCATGTTGACAGTAGACGCAATATAGATCGAAGATAGTCCTACAGCTATCAAACGAGTGTAGGATAAAGAGTTGCTTAATAAGGAAGGTAACTCGATCGGCCCCTTGATACCTTCACCTTTAAGCAGCATCACAAATCCTGCTAAGAATACCACTATGCCAGCATATGTTAATGCCGATGGTAAGATCTCGAAGTAACCAAGAACTCCCAGAAGTATTCCTATCTGAATAATTATCCAGCTGCCCTTCTCAAGAAGAGCTGCAGAGATTCCGTGCTTTCTGTTCTCGTTTATGAATCCCAGAATGTATCCGAAATTAATGTGGATAAGACCAATCAATGCTGTAAATACTATCATTGTCATTACGAGATGGTTCCTGTGTATGGGATAAGTAATCATCTCGCCGCCTACAGGAGAAGCAAACAGATCAATGGTATTAAAACCAGGGATCAGGCCTGCTTGGATCTCTCCATGAGAGACGAGACTCGCAAGAGGGAAGCCTAGGAATTCGCCATAAAGGATACCAAATAAAAATGTTGATATCTGACAATAGATAAGTATATTCATAAGAGGTTTGACTGCATCAGATTTTACCGTTTTCTTGATAACTAAAGCAAGTGTCAACAGGATGAGAGCATAACCAATGTCACCAAGTATCATCCCGTAGAACAATGGAAAACTGATGAATATGAGGGCTGTAGGATCTAACTCCTTATACCTGGGACGTGCATACAGGTTCATAATCTCCTGCAAAGGCCTGACAACCTTAGGATTATCGTACTCTACAGGGACGATTGGTTCCTGTTCATGCTCTATTTCCTGCTGTGTTACAAACACACGATCCTGGGTGGCTCTGGAAACTGCCCTTTCGAGCTTATTGTAACTATCGGAAGGAACCCAACCCTCAATAATGAAAGTACTTTCAGATGTGGCAATATGCAGAGGAGCTTCAGATTTATCAGCCTCTATAGAAAGTACCTCATTGCTCGCCAGGATGAAATCCATATATTTATCCTTAAGTGCTTTTATATCTGCATCTATAGTGGATATCTGCCTGAGGAGGTCATTTCTTTCTGCATCGATCTGTGAAATGATTTCTGCGGGCATACCTTTCTGATCAGGGACTTTAAGTTCCCGGTACTCATAATCAGAAAGAGCTTTAGAAACATCTTCTGCATAAATCTTTGGTACGAATAATACTACTGTCCCTGATTTAGGATCAGAGAACAATTCGTAGGATTTTGTTATGCTGGATATCTCACCCTCAATATTCCCTTTTGTAATACCGGGGAATATTGTCAGGCTATCATAACCACGATATAGATCAAGATCAAGCGGAATATCTGTAAAAGGCAACAACTCTTTCTTGAGAGATTCTATTTCCTTGACCCTTGCCTCCAGTCCACTCTTTGTTTCCGTCTTTGCAGAAACGTCCGTGTCCAGCTTTTCAAGAGTTGAATCTAAATCACGTAAAAGAGTTGAAACTTTTTGTTTTTTAGCAGGTTCGTCCTTAACTTCAAGGAAACTGGCTATTGAGCGTATTTTGATCAATGCCTTTGAAATAGCATCCCCGTTACCAATTGGCTTGCCGATCTTAAGACCAGAATCGTCCTCAATATAGTCCTCTATCTGAAATATATTTGTTTGGTGAAGAACTTCTACTGTTTGTTCAAGAAGGTCCTTATGACCAACAATTAAAGCACGACTCATTTGTCTTGGCTTAAGCATGGACCGCCCTCTCAAATTCAGTAATAAGGTTCTCTACTGCCTGGTCGACTTTTGCCTTTGCATTACTAGCAATAATTTCTGCTTCCTTTTTACCTTGCTCAATAATGTGTAGTTTTTGGGAAGCAAGCTCATTTTCCGCAGATCTGAGAGTGCTCTGAGCTGACTTATGAGCATCCACCTCGGCCTGCTTTACAATCTCTCTGGCCTCAACGCGGGCTTTGGAAATGCGATCACTCTTTTCCTTGGTGGCGTTATCCACCAAAATCCGCGCATTGGTTTCTGCTTGTTTGATTTCTGATAAGATTTTATCTTTAGCCATGCATACTCCTCATGCAAAGGTGATTACTAATTCACTTGATGTGATAAGATACCCACTGTAAATGTAACTTCAAATATAAAGTATTCGGTTTCATGAGCACTACCAAACTTGATTACTGTCCTGTTAAATATATTAATATTTTTATGTAACCCCTAAAGTGACATCAAGAGAGTCATCCTATAATAATGAAGATATCCTTTTTTTTTAAAGAGTATCCACCCTTAATGGCAAAGAGGCATTTTTGGGAATTACATGAATGTATTTTTGCCTGAAACCCGGGTCCCGCATCCTGCAAAAACTTGCGTTCTTTCTGTACGCTTCATGTTGCCCCATGCGCTTCCAGATAACATTTAATTCTTCTTCAACTATATTCCCAAAAGAAAGCGGAGTATAAGCACAAGGAAGAACATCTCCCCCCGGTGCGATATGCATCCACCTTCTGCCGGCAAAACAACCAAACTGGTCGGGACCCATGAAATATGGAAGAGCCGTTACCCGGGGACCTTCTGATCTCCTGTTCTTTTCCTTTTGGAACCTACCCAGCATCTTTACATCTGAATCCGAAATTACTTCATCTTCGTGTTCCAGCCAGCGCCCAACTGCAACGATCTCATAGATAGATAATTCATGCATACCCAAGCTTTCAGTAAGCCCATAGAAATCCTCAAGTTCATCGATGTTGTGAGGGGAAATAACGACGAACATGTCAGCTAACATGCCAGCTTCCAAAGTACTCTTAATTCCCTGTAAGCTGTCCTTAAAAGCCCCTTCGCGTCCTCGGATCCTGTCATGCTCCTCTTCTCTGGGACTATCAATACTAATATGCGTGGCATAAAGACCTGCAGCCTTCAGATCCTGCGCCCTTTCTTCAGTGAGCCTGAAGCCGGAAGTAAAACAGGCAGCAACTGCTTTGCTCTTATCCACTGCCTTTACCATTTCTGTGAGATCATTACGCATCATGGTCTCACCGCCATCAAAGGAAACATAGTAAGAACCGAGTTCAACTGACTGGGACACTGCGCTATTTATCTGCTCAATGGTAAGCTCGGTCTTGACAGCGATATCAGCTGCCCCACAATGAATGCAATTATTAGGACATCTTGAAGTGATCCCAATGGAAAGCTGATCAGGAACCCTTCTTTTTAGTATAGCATTTATTTCTGCACTTATGAGCCGGTTGAATACATCACCTGGTACAGGAGGTACCCATGTTGAAAAAACAATTTCCTCATCATCAACATATATGGGTTTCTCTTCCTGGAATATACCATTGATCTTGCCGATGATGGGTTTGGCAATAGGATTTAATGCTCCTTCACTTTCAAGCACCACTTTCCCATTATCTATACCTGCATCTATTTTGATAACTGATTTATCGTATACTCGCATCCATTCACCTTGAAATTGAAATTAATAGAAGGACTCATGCACTGCTAGGAAGAAGATCTATAGTTATATGGTCTGTGATAAGCAGCAATTTTTCCCTTGCAGTACATGGTCTGAAAGAACTCAGCAGATCTTTGGCAAACCCCACATATCTGTGCACCTCGGCAATGGTTCGCTCTACTGCCTGCTCACGCCCCATAGCACGGCTGAATAGTTGAGGCAATGTAACTGATTCCTGAATTGATTTTTTGTCTTCCAGCTCTTCCAGGAACTCCAGCAAGTCATCTACGATCTGATACGCTATACCCACATTCTCTCCAAAAGCATGGAATCTCAGAGCTTCATCCTTACTACACCCTGCTATATAGGCCCCTATGGCCGCACTGGATGCAAATAGAGAAGCTGTTTTTTTGGTTATACAATCAAAATAGTGCTGCTGCCTGAATTCCTGGTCCACGCTTTTTATATCGATAGTTTCCCCTTCTGCCATGTGCATTCCTGCGCTGCCGAACTCAGTGACAGCATTATGCCCGTAGGGAGAGATCAGCGTTATTGCCTTGGAGATAAGAAAATCCCCACAAAGAAGTGCAGCAGCAACTCCATATTTCTCATGAGCCGAAGGCATTCCCCTTCTCAGGATGCCACCATCAAGAAGATCATCATGGATAAGGGAAGCAGAGTGTATCAACTCAATGGCCAGTGCAGCATCGATACTCTTGCTCTTATCCCCACCACACACTTCTGTGGAGAGCATCAGGATAAGAGGCCTTATCTTCTTGCCACCCGAGCTGCATACATGATTTAATAATCTTTTCATTTGAGAAGACTCATCCATCTTCTGGATAAGATCGGCAAGTGCTAGATTTATCTGGCCGTACTCCTCAAAATCCTCGACTCTCGTCATAATTACATCATTTCCAGTATCTTGCTTTGCCATTTACATGACATTATTCAGTATATTTGGATGGACAACCCATCACAATCTGGTGAGCTTCTATCTTCTGAGCAGAAATCATTATCCCGCTCAGGCTGATATCCTGCCCTTCAACAAAACTTGCAGGCATATCGCCTGTATATTGTACCTGAATCTCAGATACATGATCCTCTAGATCCACCAGTGAAAAGTTAATTGACCCCGGTGCTACCTTTAAAGTGCCGTTCTTTATATTGCCCATAGTATTGACGTCATTTCCTATATAGGACTGGGGATTGTTTGCTAGTTCGGATACCATCAGATAACTTTGGGAAAAATCAACTCCCCACAGGCCGATCACCACAACCAATACTACGAACAGGATTGCCACAATGGTTTTTTGCTGTTTTTCCATACCTAACTCAATTCCTGCCCACTTTCTTAAGTATGTTTATCTCGCGTTGCAAATAGGAATAAGTCCTAATCATGCGAAGGATATATAAAAGTATAACTATCCAGCTTATAAAGAAGGCGATAACGAAAGCATCCACATTAACACCTTTATTTCATACCGATCATCTATTAACAAATGCCCATACATCATAATTACATGTCCGTATCTTTAAGCAACACAACTAATTATTAATATGGGTTAGTTAGTATAGACACATCCTATTTAAGTCGATTGTCATAATATATGAATTTCTAAAGATAGACATTGAAATTTATACGATTGAACACTAAAATAACAAAAATCTTTGAGATCAATATGAAACAAAATATTGACCCTTCTTTCAACCCTCCCAGATTAATTGCATGGGAACTGACCGCTGGATGTAACCTCTCTTGCAAACACTGCAGAGGAGCATCCACTTCACAGATACCGGAAGGAGAGCTTGACACTAAGGAAGCCAAACATTTCATAGATGAGATAGTAGAAATGGGCAATCCCATTTTGATCCTTAGCGGTGGTGAACCTCTTGTAAGAGGAGATGTCTACGAACTAGCACATTATGGTACCGAAAAAGGGCTAAGGGTTGTGCTTGCCACAAATGGGACCCTTGTCACTGAGGAGGTTGCAGAACGGCTTCTTGAAGCGGGGATCAAAAGGGTAAGTGTGAGTCTCGATGGTGCTACTGCAGGTTTCCATGACGATTTTCGTGGTGTACCGGGTGCTTTTGAAGGCTCCATAAAAGGAATTGGAGCCCTTAAAAAAGCAGGTATAGAGTTCCAGATAAATACTACTGTTACAAAAAGAAATGTTGATGAGATACCTCTTATCCTAAAAATGGCAGAGGATATTGGCGCAGAGGCTTTACATATATTTTTGCTTGTGCCCACCGGCAGAGGTCAAGAACTGAAAAATGAAGAGATACCTCCTGTTGAATATGAACGTGTCCTTAACTGGTTCTATGATCAGCAAAAAACAACATCTATCCAGTTGAAGGCAACTTGTGCACCCCATTATTTCCGTATAATGCGCCAGCGTGCAAAGAAAGAGGGTATTGAGATCTCAGTCAAAACACATGGATATGAGGCAATGACAAAAGGTTGTCTTGGTGGTACCGGTTTTTGCTTTGTTTCCAGTACAGGTGATGTATATCCCTGCGGATACCTGCCAGTACTTGCAGGTAACATAAAGCAGCAGGCTTTCAGAGATATCTGGACAAATGCCCAGGTATTCAGAGACCTGAGAGATACTTCCAGATTGAAAGGCAAATGTGGCAGATGCGAATTCAAGAACGTATGCTCTGGATGCAGAGCAAGAGCTTATGCAGCAACTGGAGACTACCTCGCTGAAGAACCATACTGTATATACATACCTAAAAACGAGGATTCATATGATCCGGCTAGATGAAACCGACAAAAGACTTCTCAATATTATACAATTGGATTTTCCACTTGATACCCATCCATTCAGGATACTGGCAGATAAGACAGGAATCTCTGAGGAAGAAGTGATCAAGCGCATGCAGCGCCTCCAGAAAGAAGGAGCTGTAAGGCGTATAGGACCTATTATTAACAGCAAAGAGACCGGTCGTGTAGGTACTCTTGTTGCGTTGAAAGCCCCGGAAGAGAAGATAGAATACATTGCAGAACTAATAAATTCCTATCCGGAAGTATCACACAACTATCTGCGCCCCGGGGATTATAATATATGGTTCACACTCTCTGCATCCAACAGCGAACGCCTGCAGGAAATACTTGAGGAACTCAGACAGGAGATACAGTGTCCAATGATGAACCTGCCAACCACCCAGTTGTTCAAGATAGGGGTCAAGTTCAAGATAAAGTGATACTATGGAAATGACAGAGCTCCAAAAACAGATACTTATTCTGACACAGGAAGGCATACCCATCACTTCCTCACCTTACCATGATATCTCGCAACAACTTGCGATAACCGAAGAAGAAGTTGTTAAGCAGATCACCGCGATGAAAGAACTGGGTATTATTAGAAGATTCGGCGCCTCCATAGGACACAGGGATATCGGCATTACTGCTAATGCAATGTGTGTCTGGAACGTCCCTGATGAAGGTGTGGAAGATGTGGGCAGAATTATGGCAACTATAGATGATGTGACACATTGTTATGCCCGCCCCCGCCATCCGGGATGGCCATACAATATTTTCACAATGATTCATTCGTATTCCCGTGATGAATGTCTGGCCATTGCCGAAGAGATATCAAAGCTTACAGGAATAGATGACTATAAGGTTATGTTCAGTGAAAAAGAATTCAAGAAAATTGGCATAAGACTTTAGTAACATCATAATTTTCAGAACCAAATAGGAGAATAACATGCCAGAGAACAAACGATTTCTTCCACTGATGGTTGACCTGCACGGCAGAACAGTGGTGATCTTTGGCGGAGGTTCCGTGGGGGAAAGAAAAGCAGACCTGTTCAGCGAATATGCCAATACGGTTGTTATAAGCAGGGATTTCTCTCACAGAATAAATGAACTCCATGACCAGAAGCGTGTAACTCTGATGCGAACGGATGCAGGCACACTTTCAGATAATGATATCAAAGAGATTATAGGTGATGCTTTTCTTGTGATCCCTGCCACCAGCAACAGACAAATAAACGATAGGATCACATCCATTTCAAGATCCCTGAACATATTGACAAATCAGGTAGACACCGTAGGAGAAATTACAATACCGGCTGTGATCCATAGAGGAGATCTTGTAATAGGTATCTCCACAACAGGTTCAAGTCCGGCTTTTTCAAGATATGTCCGCCAGACCATCGAAAAGGTCATTACCCCTGAGTACGAGCATATGATATTACTGCAGAATGACATCAGAACCTATCTCAAGGAACATGTTAAAGAACAAAAGATGCGAAGAGCGATCCTCTGGGGAGTGCTGGAGGATCCGATGGTCTGGAAAGATATCTCTGAATCATACGAAAAAGCGTATAAAAGAGCATATGTTATAGTACAGGAACAAATCAATAAGAAAGATTGATATCATGGAACCACATTCCCATCTCTCAGACATGAAACCGGCCATTGCCACCGATGGAGGCATACATTGACTGAGATAAACAGCATGGTGATAACCCATTCCAAAGCCAGTATAGAAGAAATGGAAAGATCCTGGAATGGAGATCTTGAAGAAGTGCTCAGAAGCCTATATTCAAACGAGTTCGTCCACGAATGTGTGGTGATGAAGACCTGCAACCGCATAGAGATATATGTGGTTTCCCCGAAAGGCAGCAGTGTGCTGTTCAATTTTGCAAAAAGTATGGCCTTTCCCCTGCAGGTGGTCGAATTTTTGGATCATAATGAGTCGCTCTTGCATCTGCTAAGACTGGCTTGCGGGCTGGAATCTATGATCGTTGGGGAGGATCAGATCCTTGGGCAGATTAGAGATATGTACCTCCTTGCAAGAAAAACAGGCACTACAGGGCGAATTCTTGATACAGCCTTCAGCAAAGCCATACAGGTGGGTAAACGCGTCCGTACGGAAACAGAAGTAAACAGAGGGTCAGTGTCTATTGGTTCAGCTGCAGTCGATCTGGCTGAAATGGTGCTTGGAGGCCTGGAAGGAAAAATGATCCTAGTGATAGGAACCGGCGAGATGGGAACTCTTGTGACCAGAGCGCTTGCCCACAGAGATATGGATCTGATATATATAGCGAATCGTACTTTTGAAAAGGCCCGGGATCTGGCCAATAGCATGGGAGGCCATGCAGTGCGTTTTGAGAACCTGGCAGAAAATGTACGGAAGGCAGATGTAGTTATCAGTGCCACATCCGCACCGCACTACGTACTCAAAAGATCTTTGATAGAAGAGATAATGAAAGACCGGGAAAGAGACCTTCTTCTTATAGACATCGCGAACCCCAGAGACATTGAATCAAGTGTTACAGAGATAGAACATGTCAAACTCTACAATATCGATAATCTAAGGATCATAAACGAAAGGAGCCTTGCACAACGTAAGGAAGAAGCTAAGAAGGCAGAAATAATAGTTGATGAGGAGCTGTGCTTGCTTCTGAAACAGTACAAGCAGCAGAAAGCCGACCATATAGTTTCTGCCATTTATGCCAGTGTGTATAATGTAAGAAAGCAGGAAAAAGAGCGTGCTGTAACTAAGCTGCGTGCCTATCACACCATCGGCGAGATAGAGAACAAAGTGCTGGATGACCTTACGCATTCAATTGTCAATAAGATATTGGCAGAGCCTACAAAGGTTCTGCGCAATGCTGCAGAAATGAACGACGATGAACTCCTGGATATTGTCTCAAGGTTATTCAATATTGACAAGATCCCGGAAAAGAGCAATAACAAATGCAAATAACAGAAGTGATCAAATGTTCCCACAGGTTAGGATGAGAAGGCTAAGAAGCGGCAAGATCAGAGATATGGTGAGAGAGACCTCACTTTCAGTAGATGACCTCATTTATCCCATGTTCGTGGATGAAAATATAGATGCACCACTGGCAATGTCCTCAATGCCAGGGATAGCCCGGCTTCCAGTGGAGATGGCAGCAGATGAGGCTAAAGAAGCTGCAGACCTGGGGATTCCTGCCGTTATACTCTTTGGGATACCTTCCACAAAAGATGAGGAAGGAAGCAGCGCATGGGGCCAGGATGATGTAGTACAGCGGGCAGTGCGCGAGATAAAGAGCGAGCTTGGAAAGGATATGTATGTTATAACAGATGTGTGTCTGTGCGAATATACAAGTCATGGCCATTGTGGCGTAGTCGATATGGAACGTGAACAAATATTGAACGATCCCACACTTCCCCTGCTTGGAAAAACTGCAGTAAGCCATGCTCTGGCCGGAGCAGATATGGTAGCACCTTCCGGAATGATGGACGGGATGATAACTGCCATAAGAGATTCACTTGACAAAAACAACTGCAGTGACGTGCCTATAATGTCATATGCAGCGAAGTATTCTTCTGCTTTTTATGGTCCTTTCAGGGAAGCAGCAGATTCAGGCTATTCTTTTGGGGATCGCTCCGGTTACCAGATGGACCCTGCAAATTCAGATGAAGCAATCAGGGAAGCAGAACTGGATATATTGGAAGGGGCAGATGTCATTATGGTAAAACCAGCCCTGCCTTACCTGGATATACTCTATCGTATCAAGACAGAGTTCAAGATGCCCACTGCTGCATACAATGTCAGCGGCGAGTTCGCAATGCTGAAAGCTGCTGCACGTTTGGGATGGCTTGATGAGAAAAAGGTCATGTATGAATCCCTGCTTTCTATCAAGCGAGCAGGAGCAGACATGATACTGACCTATTTTGCTAAGGACCTTGCAAGGATGTTAAAGTAATAATAGAATGGTGATGTTAATGGAATTGGCAAGATCAGAAAAATTATATGAAAAAGCACGAAAACTAATACCAGGTGGAGTAAGCAGTCCTGTCAGGGCCATTAAACCCTTTCCATTTTATACAGCATCCGCCTCGGGATCAAAGATAACCGATGCTGATGGCAATGAGTATATAGATTTTTGCCTTGCATACGGCCCAAAGATACTGGGACATGCCAACCCAAAAATAAAGCAGACCATCATCGAACAGCTTGATAAGGGCTGGTTGTACGGCACTCCCACGGAACTGGAGATCAAGCTTGCGGAAAGGATAGCAGGGATATACCCCAGCATAGATATGGTAAGGTTCGTTTCCACCGGTACTGAGGCTACAATGAGCGCATTGCGTGTTGCACGTGGTTTTACCGGCAGGAATAAGTTCATCAAGATAGAAGGCGGTTTTCATGGAGCACATGATGCTGTCCTCGTTAAAGCCGGTTCAGGTGCCACCACTCTGGGAAAACCTGACTCCCTTGGAGTACCTGAAGACTTCACAAAGAATACATTACAGGTGCCTTTCAACGATGTAGAGGCACTTACACAGGTCATGGAAAAGTACGGAAAAGATATTGCAGCTTTCATACTGGAGCCTGTGATGGGTAACGTTGGTCCGATACTTCCGGATGACGGATACCTCCGGGAAGTGCGCAGGATCACAGAAGAGAACGATGTGGTGCTCATTTTTGATGAAGTTATCACTGGATTCCGCATGGCTATGGGTGGAGCTCAGGAATACTATGGTGTCACTCCGGATATGACCACCTTAGGCAAGATCATAGGCGGTGGCATGCCTATAGGAGTGTTCGGAGGAAAGCGTGAGATCATGGAAATGGTAGCCCCGTCTGGTGCTGTCTACCAGGCTGGCACATATAGCGGCAGCCCCACGTCCGTAGCTGCCGGAATTACTGTTCTTGATATACTGAAAGAAGAGAATGTGCATGAAAAACTAAATGCAACCGGAGACAAACTGCGTGCTGGCATCACTGATATCGTGGAAGATCTGGATCTTAACTACAATGTGTGCGGCGTGTCCTCGATGTTCAAGGTGTTCTTTGGAAACAGACCTCGCAACTATCAGGAAGTCCTTAGCTGTGACAAGGAAGGTTATCTGAAATTCTTCTTCAGGATGCTGGAAAGCGGTATATTCCTGCCTCCATCACAATTCGAAACGAATTTCCTTTGCACTGTACATTCAGAGGAAGATCTGGAAAGGCTGCTGGCTGCATATCAAGCAAATCTCAAATAAGGTTGCACTAACATGATAATAGGAACACGAGGCAGTGCTCTTGCTCTTGCACAGGCAGATATCGTTGCCAGGATGCTGGCAGACAGGGGTATTGAAACAAGCCGTAAGATCATAAAGACCACCGGTGACAAATTCACAGACAGGCCTTTGCATGAAATAGCAGGTGTGGGAGCTTTTGTGCGTGAACTTGACGACCGGACAGTCGAAGGATTCATCGAGATTGCAGTGCATTCTATGAAAGATCTGCCAACTGCCAGGCCAAAAGAACTTACAACTTCTGCAGTCCTGGAAAGAGATTCACCTCATGATGTGCTGCTTACAAGGGACAGATCAAAGCTTGATGATCTGCCAAAAGGTGCGGTGATCGGTACTACTTCCATGCGGCGGAGAGCTCAGCTTTTAAGATACAGGCCCGACCTGCAGATAAAAGATCTCAGGGGTAATATCAACACTCGCATGAAGAAACTTGAGGATGGACATTACGATGGTATCATGCTCGCTGAAGCAGGCTTGCAGCGCATGAAATGGGAACTTGATGTCGAGCGTCTGGATACAGATAAATTCTGCCCATCTGCCAACCAGGGAACCATAGCTGTTGTGACACCTGCTGGCTCAGAGGCAGAAACTGTGACCTCCCAGCTCAATCATACTCAAACCCGCATAGCCACGGAAATAGAACGCATAGTGACAAAAGACGTAGAAGGTGGATGCACAGCCCCTATTGGATCCTTTTCACAGTTCATTAACAATGATGAGGTGAAAGTGCTTGCAGAAGTCCTTTCCCTTGACGGTACCCGCCAGGTCCGTATAGAGGAAGTGATACCTCTTGAAGATTACCGCAACCATGCCGCCAAACTTGGCAAGGAACTAGTAGCTCGGGGTGGGAAAGACCTCGTGAAAGAAGCGGTTTCCAAACTCAGGATCAACAAGTGAACATACAGAATATTTAAGAGGTTTTCCATGATGAACATCACAGGTCTGCACTTAAAGAATCCGACAATACTTGCTGCGGGCATCATGGGCACTACAGGTGCTTCGCTTATCCGGATGGCTCGTGAAGGAGCAGGGGCAGTGGTAACAAAGTCAATAGGCCCACAACCCAAGGACGGACACAGCAATCCAAGCATGGTAAAGCTAGATTGTGGATACCTGAACGCTATGGGTTTGCCAAATCCTTCCTATGAATCCTTTTTGCCGGAACTGGAAAAAGCAAAGAATAAAGCCGGAGTGCCTGTGATAGCAAGTATTTTTGGCGGCAACCCTGAAGAGTTCCGCATGGTTGCAGAAGGACTTATATCTGGGAAACCCGATGCTTTTGAACTCAATATAAGTTGTCCTCATGCAATGGGATATGGTGCATCGGTAGGTACTGATCCGGCAATGGTAAAAGCTGTTACTTCAGAGGTCTGTGGAATCACTGACATACCGGTATGGGTGAAGCTTACACCAAATGTTACAGACATCATTACAATAGGTGAGGCAGCACAGGCAGGAGGGGCAGATGCATTGGTAGCCATTAACACCGTACGTGGCATGGCAATAGATATACATTCGGGTTATCCTGTACTTGGTAACCGCTTTGGTGGCCTTTCCGGAGAAGCAGTGCGCCCTGTTGCTGTAAAATGTGTTTATGATCTGTATGCTAACCTGGAAATACCGATAATAGGAGTTGGAGGCATATCAACCTGGGAACATGCCGTGGAAATGATCATGGCAGGTGCCTGTGCCGTACAAATAGGCTCCGGGGTCTATGAGGGACTGAATGTGTTCTCAGACATAACTGCAGGTATCAACTGTTTCCTGCAAGAGAACGGCTATACGAATATCGAAGATATCACCGGAATTGCACATGAGAGGTTCTGATGCTTCCATTGAATGCTGATATAGTAAAAACTGTGGATGAAACGCCTTCCACTCGTACTTTCTTTTTTGATCATGCTTTTGAAGATGCCATTGTTGGCCAGTTCGTGATGGTATGGATAAGAGGAGTGGATGAGATCCCTATGACACTTTCCTACAAAAATGCCGTCACCGTACAGAAGGTAGGTGATGCTACATCACGTTTGTTCGAAGCAGAAGAAGGTGGATCTGTGGGATTGAGAGGACCTTTTGGAAGAGGATTCACACTTCCGGATAACGGAGAACGTATATTGCTCATTGCAGGAGGAGTTGGGGCAGCCCCACTTGCCCCACTTGCTGAAAAGGCATTATCCGTATGTTCTCAGATAACCACCATCCTGGGAGCCAGGAATGTCAATGAACTATTATTCATGGACAGATTCCTACAATGCGGACAGGTCTATATAACCACAGATGATGGTTCTGCACACCGATGCGGCTTTGTGACAGATGTACTTGATGAACTTGACATCTCAGAATATGACAGAATATATACCTGCGGCCCGGAAATGATGATGAAAAGGGTCTTTGGGATCCTTGAGCGGGAAAACGCATTGGAACGCACAGAGTTCAGCCTTCACAGATATTTCAAATGCGGAATAGGGATCTGTGGCGCATGCTGTATGGACGATACGGGCCTGAGAGTTTGTAAGGACGGACCTGTATTTAAGGGAGAAGAGCTTGTAGGCAGTGAATTTGGGAAATATGCAAGAGGACCTTCTGGACAAAAGAAGTTGTTCTGATATCAGATACATTACTGAACATTTATCACTGATGTTCACATTTCAATATTATATATACTAATTAATATGATAAATTGTAGAATGCCGGATACATTCACTTTTTAATAAATGAGGTGTGCTTATGGGCTTGATGGATGATGTAAAATCCAAGAAAAAACAAAAGGAAGCAGATAACTGGTTTAATATGGGAATAAAAAGTCAGGACCCTGAAAAGAAACTTGACTATTTTACCCGTTCTCTGGAACTGGAACCCAATAATATCAGTGCGTGGTTAAAAAAGGGAAGGATACTTGAGGAGATGGGCAGATTCGATGAGGCTAAGAAAAGCTACGACAGAGCGACCCTTCTTAATCCTGCACTGGATATAAGATTAAAAGAGGATAACTCGCTCCCACAGCAAGAAATTGATATACATGATACATCAAGAGAACAGATACAGAATGTTCTGGAAGAGGCCCAATATAGCTATAATGAAGCAGATTATCTTCCCGCGACATCTGAAGAGATAACAGGCTCTGAGACCGAAGAAGAAAACAAAGAAGATTTCTCCTTCACTCCACCCCTGGGAGAAGAATCACTGTTCTGTAATATAAATAAAAATGAGACTTTTGCAGAAGAAGAGGTAAAAGAGACCGGTGAGATGGATATTGAATATGTAGAATCTTCCGGGGATATAAGCTTTACAAGACCTGATCCTGAAATTGTTCCGGATAATAATATGTCTGAAAAAGATACATCTGAGGTAACAAATGAAAGTGTGATTGCCGGTGCATCCTCTGAGCAAATGATTGATAATACAATTAAAAGCGAGCAGACCCATGCTTTTGAAGAAAAGCCTGCACCTGTGGAGACATCAGTTATTAGTCAGGAAAAAAAACAGATTGTAACCGAAAAGCGGGGAATAAATTCCTACGTTGAAATGGAAGGTAAAAATGCTAGTTTGCACATCCCTCTTTCTGAAACCTTAAAGTTCTGGCTTGTAGGTGCTGTCGTTCTACTGATGAGTGCAGGGCTGCTTGTTCTACTGGCAGTTTACCTTATAAAAAGCGCTCTCGGCTGAAATATATAATTATTCCCCCTCTGGGGGGAATATGATCAACTTACCACAATAGTACCTGATATCTGAGTACCTTCCAGCGTGAAAGTGTAGGTACCGGCTTTATCGAAAGTGTATCTAAATACCTTGCCATAATAGACGGTCTGAGGCTCCCATAGACCTTCCTTGCTGATGATCACAATGGGCATCTTTTGCCTGTGAAGATTGTGCCAGGCAATTATTTCACCGGATCGGATTTCCATCGAATTGGGTGTTATTGTCCGTAGCATAAGGAATTCGTTTGTCCGGTTTGCTGTCTGAAATGTTGCTTCAGCTTTTTCCTGCACTCTCTCCTTAGTTTCATCCTGGACCACCACTGGACTTGGTGCTGGAAGAGAAGGCATAACAGTCTCATTTACATACTCCGGTGCACTTGCAGTAGAAACTTCGGTAACAACTACAGTACCACTTATATTATTACCTTCCAGCATGAAAGTGTAATTCCCAGGATTATCGAATGTATAATTGAATACCTTACCGTAGTAAACTGTTTGAGGTTCCCACAAACCATCATTGCTCACCACCACTATTGACTTTTTCGGCCTCTGGAGATTATGCCAGATCACAGTTTCCCCGGCCTGTATTTCCATAGATGTGGGCTGTAGGGTCCTGATCATGAGAAATTCGTTCTTCTCCCTATTAAGCTGTGAAATGGCCCCGGCCATAGTATCCATCATGCTTTCAGTTACATGTTTTGTTTCGTTCAAAACCATCATGGGCATTGAGCTTGAAGATGGCTCTGTTTCATTTCCCTCTTCATCCAAGCTTTCCAGCTTCTTTTCCAAAACAAATACTGTTCCCCTCATCTGAGTACTTTCTATAAAAAAGGTATATGTACCTGTGTCCTGGAAAGCGTAGGTGAAAGATTTACCATAATAGATCGTCTGCGGTTCCCACAAACCATCATCACTAACTACCACTATTGGCTTCTTTGGCCTTTGGAGATTGTTCCATATGACCGTATCTCCTATTTCGACCTCAACACTTTCAGGAGTAAGAGTACGTATTAACACAAACTCATTCATGGAAGATGATATGTCTTGTGAAGCATTTTGATCAATGCCTACTATACTCACTGACCCTCCGTACTGGGAATTAAAAGAATCAACTGACATAGCACTTCCAACTGTAACAAGTATCCCCATAACCAAAAAAAAGATCATTAGAGGTACTACAAAAGAATTATTGTATGATTGCATCTAGTATTCCCCCTATTATACATCGGCCTGTTGCCGCGTTCAGATGTTTCCAACCTTAGCATCCCCCTATTATTTGACCGGATCTGAACTTTATAAAGCAGTAAAAGGATATTTTCTACTGCCTCTTTAGAATTAATAAGTATAGTTATATATAGTACACGTTTAAGTAGAAATTATTTACTCTGTTCCAGGAACAATATAGAAACGGGGAAAAAGAAAGACAGGATATCAGATCATCTTTCCTGTTACGTGCCCTGTCTTAAGGTCAACTCCCTCGCCAAAAGGAATACCTGCTTCCGGATACCATTTTTCCACAAAGGACAGCATATGGTATTTGAGGAATGATCCAAAAGGCATGCTGACCAAAGCCACGGCGAGTATGAAAAGTATTACTTCCACCAGAATGACAGGCGCAAGTACCATCCATTCTGAACCTGAAATAACCAGCGACAACAAGAAGTAGATAACTACATCCACTATCATAAAAGGCACTATTGTTGACAGAATTGCAAGGATTAGAACAATGGAAGCCGCTATACCTACAATTATTCCCAACACTGCCCTTCCCACCCAATAAACAATAATCTGTTGCCAGTCAAATTTGAACTTTCTGAAAACTTCCAGGATAGCTGAAAGCACACCAATATTACGATACAATGCTACAGGTATGGACATGCTTATGAAGGAGCCGAAAACAGAGGCAATGATTGCAAAAACAATAAGCAGAAAAAGAAGGAACATCATTCCACTGATCAATGAAAACCAGAAATAATCACCCGGGGACATACGAAATATAAAAATAAATGGAATAATGATAATAGCAAGTGCTAACAGAGATAGTATGAGTGTTGCGATCCTGATCAGGAATAGATGGAATCCCTTGCCGAGGAAACGACGGCTATATTCCAAAAACTTGACATTATTACTGACAAGTGATGCCACTAACACAAATTCCATAACACTTGAGATATACATAAAAAAGATCACTAAGAGAAATATCAGCGCTATGATCGCCAGCACAACTGAACTGGAAACCGCAGAAACTGCATCATTTATAAGATCAAATGGCTTAAATTCCGAATCATAACCCAAACCATAACCCTGCTCGTTGTCTGGAACATATTCGGTATATGCATCGTTATTCGAAAAAGAGTTGAAGGAGTTAAAAGAATTGATCCCATAACCCGAACCTCCACCCACTAGCATAAGGATTATCGCAAGCTTTACCCATTTCCAGAGATCAACTGGCTCAAAAAGGCATCGTTTTGTACGCTCATAAGCTACTTCTACAGCACCTATCACATACCAATCCATATGAGGAAGTACTCAGAATCAGAATAAATAATTTACCTGAGGTATCTATCCAAATTTAATAATTTGTCTTTATTTTTCTTGGTAGATTTTCTTATTTCTAACACTTAATCTTATCTACAATGAATGCAAATCCTTAGCCATATGCTGGGTCGCTTCAGGTACAGGGATGAAACCTTTTATGGCAATGTGGATGGTAGCAAAGTAATTGGAAAAGGTAATGTAGAAGGTAAAGTATTCGAACTTTCGGAACTGACCATTCTTCCTCCTTCTATGCCTACAAAGATCGTATGTGTAGGTTTGAACTACCATGACCATGCCGTTGAAGTGAACATGCCAGTACCCAAAGAACCTGTGATATTTCTGAAACCCCCTTCAGCTGTCGTTGGCCATATGGATAAGATAGTCTATCCTCGTATGAGCGAGCAGGTGGATTTTGAAGCAGAGCTGGCAGTAGTCATAGGCAAACGCTGCAAGAGCATCAAAAAAGAAAATGCTGCGGATGTGATAGCTGGTTATACGTGTTTTAATGATGTAACTGCAAGGGACCTGCAACGGAGGGACGGTCAGTGGACACGAGCTAAAAGCTTTGATACTTTTGCTCCAGTAGGACCTTTCATAGTACCTGTAAATGATGTAGATCCAGAAAACTTATGCCTGCGCAGTCGTGTGAACGGCGTGACAAAACAGGACTCATGCACTTCAAACCATATTTTTGAGGTCCCCTATCTGCTCGAATTCATATCTAATATAATGACACTTGAGGTTGGAGATATCATCACCACAGGCACACCGCCGGGAGTAGGCTCTTTCCTTCCAGGGGATGTTGTAGAGATAGAGATAGAGGGCATAGGTATTCTGAGAAACGAGGTGGTATAATGCTCTTTGATCAGATAGAAAGGGAACTGGACCTTTCTGAAAGGCATCTTGTGGTCCTTAAAACCGTAGTGGAGAAAGGACCGATAGGCATACTTAAGCTTGCTGAGGAGACAGGAATGCCTACCCATAAGGTGCGTTATTCACTAAGGGTACTGGAGCAGGAGCAACTTATAAAGCCATCTATTCAGGGTGCAATAGCTGGTCCTGCGGTGGATGCATTCCTGAAGGACTTTGGGAAAGAGATGACCAGACTTCAGGAAATGACAGCCGCCATACTTCGGATCGGAAGATCTATCTGATATCTGTTACTTCAAAGGTATACTTTTTTATATATTTGTGCTTAATGTATTGCTCCGCAGAACATCAACTTTAACTAGTTTCCCTTAACTAAGCCAAAATAACACGCTTCAGAAGACATAGAAACTTTATTTTATATCCACGGAGAGTCCGGATGACATTAACTGATGAAGACAAACAGATCATTGAGAAATACGCACTTCAGAATGCCGTAAAATATGGAAAGGCCCCGCAGCTTGCAGCTGTGATGGGAAAGGTGATGGGAGAGTGCACCCACCTAAGAGCCAGTGCAAAAGAAGTATCTCCTCTGATACAGGAAATCCTCGAAAGAGTATCAAAAGAAACACATGAGCAGTGGCAGGAAAGACTTGAAGCGCTTGCTCCGGAAATGATAGAGAACATGTGTGCAAAAAAGGAACCTGTAAAGGGACTTAAGCCACTTGAAGGTGCCGAATGTGGAAAAGTGGTAATGCGTTTTGCACCTAACCCGAATGGTCCCCCTACCCTGGGCAGCACCCGTGGCATAGTTGTGAATTCCGAGTATGTGAAGATATACGAAGGCAAGCTCATCATCAGGTTCGATGATACAGACCCCCAGACCAAGCGGCCTATGATTGAAGCTTATGACTGGTACCTGGATGATTGCAAATGGCTGGGAGCTGTGCCAGATCAGGTGGTCATTGCCTCTGACAGGATACCCCTCTATTACAAACATGCCCGTCAGCTTATCGAACAGGGCAATGCTTATGTGTGTTTCTGTACCAGCGAAGAGTTCAAGAACCTTAAGGATGCCAGCAAGCCCTGCCCTCACAGAAATACAAGCCCTCAGGAGAATCTAATATACTGGGACAAGATGCTGGCCGGGGAATATGAAGCAAAGGATGCAGTCCTTCGACTGAAGACCGACATCAGACACAAAGATCCCGCGATAAGGGATTACGGAATATTCCGCATTGTTAAGCAATCCCATCCGAGACCGGAAGTTGATGACAGGTATGTGGTCTGGCCCCTTCTGGACTTTGAGGGAGCCATTGAGGACCATGAGCTTGGAACAACGCACATTATCCGGGGCAAGGACCTCATGGACAGCGAGAAACGCCAGACATATATATACAAGTACCTGGGATGGGAGTACCCGAAAACTCTGCACTGGGGAAGGGTGAAGATGCACGAGTTCGGCAAGTTCAGTACCAGTACCTTGCGCCGTGCCATTGAGGAAGCGGAATACTCCGGCTGGGATGACCCGCGTCTGCCAACCCTCAGAGCTATGCGCAGAAGAGGAATACTACCCCAAGCCATCCGCAAGTTCATGATCGAGATGGGAGTGGGCGAGACTGATGTGAGTATCAGTATGGATACGCTGTACGCCGAGAACAGAAAGATAATAGACCCTATAGCTAACAGGTATTTCTTCGTATGGGACCCTGTGGAGCTTACTATTATCGGCGCACAGCCACGAACAGCCAAGCCCCCCCTGCACCCCACTGAGAACAAGGGACACCGCAGCATCGATGTTGCAGACAGGGTTCTCTTATGCAAGGACGACGTGGAACAGCTACAGGTAGGTTCCCGCATCCGCCTCAAGGATCTGTACAACATGGAGATCACTTCCGTAGATCCGTTACAGGCCAGATACATAGGTGATGAGGTCGCCAATCTTAAAAAGGACCGCATGAAGATCATCCACTGGGCACCCGTTGACGGTATCCCTGTCAAAGTGCTCTCTCCTGACGGCGAGTTTAAAGGCATTGGAGAGAAAATGATCTCAACCGAACTGGACAAGACAGTGCAGTTCGAAAGGTTCGGTTTCTGCAGGATCGACTCTGTGGGCTCTGAGATCGTGGCATACTTCACACACAAGTGATGGGAGGGTAGAACCTCCCCACACTCTTTTTTCTAATGATCTTTCAATTGCCTTGACCTCTGGTACTGTTTCAAACCCCGCATATTCCATGCCATAGCAGACACTCTGTAATATATTTTACAGATGCCGATAGAATGAGCTCCATAACTGCCTATTCTATCCACGAGAACAAAAGTGAAATCCTTATATCCTCACAAACCTTTTCGCATAATAGAGGGTTCTGAATGAACATAATAGTAACTTGCTATAACTGCAGGAAAGAGTTCTTTGCAGCCATTACAAATAATCAATTCGTCAAACGATGCGCCAATTGCTTCAAGCCGAACCGTGTAAGGACAATAATAGATGGAAAGGCTCACGGCGAGGACGAGGGCGCCTCAAAGCTTGAAATTGAGCCTTACGGATCATAATTGTGATCTGACAGCACGATAGTTTCTGTATCAGAACCATCTCTTATTTTTATACTTTTTTGAACTCCCCGATAGCTCAGGAAGACAAGCTCTGGTTTTAAACGGGAAACTGGATATTTAAGATCAATGTTTTCGTCCATACACGACAAAATTCGAAGATTTTATCGACTATATTCGATGAGTATATAAGTGAAAAGATGACGATTGAGTTGAAAAGTTAAGGTAACGAAATTTACTACTGGCAAGATCAAAAATGCCTTGAAGTTGATTTCGTCACAAAGCACAGACTTCCCCCAACACAGTTGATACATATCTGCTTAATGGTAGCCTCGGTTAACAGTGGGCTATGTGCATCCTGAATTGTTTAATGCGATACCTGGCTAAACAGATTCATTTAAGCAACCCATACTTAATCCCCACCTCGAGCCGCT
Organism: uncultured Methanosarcinales archaeon; assembly: GCA_964486435.1. Taxonomy (GTDB): domain Archaea; phylum Halobacteriota; class Methanosarcinia; order Methanosarcinales; family Methanosarcinaceae; genus Methanomethylovorans. The sequence goes on along the minus strand of CAZAMM010000002.1, from coordinate 38,283 downwards.
TCTGCGGATATGCCACTTTCCCCCGTTTTCCGATAAAAGACTCATCCACATCAGCTGCCATCTGATGAGCCAGAGATGCGGGAATGCCCATGATCAGCAGGTCCGCAGGAAGCCAGAGGTTACCTGTGGGATCGGTGGGACCGACGTAAGAGGAATCCTTTGGTGCATGCTCGGCCATGCCTGCCGGGAAGGTTATCATCATGGTACAGGTGGCTCCTGCCGGAATAAGCGTCCTGAAGAAAGGATTGGAGTTACTGAACTGTGCAAGTCCGCACAGGTTCCTGATCTGCTCGGCGCCTGCAAAGAGGATCAATGATCTGATACTTTCCGGAGCGATGTCTTCTGTGCATGGCGCTATGACAATATATCTGCCCGGAGGAGTTATTTTCCCGGCGCGCTCCTTCTGCTCGTCGAACAGTTCCGGCGTGGCCTTCAGATGTTCAGCAGCACCACCACGAAAATCCGGTGTACCCACAGTAACAAAGTACTTCAGCTTCGGATGCGGTTCTGCAAACCCCATCCACAAGAGCCCCCCGGCGCAGCACTGCTCATGGCCTGCCTCTATGTAGACCGGCGGCGTATCATCAATTATGGCAGCAGTGTAGGCAGCTTTAGCTATGCAGCGGTCTATCTTATATGAGGGCACAGCCCCACCGGGTATCTCGTCCGTACCATATACACACAGCGGGCGCAGCTTCAGCCTCCCGGCCTCTGCAAGCTTCTTTCCCAGTTCCCCGACAGCCAGCATGTCCTTTTTATTCATATAATCCCCCCACTCATGTTATACTAACATGTGCTTACAGCCACCCCTTTGCTATCCAGTGGTCCACATTATGCGGCCACTCTTCTTTGTTAGCAATGATAGCATGCCTGAAATTGTCCTTCCATGCACGATGGAGAACTTCTTGATCGGGATATATTCTTTTCTCGCGTATAGCTTCAACCAGGTCCTTGCCCATCTCATAAGACTTACCTATAGCAGCTTCCATGGCCAGCGGGCCCTGAGCCATTATACAGCCAACACCCCCTATCACCGTGCCCCCACACATTTTCATGAAATTGTTCATAACATCAAGTACAAAATCCACATCTTGGCTGCCTGCGGTTGTTAAAGAAAAAGTATACTTGCCTTCAAAAAGGTGCTCATGAATGACACGAGGAGTCCTGTCGAAAAATGTCTTAAGCTGTGCGCTCACATTAGTTATATAATTAGGGCTGCTCCAGATGATGCCATCGGCAGCCAGCAGTTTTTCCAGCACGTCATTAAAGTCATCTTTTATGGGGCATACTCCGGTCTTATGGCAGACATCGCACGCTGTACAATACTTTATCTTCAATTTAGCAACATCAATAATCTCAGACTCTGCTCCTGCTGCTGCAACTCCGTCCAGGGATGCATTCAGAAGCTTCAGTGTATTGCTATTCTTGCCTCTTGGACTTGATGTTATTGCAATTATCTTCATGATATCAATCCTTGATTTTAAACCAGTATCTCAAATCTGTAACTTCTGCTTGATAAATCCATACCATAGGAGAGGAATGCCAGGATTTTTTTCATATAACATCATGAAATATCTGCAGAATAGTTTCCTCATTTTACTTAGTTACTTGCAACAAGTATCTGGCTTCCTGCACGGTCTGAAAGGGAGTTTGTATGTCCGACACGCAACATAAATTTTTAGCTAAAATTATATAAATGGTTTTTTATTTCAAAATATATTTATATATAATAAAAATATAATATACACAAATGAATAAAAATATGCGCTTTCACATGCCTATCTGATATATGGAACGGGTGACATAAATGAGAATCAAATTAGAAGCAATCCAAATGGGTATACTTTTGATAATTGCACTGATCACAGTCGGGATCTGTCCTGCCCAGGGAGCTAATATGGAACTGATAAGCCACCTTGGAGGAAACAATTATGATATTGCTATAGCTGGTAATTATGCATATCTAGGACAAGGGCAGGATCTTGTCGTCCTGAATATCACTGATGACACAAAACCATTAGAAGTCGGAAGGGTGACCACCCCCTCGATGGTATATGGAGTAACAGTGTCAGGCGACACTGCCTATGTTGCCAATGAAAATAGTGGCCTTACTATAATAAATATATCCAAAGTTTTTTTGCCTCAGATCACCGGGAACAAAACCATTGATGGTATCGCATACGATGTTATGCTATCAGGGAACAATGCCTGTGTGATCGGCAGTAACGGACTTTCGATCATAGATGTAAGTAATTCATCATCTCCGGTACTTGTAAGCACATATGGCACTGATGAGATGCGCAGCATCGACATATCAGAAGACCACGCATACGTGATCAGCAAAAGTGATATGGATGGCGAGGACCACTATAGCCTGCTCATAGTAGACATGACAGATCCGAAAAACCCAAGACTTACGAGCAGCTATGAAATCGGGGAGGGAGAGAGTGTTGCTGTGGAAGGGAACTATGCCTATGTATCCTATGGCAGTGATATTGTGATCATAGATATCACAGATCCCGAAGGACCAGTATTTGCAGGCAGCTATGAGGCTGAAGACATTGTATCTGATATTGCAGTATCAGAAGGTTATGCTTACTTAACCGGATACAGCCTCTCAATCCTGAACATTACAGATCCGGAAGCACCGGAACTCACAGGCAGTTATTATACAGGTAATGCACAAGATGTAGCTGTATCAGAGGGTCATGTCTGTGTTATTAGATCCGAGAGTGGCAGCAGTGCTTGTCTCCTGATATTAGATGTTACTGATCCGGCAGCACCAAAACTTAGTGGCGATTACTGCAGCACCCAAAATGCATGTGATATCACTGCCTCCGGAAATTATGTATATATTGCTGATTATAACAATGGTCTTGTCATAGTGAATATCACAGATCCGGAAGCACCATGGATCGAAGGGAGCACTGCCACTGAAGCTCATGCATATGATATATCTGTAGCAGGTAATCAAGCCTACATTGCAAACAGTGGTCTTGTGATCCTTAACATCACAGATCCAACATCACCAAAGCTTATGAGCAGTTATTATAATGATTCAGGAGATGCTGTGGGTGTTGCAGTAAAGGGTGATCATGCCTACATGGCAGGTGTTTTTGGGGGACTGTTGATAGTAAATGTAACCGACCCGTCAGCACCAACTTTTGCAGGCGGTTATGCTACGCATGATGCACAGAGCGTAGACATATCAGGAGATCTTGCCTATATAGCCGATGGCTTCAGTGGACTTGCAATTGTCGACATCAGCGATCCTGCTGCACCAATGTTTGTTGGTAATTATGATACTACCGGATATGCAAATGATGTTGCTGTTGCAGGGAAATATGCCTGTATAGCTGATGGCAACAATGGCCTCGTGATACTGGACATCACAAATCCTGTATCTCCAAGGCTTGTCAGCACTTACAGAACCACTGGCTATGCAAATGATATTGTCATTGGAGATGATAAGGTATACATAGCAACCAGCGATAGCGGGCTTGTGGTAGTTGACATAAAAGAACCGACAACACCAAAACTTGCAGGTGATCATATTACTGATAATGCTTGTGGAGTTGCCTTATCAGGCGATAATGTACTTGTGGCAGATTACAATAATGGTCTTTATGCACTTCGCATGCCTAAGTCGCAGGACTTAAAACCACCAGCATGTGTTACAGAGATTAAAGAAAGTGGTACTAGCTCAAGCTGGATAAGGTGGATATGGAAAAACCCTGCTGATACAGACTTCAGTCATTCCATGGTATATATTAACGGCATATTCGTCACAAATACATCCAATGGATATTATAACGCGACAGCACTGACAGAAGGAACCAAACACAGCATAGGTATCAGAACCGTGGACACTTCAGGCAATATTAATCCGATACTGATGAACGCTACAGCACAAACTACAGATAGGACAGCACCTGCACACGTAACAGGTCTTGAAGAAAATGTCCTGGGGTCTAACTGGATCAACTGGAAATGGATAAATCCATCCAATGCAGACTTCAGTCATGTTAAAGTGTACCTTAATGGATCTTTTATCGCAGATACAGCCGATAAGTCCATCAGTTCATACAATGCAACTGGCCTTTCCGATGGAAATGTTTACACGATCAGTATCCTGACGGTAGATGGTTACGGAAACATAAATCCTGCCTGGGTCAATGACTCAGCAACCACATTGAACCTCCCCCGACTCTTTGAACTCTCTGGAACGAACATTACAACAAGTTCGGTCACACTTATATGGCAAGCTTCCAGCGATACGACGAAAGTGGAAATCAGCCAGAATGAGAGTATTATTGCTACCTTGAGCGGGACATACGCTTATGTGGCCAGTGATCTGAAAATTGGTACCACCTATAATTATACACTGGTACCTTTCAATAAAGATGGAATGAAAGGTAAAGCAATAACAATCAGCCTTGTTACAGCCTCTTCTGACATTGAAGAAGGTGAAGGCGGAAGCAGCGCCTCAAAGAGTAGCAGTGGTGGCGGAGGTGGCGGTGCCGGGAATGTAGAGGACTTTGAGAATATAGCATTGAAAGATGTTGCAAATGCCTATCTGATGATGGATTCCAATATCACTTACGAATTCACAAGGGAAGGCAACCCCATTAATTCCATCAATTTCTGTTCACTGAAGAACTCCGGTGAAATAACATCCACAATAGAAGTACTGAACGGGAAATCAAAACTGGTTAACAGTGATCCTGAAGGAAGGGTGTATAAATACATCAATATATGGGTGGGCAAATCCGGCTTTGCCACTGAAACCAATATAAAGGATCCGAGGATCAAGTTCAAAGTAGATTCTTCCTGGCTGGAGAATAAAGGAGTAAGCCCTGCAGAGATAAGGCTGCAAAGATATAATGGAAATGTATGGGAAATGCTACCTACCACCCTTATAAGCAATTCTGCAGACCATCTGCTCTTTGAATCTGAGACATCTGGCTTTTCAGCATTCGTGATCACAGCAGGAGGTATACCAGAGTATTTAACTGTTGATGAGGATAATAAATTACAGGCAACTGGTGCCGAAGAATTTTTGAATAAACAACCTGGGACAGGAAATGCCGATCTGGATATAACGAATCCGGAAAAGAACAGGACCTGGGCATTGATATTGATTCTCCTTGCAGCAGGGATATTTGCAACAGGATACCAATATCTGAAAAAGGAACGGAATTGAGACACCTGATCCCCTGTATAGAAACAAAGGGGATCTTTAACATACCTGAGTATTACCAATCTGACCCAATATTAAAGTTTAATCTGTTTTGGCAGGTATAGTTTTTTTGACCTATTAATGTATTTCATTTTAATATCCGTGAGACGGGAAATCGGGGATAGCAAAGAGATTAGGGAAGCATTCCATACTTTATACCTGCGATAGATATATTTACAGGGATGCTTTTAAGATAATCTAATATTAGTTTAAACTGAAATATATATAAATTAGTTCCATGTCAGGGTGAGATGGGTGGGACAAAAGATTCAAAATGGAGATAAAATGCACCTCATCATAGCAGAAAAGCACATCGCAGCAAAGAGAATAGCAAACATCCTTTCTGCAGGGAAGCTCAGTCAGGTGCGGGTTAACGGGGTGGACACATATCAGTTCGAAGCCGAGGATGGAAAAAAAGTATTCATTGGCTTGAGCGGGCATATAGTGAAACTGGATTTTTCCAGATCCTACAATAACTGGCAGAAGGTAGAAGCAAAGGAGCTGGTTGATGCAGATATAATTACTGTTTCCACAGAAGCAAGAATAGTAGCTGCACTTAAAAAACTAGGCAAAGAAGCAACAAGAGTTACGATTGCAACTGACTATGATCGCGAGGGAGAACTTATTGGCGTGGAAGCCCTGCAGATCATCCGGGAGATCAACCCGGATGTACACTTCGACAGAGTGCATTACAGTGCCATTACACCTAAAGAGATTATAGACGCATTTGAGAACGTATCAAATATCGATTTCAATCTTGCGGATGCAGGCCATTCAAGACAGGTCATCGATCTTGTGTGGGGTGCTTCCCTGACACGTTTCATATCGCTTGCTGCAGGAAGACTCGGTAAATTGTTCCTTTCAGTGGGCAGGGTCCAATCCCCCACATTGGCACTGATAGTCGACAAGGAAAAAGAAAGAGAAGCCTTTGAGATCAAGCCATACTGGGAATTGTATGCACATCTTAAGGACCTAAAAGGTATTGACTTCACAGTACAGCATGTAAACAGGCGCTTCTGGGAAAAGCAGGAAGTTGATACAGTAGTTTCCAAGCTGGAAAAGGTCGCTGTCATCACAGAGGTAGTTACATCAACTAAAAAGGATAAGCCACCTATTCCATTCAACACTACGGAGTTCATCACTGCAGCCAGTTCCCTGGGTTTTACTCCTGCCAGTGCTATGCGCATTGCAGAGGCATTGTATATACAGGGTTTCATTTCATATCCCAGGACGGACAACACTGTATATCCGGCCACCCTGGACCTTAGGGAAATGATACAAGTATTTGCCAAAGGCACATTCAAGGAATATGCCGAAAAACTGCTTGCAAAAGAAACACTTGAACCGACAAGGGGCAAGAAGGAAACAACTGATCATCCTCCAATATATCCCGCATCTCTTGCCAAGAAGTCTGAACTTAATGAGCAGGAATGGAAGATATATGAGATGGTGGTAAGACGTTTCTTTGCAACATTTGCTGAACCGGCTATATGGGAAACCATCAAAGCGAAGTTTGATATCAGTTCTGAGGAGTTCAGTGCCACGGGAGCCAGGCTTGTAGAAGCTGGCTGGAGATGGTACTATCCATATAATGCACCTGAGGACAGGCTCCTGCCGGCCATGAAAAAAGGAGATGAACTGGCCGTGACAGGAATAGAGGTACAGGACAAGGAAACCCAGCCGCCTGGAAGATATGGACAGGGAAGACTCATCCGTATCATGGAAGAACTGGGCCTGGGTACAAAAGCAACGCGGCACGAGATCATCAGTAAATTATATTCCAGGGCATATGTGCATGGAAATCCCTTACAGCCCACTAAAACAGCATATGCGGTAGTTGAAGCTTTGGAAAAATATGCTCCCACTATATCAAAGCCTGAAATGACCAGCAGACTTGAAGAAGATATGGACAGGATTGCAGAAGGTCAGATCCCAGAGGATGATGTGCTTCAGGAGTCCAGGGAAATGCTGAATTCTATGTTCAATGACCTTGAGAAAAACAAAGACAACATTACGGAATCCCTCAGGGCCGGACTAAGGGAAGATAAAGTGATAGGCACCTGCTCAAAATGCGGATCTGTCCTTATGGTAATGAGATCAAAGAAAGGGTCCAGGTTCATAGGTTGTCAGGGTTATCCTGAATGCAGTTTCTCCCTGCCTCTTCCAAGGAGCGGACATGTCGTGGTCACTGACAAGCTATGCGAGGAGCATGGTCTGTACCACATCCGTGTGATCACAGAAGGAAAAAGACCCTGGAATCTGGGATGCCCTCACTGCAACTTCAATGAATGGCAACGATCACAGAAGGAAAAGGAAGAAGGTGTACAAGAACAAAATACACTTGATGACAAGTCTTTGGAAGAACAGGGGAAAAGGACTAAAAAGATAACGGATATAAAAGGAATAGGCAAGGTCACTGCCGAAAAACTTGACAGTGTGGGTGTTTCAAAGGTGGAGGATCTGGTAAGCAGGGATGCAGAAGAGCTGGCGAAGCTTACTAATATATCCATTAATAAAATAAAAGAGTGGCAGGATAACGTTGTTTAAAAGGTGTGGATCATGAAACTTAGGTTCTTGGGAGCTTGCAGGGAAGTCGGGCGGTCAGCCTTGCTTCTGGATGATAAGGTGATGCTTGATTACGGGATTAAAATGGGAGAAACACCTGAGTATCCCGTCAACGGGGTCAGACCAGAGGTCGTGTTACTATCCCACTGTCACATAGACCACAGCGGGCTTTTACCAAATCTTATGGACATTGAGCCTGAAGTATTTATGACCCCGCCTACCGCTGACCTTGCAAACCTGCTTCTCAGAGATAGCCTGAAGATCGCAGAATCCACTGGTGTGGACGCACCCTATGACTCAGGAGATCTGCACACATTTATGTACAAAACAAAAACCGTAGACTATCGCATTAAATTCCAGACACATGGTTACAATGTAGAGTTCTACGATGCCGGCCACATTCCGGGAGCAGCATGCACGCATGTGACCACCCGTAGCGGGGAAAGTCTGCTATATACAGGCGACATCAATACTTCTGACACCCGTCTTGTATCAGGAGCAGTGGAGTTTCCTAACGCTGATTATCTGGCAATAGAAAGCACTTACTTTTCAAAAGAGCACACTCCCAGAAAAGAAACTGAAGAAGCTTTTTTAAGATCCCTTAAGAGTACACTGGACATCGGGGGCAATGTGATAATCCCTGCTTTTGCCATTGGCAGAACACAGGAAATGCTGATGTTGCTTGATGCTCATGGCATCAGACCATATGTAGATGGCATGGGGAAGGAGGCATACGAAATAATGATGAAACACCCTTCATATCTGCGCAATCCCACTCATCTGAAAAGGGCGTTTGACAATGCAATACATGTAAAAAGTTCCAGGCGGGACGATGTACCACTGGAGTCTTCGGTAATTGTCACCACTTCGGGAATGCTTAATGGAGGACCTGCCATGTACTATCTGAACAAATTGTATGACGATCCGAAATCCAAAATCATGCTCACAGGCTACCAGGTGGAAGGGACAAACGGCAGAATGGCCATTGACACAGGCATCATAGAGAACAATGGAACACTGCAACAGCTCAGGATTAAGCTTGAACAATATGATTTCTCAGCCCATGCGGGGGACAGGGAACTTAAGTCCATCGTGAAGGATTTCTGTGACAGGGGTACAAAAGCTGTATTTACTATGCATGGAGACAATACAGAAGGCTTTGCTGCCTGGATAGAAGAAGAAATAGGTGTTAAAGCGTATGCGCCTGTAGCTGGAGAAGAGTTCGACCTTCACTGATCTGTTCTTTTTTGCTTTCGCGTGAATCTCTTAAGCCCTTCGATGGCGCCTCCATGTTCTGGATCTATTTCAAGGACGCGTAAAAAACATTTAATAGCTTCGTCCAGTTGTCCGAGGCTGGCATAGGCCATACCTTTCTTGTACCAGATGACAGCATATTTATTATCGATCTCCAGTTCTCTGTGAAGCTTGCTATAGCAATCTATAGCTTCTTTATGTTTGCCAATATGAGACAAAGCTATGCCTTTGTTGAACAAAGCATTCTCGTTCGAGACATTTGTTTCCAGTACTTTGTCATAGCAGAATAGAGCTTCATCACATTTTCCGAGGCTAAATAGAGCTATGCCTTTATTGCACCATACATCCACATCAAGTTTGTTATGCTGCAGGGCCTGGTCAAAACATTCAAGGGCTTTATCATGCATGCCGAGATAGGAATAAGCTATCCCTTTATTGCTCCATATAAGAGATATCAGCCCATGGTTCTGAAAGGACAGGTCCTGAAAGTGTGATTCCAATATCCTGTCATAACAGGCTATCTTTTCTTCAGGGTCTTCGCTGAAGAAACCCTCCTTGAACCAGTAATCATCCATGTTCTGTTCATCCATTGTCCTGGCCTCTGACCATATGATGATCCTGCCCTGGGCGTATACCATCATACATGGCAGTAATATTTAAATAATATATATATTTCCTTAAATTAAGGACATGGATGGCTTTTAGGACCACCCCTTATAGCAGGGAAATTATTGTATATATACATGCTCATAGAATCTGCTTGACGCAATATTTAAAAAATTAACAGAGATAGTTTGTAATGAGTGGAGTAATCTGTTTGTATCAATCATAGAGCAATAGACTGTTGATACCCCTGATCATGGAGTTTAACATTTAAAAGATCCAACTTTATGCCGGAGAACATTACATGCCAGTTATGTCAATAATAGCTTGCAGGATACTTGAAGACGAAATTTTTCATGTAATATCATCTGAAAATGCCTTTGACCATTTGTTTGTTACAGATACAAAGGAGGCATATAGCCTTATCCGACGCCTCAGGACCAGCAATATATCTCATACGTCTGTTCCTTCCGAAAAGATGCCGGATATGATCCGGCAAACAAAAGGATCATGCAAAAAAGGCATTATCAGACGGATATGTAAAACATATTCCACAAAAGAAGATCTCATGGTGGTGGTGCACGTCCTTGAACTTGGACTACACAGAGACCTTGCATTGTTGCGCAGAGCAGTATACGCATCAGTGGAACAAATGTCTGCTTATTCGGATGGCATTCTGTTGTTCTAAGGCCTGTGCGGAAATTCCCTGCAAAATATAGAGAAAGATCTTTCTCATATCTCATGCCCCATATACCTGCTGAGAGATGAAGAGAACAACAGAGTGGATGACTGTATAAGCATAGCTTTGGGTGGTAACAGGAAATATGAAGAGGCCTTTAAAGCATGTAGGGGGAAAGGCACACTATTCTTTACTCCCATGTGGGCTTCCAGCTGGAAAGATATGAATGCTCCCATCAACAAACAGGAAGATATGACTACTATACATGATTCATTTAAAAGGTACCATATAAGCCGTATTGTGAAAATAGAAAGGGATACAAAATATGATCCTGCTTTTGAGCAAAATGTAAACAAATTCTCCGAAATGTTCAGGCTGGAGATCACCTCCATGCCTGGAACTTCCAAAATAGTGGAAAGATGCTATGCAGATGCAAAAGATGCAATAAAAAATAACTGCAGATAAGATATTTTACAGGACCACCTGATCATTCCCTTAGAACATGTTCGATGGTGATCACTTCGTCCGCATCATTGCCTACAAGACATTTTCCTTTTTTATCTATTGCCCATATCCTGTAATCAGGACAAATATTCCCAGGGATCTCTTCAGAAGGCAAATGACCGATATCAAGACCACAGGCTTCCATCGGCGGATGATCTTCGGGATTCAGTTCCATTATACTCACTGCTTTTCTCAGCAAGTTCAGCAGTTCTTCAATGTCCTCATGGTCCCATGTCCTGATCCTGTTGCATATGATGGGCAGTATATGTTCCTGAACCCCTTTATTGGAAAGTATCTTGGAAGCCAGACAGATGGAAGCATTATCAGCTTTCGATTCATCATCCGGCCCCCTGAAACAGAAACTGCCCTCTTCTACCATCCTATCGAAGTCCAGAGGGTATCTGGAACCTTTAATAGCCTCCATAACAATGTCTATGGTGAGATCATAATCGTTTGCGATCCTTTTAATTGCCTTATCGATGACCATACATTTATCCATGATCTAAACCCCCTTCTTAGTGATCTGTTCCAGATCATCCGAAGTATTAATGTTGACAAAGGACACAAGTTCCCTGTCAATAAGCTGAATTTTATCCACACTTATGAACCTGGCATCATATAATTGTGATACTGCATTCATCACACGATGATCATCCTTGAGGATAGATCTCTCTATGATAGGAATTAGCTGTTCTCTATTATAAACTGCATGCAAAGGCTCTTTTCTGCCATCTTCCCACATAGGGACAGCTGCACCATAGCCATAAGCCTCCTTAAATAAAAGATCAATGACATCCGGCTGAAGAAAAGGCATGTCACATGCAACTACAAATACATAATTACCAGACGCTGCCCTCATACCTTCCAGCATTCCGGCAAGAGGGCCTTTGCCCTCATATTGGTCACATAGCAACTTTGTACCTTGGACAAATTCAGAGAAAGCTTTCTGCTGTTTCTCATCCCTTACTGAAACGATAATTTCATCTACTACCCTACCAAGGACACAAATAGCGTTTTCCAGCAGGGTGCTATCCTTATAGGTAAGCAAAGCTTTCTCCTGTTCTCCAAGCCTTGTCCCCTTTCCACCAGCCAGTATCAGTGCAGACCTTTGCATTTAACATCACTTTCAATAGTTGCAGCATCTGTTTTTTCATCAGTATTGCTTATCATCGGTTTTTAGCTTCGCAATACTTAAAATATATCTCTACCTACTTAAAAGCATGATAGAGAATCCAGAAATACAGTGCATCGATATCCTTGCCAGGGAGATGCTGGTGGCAGCACGCACAGCCCCGAAAGCAAAAGGTAAAGACGACCTTGTAACAGGCATCCTTGAGAGTGATGAACAGGAAACGCTGGCCAGAGTCATGGAAGGCATGGCAGATGAAAGAGGAGATAAATTTGCATTTTTCAGAAGGGATGCAACAAATATAAGAGCTGCAGATATTGTGGTCATTATTGGGCTCAGGAATGCAGGTGTTGCAGGACTTAATTGCGGTGCATGTGGCTATAAAGAATGCGACCAGATGCTTGAAGCACAGAAGGTGAGAACAGATTTCAATGGCCCTCAATGCAGTATCAAATATATGGATCTGGGAATAGCTCTGGGATGTGCAGCAGCCAAAGCCAAAGACCTGTGCCTTGATAACAGAATATTTTATAGTGCCGGTACTGCAGCCATCAGAGCAGAGATGATAAAGGCCGATATCGCCATGGCAATTCCCCTAAGCGTTAAGGGTAAAAACATCTTCTTTGACAGAAAATGGCCGTAAGTTTCAGACAAGGCCACGCCGCCGTTCACTACGATATTCCTCAAGCAGGGAGGTTAAATGCTCTTGTTCCTGCTCATGTCTCTTTTTCTTTGCAGTTTCCTGCCATGCGGATAATGCCTCTTCCAGAACTTTAGGATCTACAGTAGCAAAATCATCGAACCTTTGAACTTCTACATCTTTCAGAAGAGGCACATTACCCCGGAAAAAAGCTTCGCTGGCGGCATGTGAAATATCATCTTTTACGATCACAGCTCTAATACCTGCTGCCACCAGTATTGCTGCTGTACCTGCAGCACCTCCGCTGGAGTCTTCGAGCAATACAACATCTCCTTTTTTGATACCATACATATCCATTGTCTGCTGGATAGCCTCTTTTGTGAATGCTGCCACCACTTTTACCGGCAAGCCCTCACCTTTGATCTCTTTCTTGCGGATCTGCTTGAGTTTTTTTATATGCTGGCGCGAGTCATGAAGAGCCTGCTTTGACCTATTAAGTTCTGTTTTAAGCCTTGAGACCTCCGTATCACGTATACGGATCTCTTTTTGTTTACGCATCTCCAAAGATTCGGATTTTTTAAGCTTGCTTATACGATCTTCCATTTCTGCTATAAGCCGATCCTTTTCTAAATTAGATTCTTTCAATTTCCTTACATATTCCTTGAGCTCATGTATGAGGCCATTCTTCTGCCTTATTAGCTCCTGGAGCCTTTTTGTCTGCTCATCAGTATCAATACCATCCCCTGCTGCAGGCGCTGGTTCAGATCTGGCAGGAATACGAACAGCAGTTACTTTCTCTATAGCCTCCTCAATAGAACAGCCATTGACAACATGGTACTTTATCAGATCCACATCTGCAAACCTGGGAGCTTTTTTCTCCACTCTGCTGAATATGTTCTTGTAATTACGATAAGTATTAATGGCAGCAGCCAGCGAGTCCCTTTCGTGGTCATTGGAATAGCCCAAAGGTCTTGCCATTGCGATCTTGTCCTCTGCACGCAGCTCAGTGCCGGGAGTGCCCAGTACTGCCTTAAAGCTGCGCCGTATCTTCTCCACAGCCGCGGGTGTGGGATATACATCAGTAGCAACAATTACAGGTTTCCCATGGTCTGAGATCAGTTTGACCACCTGGTCGTGGGAAATACCCCTGAAGCTATTGGAAAAAAGGAGATCACCGTCCAGGGACAGAATGGCTATTCCCACAGTAGTACCGGGATCAATGCCAACGATAGTATATTTACGTCTGGATGGTGTAAGAGAGATATACTTGATCTTGTCCCTTTCAACGCTACGGATGGTAACCTGCACGTCTGCATTAATGGAAGGATGCACAGGTATCTTCTCGCGGCTGCTATTGACCATGAACTCAGTGCGCACATAGCCACCAAAACCTTCTATGGACCTTGAAGTAAAGGTAACGCCTGTATCTTTTGAGAATTTGCGCAATATCTGCTCTATCAGGCGGCTTTTTTCCCTGACAGCACCATGGACCTTGCGCCTGTATCTGTTCTGGCTCCACCCCCCTCTTCCCAGTGATCTCGCCCGACTGACCTTGATCCTTGTAACATCTTCAAATAAAGAAACTTCACATCCGACGCTCATGGCTGCAAGGCGTGCACATGCTTCAGCTTCATCACCTGGACTGAACTGGTTCATGGAAATGCCATGCTCCTGGGCCAGTTTAAGGAGAGGCTGCTGGTGCAGACCACCCGTTACCTGAATAAGCCTTGTGGATTCCGGCAATTTATCAAGAAAACGGATGAGATCACCTTTATCCGAAGCAAGTTCGAATATGTTATCCACTGCTATATAATCAGGCTTGTCCTCCTGCACCATCTTAAGGATACGGTTCCTGGTGACCATGTTGTGGCGCTGCACCTGGTTTTCTTTAAGGATAGCTACAGCATACCTGGGAATCGCCTGTGCCCTTGAAGAGCCTTTTGCAATATCAATACCGTAAATGATGCCGCTATGCATACATTATATTATTATTGGTTTGCTGGGATATATTTGTGTTCACTGGCCCTTTACATATGTCACTGAGCTTTCAAGTTCTGTTCCAATGTCATACTTACGTTTGAAAAAGGCGAGGATGTTAGATATGTCCCGCTCCAGTAATTCATCGGCATGAGGATGTGAAGGCTCCACATACTGTGGCCAGTCTATTATCTGTATGCCTCCCTCGTGAACGAAAATATTGTACTCGCTCATATCAGCATGAATAAAACCTTTGGCATAGGCCAGTTTCAATTGACTGAATATCTCATCCAGGAACCATTGAGGATCTTCAAGCTTTGTTTTGTACAACAAGGAGCCTTGAGCGATGTCCATGACAAGTGCATGTCTGTTATGGTCGATGAGTCTTGGAACAGATATTTCAGGATATAGCTTACCTATAACATCTGCCTCACGTTTAGCTGCAAGACGGGCTGCGTATATCCATGACATGTGCTCCCGGTCACCTATATGACCACGATTTCGTTTTACCTGGGTGAAACTGGTACGGCCCTCCCTGTGGAACTTGATCACCACGCCCTCCGGGTCACCGATCCCGAGTTCTGATTCCTTTATGGCTTCCAGTACCACAGATTCCTTGCCTACACCGATCTCATTGCCAATGGCACTGATAGTCTTCCTCTGCACGAACGTATGCAAAGCAAGGGCATCATATCCTTCAAAATATATCTGATAGCCTTCATATGGAACATTGGTAAAGGACAATAGGTTCAACTTTCCTAGTTTCTTAAGCTTGAAGGAAAGGTTATCATAGGTCATACGAGTGTATTTCATGACATTCTCAACAGGCACCCACTCGGAATTCTTCATGCCTATCTCTATACCTGTAAGGATACGTATGTCCTTATTGTCCAGTTGTTTAAATACTTTGATAACTTCGTCTATCATTCTGTATTTTATATGTCTGGATGGTTTAGATGATTTGTGGTTGGCAGAATAAGAAGTAAGCTGAAATCCATATTAGATCACTTAGAACATAAAAGCCAGCTCAGATCTTTTCTAATAATGGCTGAAGGATTATGGTTTTCAGTTTCACAGGGATGGCTCTCAGGAGAAGAGCATATCAGCTCTCATACTTTGTTCCAGGCATTGGAACTAAAAAAAGTTGCATTGGGTCCTCGGCTTAGAGATCGATTTTTTGGAGATAAACTACCCTGACATGATGAACACAAGGCTTTGCAATGAATGCAAGCATGTATTCATTGCCTACAATATAGACTGTATGATAAACATCGGAGAGATCCAGTTTCCTGCTCAAATTAGAGAACATCGTTCTGTTAGAGTATTTGGAATAAGCTTCTTTCAACGTCCACATGAGGAGAAAAACAAAACTATTTTGAGATTTTATACCATCAGGCAGTGAACTGTCAATTGACTTTGAAATGCTTGCAACCGACCGTGGCCTTATGAACTCTATGTCGATCCCGACCTCTGTTTTAGATAAGGCAAGCGCAAGTTTATTCCCACTATAGGAGATACAGACGTTTAGATCATTATGATCGCATACATGGACCCGTCCTTTTTCATCTTTATACGTAACCATATCTGACCATAACCTTTTTTTAAGGTAACCGGACAGATGTTTTAAGACTGTCCTTGAAGTAATGTATCTTTTTTTGAAATGATCTGTTTTCAGTGTATCCATATATATTTTTTCTGCCTCACTTAGATATTTTGCATCCGGCGGGAAATAATCGGTAATGTCTACAATGAAAATAACAGCATCGTTTTCTTCCCACAGGTCAGACACTTTTTCTAACGGAACAATAGCTGGTGTAAATTGTTTAATGTCCATGGAAAGCCCTGAGAGGAAGATAATTAATATTCATTTCATCTTAGATATTAAGTTACTTTCCATGCACAGATATCATCTGAAGGAGAAATGTGATCCCTTAGGAATTCACATATCTGTAAATAAGATCTTCCTCATTGATCTAGCACGCTCTAATTGACAAATAATGTCATAATTAGCCTTATATAATGTGCAATCACCTATACGCTCCTAAAAACATCAAGGATGTACCATGTCTCTAAATTTCAAAGTAGTGCTCGTTGAGCCTTTATATCAGGGAAATGTGGGCTCTGTCGCAAGGGCAATGAAAAATTTCGGTTTTTCAGACCTCGTACTTGTTAACCCATGCCCCCTTGAAGGAGAGGCGCGTGCAATGTCTTCACATGCGCGTGATGTGCTCGAAGGTGCAACAATAACAAGCTGTATAGAAGACGCTGTGAAAGATGCCAGTCTCCTTATAGGCACTACAGGCATTACCGGCAGCAAATTCGACGAGCATATACGCATCCCTGCACATGTTCCCAGAGAACTGAAGCAACGCCTTCAAGGCTCTGCAGGTACAGTTGCACTGCTTTTTGGCAGAGAAGATAAAGGTTTCACCAAAGATGAACTGCGTATGATGGACATGATCCTTACCATCCCCACATCCGAAATATACCCGGTCATGAACCTTTCACATGCTGTGGCGGTGGTACTGTACGAGTTAAGCGATGTACAGCCCGGAGAAACACCGCTTGCTGATCCTGTTGATACAAAGCTTTTAATGGAACATTTTACCCAAGTTCTGGATGACATTGATTATCCTGAGCATAAAAAAGAAAAGACGGAACTTATGCTCAAAAGGATATTCGGCAGAGCATGCCTGATACCGAGAGAAGTACAGACATTAAGAGGGGTCCTGCGCAGGATACAGAGGCACCTGGTTCCAGAACAGAAAAAATGATCAATTACCATACACGAAATATTGATATAAATTAAAAACTATGGGTTGGTGCCAAGACTAGATCTGTGCAGCAAACTTTGAGAAAGATATGACAGAGATAAAATGGGAAGATAAATTCAAGGTATTCCTCAAGCAGTACTATTGGGACGATATTCTTCAGCTTGCCAACGAATACCCTGAACAGCGAAGCCTTACAGTTGATTTTTCAAACCTTGAGATCTTCGATAGAGAACTGGCCGCAGAGCTTTTAGATAAGCCTTCGGAAGTAATACCATCTGCAGACAAGGCTTTACAGGAAATCGATCTGCCTATCGATAAAACACTTGATAAAGCAAAGGTCAGGTTCGAAAAGATCCCCTCAAAGATCCCCATAAGAGATCTGCGTAGTAAGCACCTTGTGAAATTCATTGCCATAGAGGGCATGATCCGTAAAGCTACCGAGGTGCGTCCCAAAATAATCAATGCTGCTTTTATGTGCATGCGATGTGAACATGTCACTTTCGTGCCGCAAACAGAGATGAAATTCGTTGAACCTCTTGAATGTGAGAACGACACATGTGGTAAAAGAGGACCTTTTAAAATACTCATGGAACAATCCTTGTTCGTGGATGCACAGAAGCTGCAGATACAGGAATCACCGGAGAACCTCAGAGGAGGAACACAGCCACAGAGCCTTGATGTGGATGTGGAGGAAGACCTTGCAGGTATTGTAAAACCCGGGGACAGGATAGTCATCAATGGTATACTGCGTTCCCATCAGCGTACCACCCGTGAAGGGAAATCTCCTTTTTATGACCTCGTACTGGATGCGAATTCTATTGAGAATGTGGATAAAGAGTTTGATGAACTCCAGATAACTCCCGAAGAGGAAGATCTAATAAGGGAAATGAGCCAGGATCCACACATATATGACAAGATAATCCAGTCCATTGCACCTTCGATCTATGGCCTTGAAGAAGTGAAAGAAGCCCTGGCCCTGCAGCTATTTTCCGGCGTTCCCAAGCATCTTCCCGACGGATCAAGAATAAGGGGCGACATACACATGTTGTTTGTGGGTGATCCGGGTGTGGCAAAAAGTCAGCTTCTTCGCTATATGGTCAAGCTCGCCCCCAGAGGCGTATTCGCTTCAGGAAAAAGTGCCTCTAGCAGCGGCCTTACTGCAGCTGCTGTGAAAGATGAAATGGGTGACGGGCGGTGGACACTGGAAGCAGGAGCACTGGTTATGGCAGATATGGGTATTGCAGCAGTGGATGAAATGGACAAGATGCGTTCCGAGGACAAGAGTGCACTTCATGAAGCTATGGAACAGCAGACTATATCCATTGCAAAGGCAGGCATCCTTGCCACCCTGAAATCCCGATGTGCCCTTCTTGGAGCCGCTAACCCAAAGTATGGACGCTTTGACAGGTACGAGGGCATAGCCCAACAGATCAATATGCCTCCGGCGCTTATGTCCAGATTCGATATGATCTTCGTACTGCTGGACACCCCAAACGAGGAAAAGGATAGCCGTATTGCAAAGCACATACTTAAATCCCACTATGCCGGTGAACTATCGGAGCAGCGCAAAAAACTTTCCAGTAGCAAAATAACCCAGGAACAGGTCGATGAACAGATGGAAATAATCATTCCTGATATTGACCCGGACCTGATGAGAAAATACGTGGCCTATTCACGCAGGAATATTTTCCCTGTGATGGAAGAGGAAGCACGGGACCATCTGGTGAAGTTTTACATGGACCTGCGTAAAATGGGAGAAGGCAAGGACGCTCCGGTCCCGGTAACGGCCAGACAACTGGAAGCACTTGTAAGACTGGCAGAAGCAAGTGCAAGGGTGCGTCTGAGCAATGTTGTTAATATGGACGATGCAAGGCGTACAACAAAGATAGTATATTCATGCATGAAACAAGTAGGTGTTGACCCATCCACTGGTGCTTTTGATGTGGATGTGATAGCATCCGGGACCAGCAAGAGCCAGCGGGATAAGATAAAAGTGCTGAAGGAAGTCATCAGACAGGTGGGTGGCAGGCACCCGGCTGGTAAAGCGCCTCTTGAAGAGATATATGCCGAAGCAGCTATAGAAGGCATTGACAGAGCTCATGCAGAAGAAATGATCTCAAAAATGCGCAGGTCCGGGGACCTGATGAAACCAGATCATGACAGTGTGAAACTTGTGTGAGGAACAATTGATGTACATGAAGGTCCATATCTCAGGAAGTAATGTTGTTGTTGCCATATGTGACAAGGAGATCCTTGGAAAGACCTTAAAAGAGGGGAATATCACAGTAACAGTCAATGAAGGGTTTTTCTATGGTGAGATGGTGGGAGCAGAGACTGTTGAGAAAGCTCTCAAAAATGCAACTACAGCCAACCTTTTTGGGGAGAGGTGTATTCAGTGTGCTGTCAACTGTGGTGCAGTAGACCCGAAAAGTGTGATATTGATAAATGGTGTGCCACATGCTCAAGTATTCCGAGTATGATAAAACCAGAGTATACCTATATAATATTGTAAATAAATATTGTAAGATACAGTCTAGTTGGAGATAAATGAATGACCGCCGAAGGAGATGGTGTAGGGGTTACTTTACTTGGCCGTGAAGGTCTTATCGATGCAGTGATCCTTAAACACAACAGGATGTTAGAGAAGTATAATTTTGAATTCGAGGAGCTTGATACGAGATTTACTTCTTGTTCAGGAGAAGTAGACAACATTAAGAAGGAACACGAAGAGCTGCTCGAACGCATAGATGTGCTCAAAGAAAAGCGCCAGCAGCTCTACCATCAGGCAGAGATCATGCTCGAGAAACTAACAGGACCGGGTACGCAGCAGAAGGATATAGACAATCTGCGCGACAATATAGTAAAAGCAAGATCACTTTCCTCTGAAAGTGAAGAAAAGACTGTTGTTGCCTCGATCCTGTCAGTTCTGGCTGTAGGGGAAACTTCTGAGATAAAATCTTCCATCGAGTCCAAGATAAAAGAAGCAGTTGCATCTCATGAAGAACTCATATCAATATCCGATCGTGAAAACACTTTGACCGATGATCAGAAGCTGCACGAGGATGAGTTAAACAAAGCGAAACCAAGGCATTCATGGCTCGAAAAAAGGATACAGAGTCATAAAGAGGCTTTGATACACTGGGAAAGCCTAAAAGATGCAAAGGAAGAGGAGATCACAGCATGACAGATGCGTCATCCATCTCAGAAAAGGATCTGAAATTAAAAGTAAATGAACTAAGGACCCAGATAGCTCGGGATGAGAGGGAGCTCAGGTCCCTGTTCAATGAACTACGCCTTCACCGAAATAATATGGGAGAACTCAAGGAAAAGAGAGATAGTCTGAATTCCCAGGTCAAGGAAATGGTCTCAAAGGCCAGGGAGCTAAAAGGAAAAAGGGATGAGGTCAACACAAAGATCTCTGAACTGAAAGATGTGAAAAATGCCAGGATATCGGCAGGTCAGCAGGCCTCAGATGAGATCGCAAAACTGAAAGCTGAAAGGGATGCACTCAATAAGGTTTCAAGAGGTACCGTTGACATCATTTCCAAAGCATACTCTGCAGAACTTGATACTTTCCTTAATGCAGATGTGCCCCTGCAACATGAGATAGATGTTTTTAGCAGATTAATGCACCTTGAAGAGCGCCTGAGAGCTGCCATGAAAGCAGACGAAGTGCATAAGAAGATCCAGGAAACTTATGATGCGACCATGTCTCAACAGACCGTACCTGGAGAAAATGTTGGATCTGCGATAAAAGAACTTGCTGAGATCTCACAGCAATATCACCTGGAAATGGTTGATCTGTATAAAAAAGTAGATGAAATGCGCAAAGATGCGGATCTCTGCCATGCTCAGATAAAGGAAAAATTTGGAGTCACTGAACCTCTCAGAGCCAGAATTGATCCATTGAAGCAAAGGATGTCACAGCTAAGGGATGAATTGAGTGGCTATCTTGAGAAATTAAACGATATTCAGCTTGTAAAAGATGAGAAGAAACAGCAGGAACAAAGAGTAGTTGCTAAAGAGAAGCTGGAAAAGACAGGAAAGATGAGCCTACAAGACCTTAAAGTGCTTATGGAGAACGGGGACCTGGAACTATAACAGGTTCCTCTTTTCTGTTAATTATCTTTTTTTCTTAGGGTTAGCATTAAAGCAGCAATGGTCACTATAACTGGAATTGCCATGTGCAATCTGAATCCTGCAATTCCATTGTTCCCATTTGAGATATTATCATCAAGACTACTGTTCTGTCCTTCATTGGTTTCATCTTCCGGAATTAAAGGTTGAGGCAGATTCCTATCCATATACTGGAACACTGGTGAGAAAGCGACCAGTTCCTCATCATCCCCAGCATAGATGGTATCCACTGTTATGCTGAGAATTGTTCTGTCATTTTTCTCATAGATTAAAAGGTCGCCTTCTCTGAGAATTGCACTTTGCAAAGTTTTATTATTCAGTGACAGTTCGAGCCATACACTGTCAGAATCCTGACTCACGCTCTTTATGGTAAGATCATATCCCTGATAAAAATGCCAGGTGTTGCCTGTAAGAAGATATATGCTGGTATCATTTAAAAGCACATCTTCTACTACAGGAGCAGCCTTAACGGGTAATACAGCATCTGCCGCCACGCAGATGACCAGAACCAATAACAATACGGATAGATATTTTCCTGTCCATCTGGATAAGTCTCTCATCTAGTACGTGTATACACACATCGACCGGCAATAAGGTTTACTCTTTTCCCATCTTTTGTTCTGACAGAGATAGCTCCTGTGTCAGTGATCCCTACAGCTTTGCCTTCAACCATCTTAGAAGGGGTCATTATGGTGACATCCTTACCAATAGTATCAGAAAGATTGATCCATTCACTGAGGATCGCAGTAAATTCCTGTGTCTTGAACTTAATATATTGTTGCTCGATTTCATACAGTAATTTTTGGACGAATTCGACCCTATTGACTTCTGTACCAAGTTCTTTCTGAAGGCTTGTTGCATTCTCGCGAATCCCCGGAGGGAACTCATCCACATTGACGTTGGCATTGATACCGATCCCAATGATAACATAATCTATCTGTTCCATTGCGGCATCTACTTCTGTGAGTATGCCACATACCTTTTTATCTTTGATGAGTACATCATTGGGCCATTTTATACGGGCATCCACCCCAAGGGAACGGATGGTATTTGCTGCTGCAAGGCCTATCATTAATGTAAGCCTTGCTGCATGATCAAGGGGGATATTCGGTTTAAGTATTACAGAGAGGTTTATTCCTCCTTTAGGTGACTGCCAATTCCTTCCTAATCGCCCCCTACCCTTTTTCTGTGACTCTGCGATGACCACTGTACCTTCTTCTGCTTCCTTGGCCATTTCCTTAGCGAAGCTGTTAGTTGATTCCAGCTCTGCAAAGTAAAATATATTATTACCTATTAAAGTGGTGTTTAGTCCGTTTTTGATCTCTTCAGGGTAGAGCATATCAGGGACTACCTTTAACACGTAACCCTTTTTCGGGGATGATTCTATCTCATACCCTCCTTCCTTCAAGGAACTTATATACTTCCAGACCATTGCCCGGGAGATACCTAACCTTTCTCCAAGTTCCTCCCCGGAAACTGGTTTCCCATCAGCTTCTTTCAATATCCGCATGATATCAGCTAAATTAGTGCTCACTTTATCCCACCAATAAACATTTCTATAGAATATTTACTCCGTATTACTAGATTGGTTCTTTGCCGCATGTATGTAGGACTCTACAGCTGCTGTGACAGCAGCGACCTTTGTTGGCTTGTCCTCAAGTGCAGATGCAAGTGTAGCTCCCTTTTCTGAGTCCTCCCTTACAACTCTTTCCACATCTCTGATTATAGAGTTGTCCTCTATGAAATGAGTAGTAAGATTGCCTTTGAGGAACTGCTCATGCCTTATCACTGCCTTGTGGAACGGTATGTTTGTTGTGACCCCCACGACTACGTATTCATAAAGTGCTCGGTCCATTCGGTGTATAGCGTCAATACGTGTAGGTGCCCATACACTGAGCTTTGAGATCATAGAATCATAATACGGGGAAATAGTATATCCCATGTGCACACCACTATCCACACGCACACCTGGCCCGCCTGAAGAACGGTACCTGCGTATCTTTCCTGGAGAAGGAGCGAAATCGTTCAGAGGATCTTCAGCGTTTATCCTACATTCTATGGCCCATCCCCGCAGAGGAATGTCCTTCTGCGAGTATGCAAGTTCCTCACCTGCAGCAATGTATAGCTGTTTTTTAGCAAGGTCAAGACCAGTGATAAGCTCTGTAATACTATGCTCTACCTGCAGACGCGTGTTCATTTCAAGGAAATAGAACTCTCCCTTGGAATACAGGAACTCCATAGTGCCTGCATTTTCATAGCCTATGGACTTTGCTCCTTTGACCGCAGCTTCTCCCATAAGTTCTCGCATTTCCTCGGTAATGATCGGAGAAGGAGCCTCTTCTATCAGTTTCTGATGCCTGCGCTGTATAGAGCATTCTCTTTCATTGCAATGGACCGTGTTCCCATTTTTATCAGCGAGTAGCTGGAACTCTATATGCCTGGGTTCATCCAGGTATTTCTCTATGAATACAGTTGGATCACCAAAAGCAGATTTTGCAACTGATTGGATGGAAACGATAGCGTTAGCGAATTCCTCTCTGGAATGAACTATCTTCATCCCTATGCCGCCGCCGCCAGCTGAAGCTTTTATTATTACCGGATAGCCAATATCTTCTGCGATATCTGCAGCTTCGTCCACATCAGATATGGCATTTTCTGTGCCCGGGACCACAGGAACCCCTGCCTTGCTCATGGTCTTACGGGCCTCGATTTTGCTCCCCATTTTCTTGATGACGTCCCCTGGAGGACCTATGAAAACCACGCCGGCTTTTTCACATTGGGATGCAAATACATGATTCTCTGATAGAAAACCATAACCGGGATGTATAGCTTCAGAACCCGTTTTCTCAGCTACGTCAAGTATCTTCTCCATATTAAGATAGCTCTGGCTTGAAGGTGCCGGCCCTATAAGATATGCTTCGTCAGCATACTTTGCAAAGAGGGCATTCTTATCAGCTTCAGAATATACGGCAACGGTCTTTACTCCCAGCTCTCTGCAGGCTCGCATGGCCCGGATGGCTATTTCACCTCTGTTCGCAATGAGCACTTTGTTGAACATGGGATCTCCTCATTCGATTGCCATCAGTACATCCCCAGAGGCAACAGAATCGCCTTCCCCGAAGAATATTTCTTTAACGATCCCACTGTGTGGCGCATGGATCGCATTCTCCATTTTCATGGCCTCTATGACACATATAGTGTCACCTTCCTCCACAGCATCCCCTACACTTACCTTGATAGAGAGTACCATACCCTGCATATGACTTGTCACGGCACCTCTTATAGATTTTGCTGAAGGTTTCTCAGCTCCTTCCACCACCGTGAAGGAACCATCCACGGGATGGACCTTTACATTGAACACGTCACCATCCACTTCTACCTTGAACTCTGTGGGTATACCCTGTGAACTTGAAACAGCACATGGGTGCATTTCTGTAATGATAGGAGTGAGTTCCTCTTCCTTTGATTCACCCCTCAGGAAAGCCGGTGCTATTGCAGGATATAAGATGTAAGTAAGGATATCTTCTTCCTTCTTGATGAGCCCCATTTCCTCTGCCTGAGCTTTCATCTTCTCATATTCAGGTTCAAGCAGGTCGGCCGGGCGACAAGTGATAGGCTCTTCATCTTGTATGAGCTTGACCAATATATCCTCATCTATTTTGTGAGGTGGTCTGCCATACAGTCCCCGGGCATAGTCCTTGACCTCTTTGGGGATGACCTTATAACGTTCTCCCATGAGCACATTAAGCACCGCCTGAGTGCCCACTATCTGGCTGGTGGGAGTCACAAGCGGAGGATATCCAAGTTCTGCACGGACACGGGGCATCTCCTTGAGCACATCCTTATACTTGTCCAAAGCATTCTGCTCCTTTAACTGAGATACAAGGTTAGAGAGCATGCCACCAGGTATCTGGTATACCAGTACATTGGTGTCTATCTGTTCTGATATCGGGTTAAGAACGCACCTCAACTCATCTTTTATCTGCTTGAAATACTCTGCTACCTCCGTAATGAGCTCTATGTCCAGACCAGTAGCACGTTCTGTCTCTTCCAGAGCAGCCACTATGGATTCAGTGGGAGGCTGTGAAGTTCCCCAAGCCAGAGGCGATACTGCAGTGTCCAGTATATCGACGCCTGCCCTGCATGCTGCCATGTAGCTCATGGGTGCCATACCGGAAGTACAATGGGAATGCAGGTCCAATGGCAGGTTGACCTCTTTCTTGATAGCCTTTACAAGCCCATAGGCCTGGTGGGGCGAGATAAGTCCTGCCATATCCTTAATACACAATGAATCACATTCATGTTCAGCCAGATCTCTTGCAAGCTCCACATATTTTTCTACAGTGTGGACGGGACTTGTTGTGTAACATATGGCACCCTGAACGTGTGCTCCCTGCTTTTTAGCTACAGATATGGCCTTTTCCATATTGCGGATATCATTGACAGCATCGAATACCCTGAAAATATCTATACCATTTTCATAGGCCTTTTGAACGAACTTCTCAACAACATCATCAGAATAATGCCTGTAACCCACGAGGTTCTGTCCCCGAAGTAACATCTGAGCATAGGTATTATGCATTTGTTTCTTGAGTGACCTGAGCCTTTCCCACGGATCCTCGTTCAGATATCTGATACAGGTATCAAATGTGGCACCTCCCCACATCTCAAGGGAATAATACCCTACCTGATCCAGTTTGTCCATTATGGGCAGCATATTGCGGGTGCGCATGCGGGTAGCTATGAGCGATTGGTGTGCATCTCGCAGGACGGTCTCTGTAATTTTTACTTTCATGTGACACCTCTGGGACATAAATAAATTAGATATTATAAATGTAAATGAGCCAAATTCATGTGCAGCTCAAGCTAAAATTGTACTTAATACTCCATGATGTAATATTTAGTTTCTGGTTATACAGATCCAATTGTGTTATTTGTTGCCTACGTACATATGTAATTGCAGGTATGTGCAGTGCTTTCAGTAAAATTTAAAACATCACCTGTTGCATGTGGCACTTAATTGAAAATAATTGATCAAAAAGCAGGATCATGATCAATCATCAGTGATACAATGATTATGTTGTCTGAGAGCTTTAAAATGATGTTGTTTACTGCATTAAGGTACATAACTTTTATATATACAATGGCCAAATACTATAATATATTATTTATAATTACGAAATATTCGAAATAACTATTAGATAATAAACGGAATGTGATGTGGAATGTTGGATGAGGTCTCTAAAATGTGGCAGTGTGCAACCGATAAAGACTGGAGATGCCGGATGAAATATCAAGGTAGCTCCGAATCTATGCATATCTGAAAATTGAGGATTCATAATGAACACGCTCACTCAAAAAGCTCAAACCATTCAGCATGCTGACAGTGATCTGATGCAGCTTGTGATCTTCCAGTTAGGAGGCGAGGAATTCGGCGTAGATATTATGGCAGTTCAGGAGATAATAAAGATGCCTGAGATAACAGCCATTCCTCAGGCTCCTGAATATGTAGCAGGAGTTATCAATCTGCGAGGGAGGATCATTGTTGTGATCGATCTCGGAAAGAAGTTCAATATCCTGTCTTCAGAAAAGAATGAGGAATACAAGATTATTGTCGTGGAACTGGGAGATCAGGTCATAGGCATGATGGTGGATTCGGTCAGTGAAGTGATGCGTATTCCTAATACCAGCGTAGATCCTGCACCTGAAATCATACCATCGGGAGTATCCACCAACTATATCCAGGGAGTAGGAAAGCTTGATGGCAGGTTGCTTATCCTGCTGGACCTGAGAAACGTGCTCTCTGAGTATGAAGCGGAAGATTTGAACCAATTTCTATAACAGGATAGTTGCAGGGCTTAAGACCTGGTCTTCTTTTTTGACATCAATAATCAGGTTTTTTTGATCCGGTTTCTTTTTCTTTAGTAAACGCTAAGTACCAATAAATGAATAATTTTATGGTACTGAATGGAGATAGAAGCTAAATTTTCGGTTCCGAAAAAGGATATTTTTGAAGCTCTTATTTCTGAGCGTAGCATCGGCCCTTTTTTACTTGATGCTGCGACCCAGAACAGACTGGAGGACACATATCTGGATACGGTAGACATGGCAATGATGGCCAATGGATATTACCTCAGGCGCAGGCAAAAGGAAAAGAATATAATTTACACAATTAAATCCCTGGGAGGATCTAGAGAAAACGGTGTAAGGCACAGGGAGGAAATGGAGTGTGTCCTGGAACAGGGTCTGTCATTTGAAAAATGGGATTGTCCGGCTATGCAAGCATTGCTTACCAGTATTGTGGGAAAAAGCAGAGTTGTACCCCTCTTCAATGTATCCCACATAAGGAACCTGAGAAACATCTTTGATAAGGAGAGGCATGTGGCAGAGCTCAGCCTGGACGAGGTATTGATAAATGTCTGGGATAAAAAGCTGGAATATCTGGAAATAGAAGTTGAGATGCTTCCTGATGGAAATGAGGAAGATATTAATAAGTTGATCAATGAGCTTAAAAGTGACTATGGCCTTTTACCTGATTCTCTCTCAAAGTTCGAACATGCACTGCAATTAATGCAAGAAGTGGAAGAACAGGATCCTTTTCTTCAAGAAGAGACAGATGTTTTATCTAAACCTCTCTCTGTACAGAAACTATTTGAGATCCAGCATGTGGAAAGGGCACATGCCAGAAAGGTGACAGAGAATGTTCTCAGGCTTTTCGATGAGCTGAAAAAGATACACGGCCTGGGAGAAGAGTATCGCAGGGTAATATGGATAGCTGCCCTAGTACATGATGTGGGAGTGTACACCGGCATGGCAGATCACCATAAGACTGGCAGGGATATACTGATACATTCTCCTCCCCGGGAATTGCCTCACAAGTTCTGGCCAGTTGCAGTGTGGACAACTTTCCTGCACAAGAAAAAGATGAACAGGGAAAAACTGCAAAAGCTGCAGCTAAAGTCCTTCGGAAAGCTCACAAAGCAGGTGCAACAGGACATACTCAAGCTGGCAGCACTCATACGTATTGCAGATGGGCTGGACTACAGCCGTATGGATTCACAACTGGACCAGGTCATTATAAAGGAGGAAAAGAGAGTACTCATCACAGTGC
Organism: uncultured Methanosarcinales archaeon; assembly: GCA_964486435.1. Classification (GTDB taxonomy): domain Archaea; phylum Halobacteriota; class Methanosarcinia; order Methanosarcinales; family Methanosarcinaceae; genus Methanomethylovorans. The sequence continues at coordinate 9,671 of CAZAMM010000002.1, read as the reverse complement.
TGGGCCCTGGTGCACAGACAGATGCTGCCAGAGCTGATGAGAAAAGTGATCTATGGAGGATGCTGTATGACCATGAAATAACTTTCATGGTCTGTGAACAGAACCCCTGACTGACATACTACAGTTTTTTCTCAATAGCCTTCACAAGTGTTTTAAGTGTCTTCAATCTTGCATATTTTTTATCATTTGCTTCGACAATTGTCCAGGGAGCATGAGCAGTATGTGTCTTTGAAAGCATCTCATCTACTGCTATGCTATAGTCATGCCATTTTTCCCTGTTCCTCCAGTCATCCGGAGTTATCTTCCACTGCTTATGAGAAGTGTTTTCTCTTTCCTTGAATCTTTTTAATTGTTCTTTCTCATCTATGTGTAACCAGAACTTTAATATGATGGTTCCGAAATCTGCCAGTATTTCCTCGAACTCATTTATTTCGTTGTATGCCCGCTTCCATTGCTCCTCTGTGGAAAAAGCTTCCACTCTCTCCACCATCACCCGTCCATACCAGCTTCGATCAAAAATGGTTATATGCCCGGCTTCGGGTATTTTCCTATAGAAACGCCACAAATAGTGATGGTTCTTTTCAAAATCGTTGGGTGCTCCTACAGGTTCAACTCTATAAAGCCTGGGGTCAAGTTTCCTAGCTATACGCCTTATATTACCACCTTTGCCTGCCGCATCCCAGCCTTCAAAGGCAACTACCATAGGAATTTTTTGCTTGAACAGTTCATACTGCAATTCACCCAACCTTTCCTGATATCGATCCTTTTTTTCCTCATATTCATCCTTTTCGATCTTCAGGGAAAGATCTGCCTCTGAAAGGCTGGGGGCAGATATATCAATACTGCTGATAGTATTCTTAAAAGGCTTTAAGATTTCATTATTTGTTTTTTCGATACGTTCTTCCATCATGCGTATGGCCGTAGAAAGCACTTTTATTGTTGCGTGATTAGATTCTTCAGCCTCTATGATGGTCCAGGGGGCATATTCTCTGTGTGTGCTTTCAAGGATCTGGTCTATGAAAGGCAGATAGTTGTCATATTCATTAAGATAATCGAGTTCCTCATCAACAACACAGAGGGGTATGATCTTCTTCTCATATTCGCGGAACCTTTTCTGCTGTTCTTCCTTGGTAATATGCATAAAGAACTTAATTATGAGGTAACCGTCGTCTGCAAGTTGACGTTCAAAAATATTTATCCTTTTAACACAATGTTCGAATTGTTCATTGTTCCCTTTTCTGTTAAAATACTCTATGACAGCCCGGCTGTACCAGCTCCTGTCAAAGATGGCAATACTGCCGTATGCAGGTACATCCTGCCAGAACCTCCATATAAGGGGTTTTTTGAGGTCTGCATAGGTTGGTTTCGTTGTAACATGGTACCTGAACCCCATGGGATTTAATCCCAGAAGACAACGGTTAATGATCTCTGCCATACCGGAAGCATGCCATCCTTCAAAAACTATGATAATCGGCATCTTCATCTTCCAGGCTTTACGCTGCAGTTCTCCTATGCGGATGTACAGATCATCTATCTGGGATTTGTACTCCGCCTTGGTCATAGAGAGAGAAAGATCAACATTCTTGAGCATATAATAATCTCCTTTAAACTTATTTTATGGGATCAATAATCCACGCTTTAAGGCAGCCCACATGATCAGTGCGAAAACTCCTGCTAACATGATAATTAAGAAAGGAAGAAGAGACCTCTTAAAGAGTTCTCTGGAACCGGTGATCTTTATAAAAATAGGTTTTGTCAAAGTGCTGACAATTCCCGCGAGTACAGCTGTCTCAGCAGCGGTCTGAAAAGATATACTCCCTTTTATGGCCAGTGCAGCAACAGATGCAGTGACAGCTGAACTGCTGACTATTCCACCTATAGCAGTAGCATAGGTTCCGGAAGGTCCAGCCAGATCATTCCCTGCATTCGCAATGAACATAAAGAACATAAAGATAGCACCGAACTTGAAAGCTGGTCCCAGGGCAAAGGGTGAACCAATATTAAGTTTTTCCGATGTTACATCCATGTTCCGATCCCCAAAAAGTATGAATACAACAGCGACAAGGCCCATAAAAATATATGGCGGCAACATCAAGAGGGCAATCACACCGGTAGTATCAACTATGATAGATATGAGTAAATTACTGATAATCATAGAAATAACTGCCAATAAAGAGCCTGTATAGATGTTATTCACAAGATTTGGCTTTTTAAGAGAAAGATTGGACAATGCCACTACAGTAGCTTCACTGCTTATGAAACCCCCAAAAAATCCAGAATAAGCTATACCTGCACCTGATCCAAGCCTTCTCAGGGACAGATAACTTATGAAACTGATAAACGAAACCAGCACAACGATGAGTAAAGCAGATTTGAGATCAATAATATCATATATGGGTTCTTCAGGTACAAGGGGATACAGGACAAAGGTAACTGCCAGGAATTTCAATGCACTGGATATGTCTTTTTCAGAGAGGCTTTCTGCAAAGGCATGTAACGGCCTCTTCTCGATAAGAACGAACGTTATTACAACAGCGAAGACTATGGGAACAAGGAACATACCTTTGGCTACCAGTATGCCCAGAAGATAGGTGAAGAAGAGTGCTATTGAACTTGTAAGACCTGAACGGCCATATACTACGTTCACAGAGTAGACTATCATAAGACAGGTCAGAGCCATAAAGACTGTTGTAATGAAAAGAATATCAAAAGATACCAGAGGCTGGATGAATGTGGCAAGTGTGCCTATAAGACATGTGATGCTGAATGTTCTGACACCTGCATAGATCTTTTTGTCCTTTCTCCAGTGTTCACGTTCAAGACCTATAAGTATACCTATAAGAAGGGATACTCCTATCTTTTGAAAGAAATCCAGTAGAAAAGGATCCAAACCTAACTGGTCTATAATTGACATGATTTCTCTTCTGCCTTACCCCGCAGGACTTGAATAGTTAGTAGTGAAGTTATTTATAAATCTGTCTCATGCATATCTGAATATTTTTGATTAGAAAGGGTCTAAGTGTTTCCTAAAAGATATTTTCTGATCTAAAAGTTGTTTAGAACTTCCCGGAGAAACAGAAGAGTTCTCATTCTCTGTGCTCTCATGTTTCGAACATAATGTGCATATATCCCACACTACCAAAATCTTCTCAACATGTCAAATGAAAAAGCCCAATTAACTCCCCTTTGGCTTCGTTCCATTGCTTTATAGCTTCCGGGGTTGGCAGAAGCTCTACTTCGCATCCCTTTTTGCTGAAGTACTCAGTATTTCCGAAAGCTTTACAATGCCTTCCTGACCGGACCCAATAATGAGCTTTTCAGCGCCTTTATCAAAAATATGTTTTGCTTCCTTAAGAGATATTATATGAGATGTACCATAGACTTCCCTTGACAGCTTTTTCTTACGTATCCTCACATCGCCATCAAGCCTTATCACGATATCCTTTTCAAAAACCACACCTTCAACGGTTATGCTTCCAAATGCTGTTGCATCGATGTTAGGTTTCGTTTTAATACCCCCATTATATGAACTGATATTTTGTGAACATCTTTATATAACTTTTTTTCCTCTCTTAATTATATTGCATTGAGTAAGAGGTGTAATATGCCCTGGATATTGAAGAAGAAATGCATTGCTTGTAAGAAGTGTATTAAGAAATGTCCGGTAGATGCCATCTCTATGTTTAAAGGCAAAGCAGTTATTGATGATCAGATGTGTATCTATTGTGGGAAATGTGTGAAAGTCTGCCCTGTGCATGCTGTACTGAAGGATAAGGAAAAATTGGAAATAGATGTAAAAAAGAACATAAAATCCTTGAACAAAAAAATAAAAAAGCACGAAGGTCCTGCTCCCAAAAGCCGGATGGTTAAAGGAGAATTGAAACGCCTTGAAAGGCAGAAGAAGATAATACAGGGTACTATCCTAAAGATCAAGCGCTGGAAAATTTGAATTCCTGTGCATGATTGGATTGAAGTAATTTTCATGCATACAAAAAACTTTAATTGTCAGGAAACATAGGGATATATATGGCGAGAGAGGGGAAAAAGAATAAACAAAAAATGTCTGCGATTTTTATGATCGCTGCTGGCTTGATTTTAATTGCATCTGCTGTTATGTATGCAATGTCTGAGAACATGAATCGGTTTTCTGAACCCGGAAATATCCTTGTATCCCTGGGGCTTGCAGGATCGGGGGTAATAGTTCTTCTGCTGGGCCTTAACATAAAATCCCCCTGCAAAGGTAGCTCCAGTTTCTTTTTAGGGATCGGATCCTTACTATCAATTTCTGGTGTACTTGCTTTTATTGTCCTTTACCCGGAAGACTGGTTCTATCCTAAAGTGGCATATGTAGTACTTGCTTATACAGCAGGAATACTCTTGCTATTATTCAATGTCATGCTGCAACAATCCGGAAACATGGCGGTTCCTGCAGATGATCCTGCGGATAGCAAATCCGAGCTTGAGGATATTGAAAATGAGAACACCATGTATTCTGGTGAGAGCCAATTAATAGCAGCTCTTAGTAGTATGATGGTTTCACGCATATTATATCCAGAAGATGCTTATTCAAGTTGGAACTCTACGGATAGTGAAAATGAACTATACATAATCAATAATGATATGATGCAAGATGGTAACGAAAAAGCAAAGACCTGTGCAACAGAGTCATCTTCAGGGAATGTCCCGGAAACAATGTTCCCGGAAACAATGATGGATATTGATTCGGAAACAAGTGAAAATGTAGAAACGAATGGGACAATAGACACTTTTGAAATGACCACAGAAGTAGGTACAAAGGATGTCGCTGCTGTAACAAATGATAAAAGCTTCCTTTCACTGAAAAGAACTGGCATAAAAAAAAATGACCACATGAAAGAAGCTGCACACAAGATCCTGAGATTCCATTTCGGAAGAATGCTCAATCATGAACGTGGCACAATGCTGGGTAAGGATATAGAAGAGTTGCATGACATGAGGGTCGCAGCCATGCGCATGCGTTCTGTGTTGCAGGTGTTCAACGGCCATCTGGATATGGACACAATGAAACCCATTTTCAGGAACATAAAAGATACACGCAGATCTCTAGGAGCTGTCCGCGACCTGGATGTGTTCATGGAAAAGATACAACACTATATAGTATCGCTGCCCGAAAACAGAACTGCAGAACTGGATGAACTTATTGGAACTCTTCTGATAGAAAGGGACAAGGCAAGAGGACTTATGTTGCTGCATCTTGACAGTACAAAATATGATAAGTTCAAGCTCAATTTCACAAAAGTGCTGGAAAAGGAAGGAAAATGGGAAGAAACACTGGTAGACAGGGACGGCAGACCTCTGCCTCACAGGGTAAGGGATGTACTTCCCCCTCTTTTGTACAATGAACTTGCTAAAGTTCGGTCCTACGATGATCTGGTACGTGAAGATGAACCTTCCTTTGAGATGTTACATGCTTTGCGCATAGATGTGAAGATCTTAAGATATACACTGGAATTCTTTGACGAAGTACTTGGAGAAGAAACAAAGAGCCTTATAAAGGATCTCAAAGCACTGCAAGATATCCTTGGTGATGTTCATGATGCAGTTGTTGCAATAGAACTGCTGGAAAACTACCTTAAATATGGTAAATGGAACTACACAGAAGGCAGGAAATCAGTAGAAGAGCAGATAATAATTGATCCTGGAGTTGAAAATTATCTTGCTTATCGCAAAAAAGAGATCTCAGAGCTACTGGAAGATTTTCCAGAAGCTTGGGAAAGAGCAATTGACCCGGATTTCGGGGTAAGGTTCTCAAATGCGATAGCGAACCTATACGAGAATTAAAACGAAACTCATTCCGGATTGATATAGAGAATATATACACGTATGTAGAGATACTGCCAATAAATATAGAATGTTATTATAAGGGAATCAATATTTTGTGAGAATATTCTCTGGGATCGTAATCCATGAAATTGTGTTCAGGTGCCAGGTATGGATATTGCAGAATTTAAATGTTATTTCAATTGTACATTGTGATCTAGATGGCGAAAAAATTAAAAAAATATGTTAATCGTGAGATGAGCTGGCTTTCCTTCAATGAAAGAGTATTGCAGGAGGCATCAGACCCTTCCTTACCATTGCTGGAACGCCTGAAGTTCCTGGGCATTTTCTCATCCAATCAGGATGAATTCTTCAGTGTCAGAGTTGGCACCGTGCAGAGAATGATCGATGCAGGCGTGAAATCCAGTGAAACAATAGGAGATTCACCAAAAAAAACAATGAAAATGATCCATAAAAGGGTATTGCAGCTTAGAGACAAGTTCGATGAGGTATTCTCAGAGATAGAAAAAGAACTTCAAAAAGCAAATATATTCATTATCAATGAAACTGAACTTACTCAACAGCAACAGGAGTTCGTAAGGGAATACTTCATTTCCAAAGTTCGTCCAAGACTTGTACCCATCATGTTCAGAGAACTTTGGAAATTCCCTTATCTCAAGAACCAGTCCATATACCTGGCAGTTGCAATGTACAAGTACCAGGACCCTCAGGATTTTAACTACGCTCTGATAGAGGTACCTGCAGATGTATTACCCCGTTTTCTTCCATTACCATCGGAATCTGGCACCAATCATATAATAATGCTGGATGATGTCATACGTTTCGGCCTCACAAACATTTTCTCTATATTTGAATACGATTCCATAAGTGCATACACTATCAAACTGACCAGAGATGCTGAAATAGATATAGAAGATGATGTGATGAAAAGTTTTTTTGAAAAAATCTCCGAGGGTCTCAAGCAAAGAGAAAGAGGGGAACCTGTGAGATTTGTGTATGACAGGGAAATGCCGGAAGATCTGCTGAACGTCATAATCGATGGTCTGAAAATGAAAAATTTTGAAAATATAGTTCCCGGCGGAAGATACCACAATGCACGGGATTTCATAAACTTCCCGGAAGTAGGTGAAAGCTCCCTTTTATATGAAAAAAACAAGCCTGTAAGACATCCTGATCTCCCGGTAAACCGCAGCGTTCTGGAGGTGATACGCAGTAAAGATGTAATGCTCTGTTACCCTTACCATTCTTTCAATCATATGATCGATCTCCTAAGGGAAGCAGCCATTGATCCAAATGTCACTACCATTAAGATGACGCTCTACAGAGTAGCTAAGAACTCAAATGTGGTGAATGCTCTCATCAATGCTGTGAAGAACGGTAAATCCGTAACAGTAGTCATCGAACTGCAAGCGCGTTTCGATGAGATGGCAAATATCTTCTGGACACAAAAACTGGAAGAAGCAGGTGCTACTATTATAGACGGCGTTCCGGGACTGAAGGTACATGCAAAACTATGCAAGATCACAAGGATCGAAAATGATATACCTGTGACATACGCATGTATTGGCACAGGCAATTTCAATGAATCTACTGCTCATGTGTATAGTGATCATGCATTGCTCACATCCAATACTGCCTTAACCAGCGAAGTTAAACACATTTTTGATTTCTTTGAGCATACGTATAAGCATATCAGTTATGATCACCTCATAGTTGCACCACATTACATGCGTAACAAGATCTATCGGCTGATCAATACGGAAATAAGGAATGCAAAAGCCGGAAAAAAGGCATTTATTTACCTGAAGATGAACAATCTTGTTGACCACAAAATGATAGATAAACTGTACAATGCAAGCCAGGCAGGCGTGAAGATCAGAATGGTAACAAGAGGCATATGCACTCTTGTGCCTGGAATTAAAGGGCTTAGTGAGAACATAGAGATAACAAGCATAGTAGACAAATACCTGGAGCACTCCCGCGTATTCATTTTTTGTAATGGAGGTGATGAGAGATATTTCATTTCCTCTGCAGACTGGATGGTGCGTAACCTTGACAGGAGGGTAGAAGTCGCGATACCGGTCTATGATCCTTTGATACAGGAAGAACTTAAACAGTTCATGGAGATCCAATTTGCAGATAATACCAAGGCACGTATCATTGATAAAGATCAGAATAACAGATATGTTAAAAAGAAGCGCTCAAGCGGCGCAAGAAGAGCACAGGACGAACTGTACACCTTCTTCAGTGACAAAGCTTTGAAAACAGGTGGAACACAATGAGATTCGCTGCCATAGATGTCGGTTCGAATGCTGTCAGGCTTTTGCTTGCAAGAGTAGAGGAAGAGAGTGTGCAACCAGTGTATGAAAAAGTTGCTCTTTTAAGAATGCCTATACGCCTGGGAGAAGACGCATTTCCTCACAAAAAGATATCAGAAGATAAGATAGAGCAGCTTATCAAGACCATGACTGGCTTCAAGTATCTGATGGATGCGTTTGAGCCTATAGATTACATGGCTTGTGCCACATCAGCTATGCGGGAATCTAGCAACAACATAGAGATAGTTGAACGTATACGCAAAAGAAGCGGGATCGAGCTTTCCATAATCAGCGGAAAAAGGGAAGCTGAGATTATTTACTATAACCATGTCGAAAGGCTGGCTGATGACAACTGCAATGCATGCCACATGTACGTGGATGTTGGCGGTGGCAGCACTGAAATAATAGTTTTTAATGAACATAAGATAATGGAATCCCGATCTTTTGACATTGGAAGCATACGCATACATGAAGGATTGGTGACCAGAAGGGATTGGGAAGATATGAAGCTGTGGGTGAAGCATGTTTCTTCCCGCCATCACCCAATATCCGCAATAGGAAGTGGTGGAAACATAAATTTTCTATTCAATATTTCTAAAACCAAAGATTGCAAACCTATTGAATACAACAGATTGAAAAAATTGCACAGTTACATCCGTTCTTTCACAATAGAACAACGCATATCAGAACTGAGGATGCGGCCTGACAGAGCGGATGTAATAGTCGATGCAGCGAAAATATACCTGTCAGTGATGAAATGGAGTGGCATTAATGAGATATTCGTACCGCAAATGGGACTTGCAGATGGTATCATCCATGTGCTGTACAGGAAACACAAGCAGACTTTTGTGTGATCATTAAAAAAAAGTGTGCCTCAGGACTCATTAGAAACTGAAATTGGGAGCCTTATATAGGTTAACCCAAATTTGACAGTTTATAACAATTAAGGGAACTTTTCGGAGCATTTCGCCATTCTTCCATCGTAATTATCCAAACTAACAAGCAAAATATGATTATCTTCGAGATAATGATTGATTTATAGCCCAAGTTTGACAGTTTTCACTCCTTGATGAAGATATTGACTCCATTTTAAGCCAATCTTTTCTTTTTTTTGTCAGGAAAACCTATTTGACAGTTTAAATAATTTTATGTAAAATTCTACGATAGTGTCCTGTTTTGCCTAAAAATCAGTGTATTTATGGCATCAAAGTTAGCGTAAATGTACTTTTTTGTCTGACTTTTCAGGTAATCGACTGTAACTGTCAAATTCAATAAGCTTTTTTTGATGAATTTCGTGGACTTGTGCTTGAGTTCCTTGAACTCATATCGCATTAGCGATATGAACAGTTGTGCAATGAACCCGATGATTATGGCACCATAAATACTATCATCAGTCCACACCCTCAATGGTTTTATCTCAATCTCATTCTTGAGAGAATGGATTATCTTCTCGATCGAATCTTTTCTCCGGTATGTTTGAAGAGCTTGTTTCACTGTCAAATCCTTGCTTGATTTCAGGCAGAAAAATCCTTC
>CAZAMM010000001.1:0-77424 GCA_964486435.1 uncultured Methanosarcinales archaeon | reverse complement strand
AAAATGTTGTCTAATTAGAATAGGGAGTATTTGGACCTAATTAGATGGTCTCATGATGGATACTGTAGTTTAAGGACCAAAACTTTATATATTGAAAGTATTACCTATTGACAGATTTTTAAACAAAGCAGTAAATAGCTAATTGCTCTATAAGCTGCTCAATGGATGGAAAATGTCGGTCAAACATATTACAAATCTGTATGCTTACAGACAATTGATATGGCAGTTATCTTGGAGTGAGTTCAAGCTCAGATACAAGAACTCTGTTCTGGGATATCTCTGGTCACTCCTGGAGCCTCTGCTCATGCTTACTGTTCTTTATTATGTGTTCTCTCACATCATGAAAATGCAGATAGAGAATTACCAGCTTTTCCTGCTACTGGGTATCATCATCTGGAACTTTCTTAGCCGTGCAACGACCATCGGGATGAATTGCATCGTTGGCAAGCCAGGTATGATAAAAAAGATCTATTTTCCCAGGGACATATTCGTGATATCTTCGTGTCTGACAGCATTGCTTATGAGTGTTTTTGAATCTCTGGTATTTGTGCTGTTCATGATGTACTTTAAAGTATCATTATCAGTATACATACTACAGGCTCCAGTCATATTGATCTTCCTCTTCATTTTATCTCTTGGACTTTCCCTGGCTTTGGCAGCTCTTAATGTACTGTACAGGGATGTACAGTTCATCTGGGCTGTGTTTCTGCAGGCAGGTTACTTTGCAACTCCTATTTTATACACACTAGAGGTCTTCCCTGAAAATCTGCGAAGCATAGTGCTTCTGAATCCTTTTGCAAGGGTGATCATTGCTGCAAGGGAGACGATCATCTATGCATCACCCGTGCAGACAGGAGATCTGATATTCATGGGCGTGGCATCCATAATTTTCCTTATTATAGGATATGTGATTTTCAATAAGATCGAACCCCGTTTTGCGGAGGAGATATGAAGCCTGTGATCAAAGTGGAGAAGCTGGAAAAATCTTTCCGGATACCTCATGAAAAACGGACTACACTTTTTGAGACGCTTACAGGCATGTTCAAGCCCGAATCCTATGAAGTGTTCAACGCTTTACAAGATATTAACTTCGATGTGAAAGAAGGCGAATTCTTTGGCATTATTGGAGAGAACGGAAGCGGTAAAAGCACTTTGCTAAAAATGATAGCTGGTATCCTCTATCCCTCCTCCGGTAAAGTGCATATCCACAAAAGAGTTACTCCGTTCCTTGAGCTTGGTGTTGGTTTCCAGTCCGATATGACAGCTGTGGAAAACATAAAGACCTATGGTACTATAATGGGAATGTCTAAGCAGGATATCAGATCAAGGACCGATGACATTTTGGAATTCGCAGGACTTGAGAAGTTCAGGGATGCAAAATTAAAGAACTTTTCATCCGGAATGCAGGTAAGACTTGCTTTTTCCACTGCTATTCAGACAGATCCTGAGATCTTGCTTATGGATGAAGTGCTCGCAGTAGGTGATATGGATTTTCAGCAGAAATGTCTGGATGTACTGAACAACTACCGCAAGGAAGGAGTAACTATCGTATTTGTTTCCCATGATTTGGGTGCTGTCAGGAGGTTCTGTGACAGGACATTATTGCTGCATAAGGGCGAACAGATCGCTTTAGGAAATACATCTGAAGTGATCGATCGATATGTTTATGGAGATCAGGATAAAAACGCTCCAGAACCTGCCAGTTGTGTTGTTGTGGACAGTCCTGATATTCTGAACGAAGAACAGCCATCTGTCCCTTGTTCACGGTGGGGCGATCAAAAAATAGAGATAACTAATGTAGAACTCTATGATAAATTTGGTAATTTAAGCAACAGATTCAATTCCTTTGATACAATGACTATAAGGATCATTTATCATGCTCATAAAAAAATGTTTGATCCTGTTTTCGGCATTGCTCTGTATTCAGAAAAAGGAGAGAATGTCTATGGAACCAATACAGAACTGAAGGAGATAGAGGTAGAGTCTGTTGAAGGTAAAGGTCATATAGACCTGCAAATAGAGAGCATATCTCTGCTCTCCGGAAGATTTCTCTTAACTGTTGCCATACACAGTCGTACGCATGAACCTTATGACTGGCATGATAAACTATATCAGTTTGATGTGATACCTACAAGCAGGGATGCAGGTATGTTCAATGTGCCTTGTAAATGGATAATATGAATGGCGGGACTGACATTTATGGATACTTTTGAAATACATGATGAAGAAGTTAATGTTGAAGAGATCATGAGCAAGATACGGGAGAATATCAGTAAACGGAAAGCTCAGGGAACTTATCCGTCAGAACTTGATACAACATCACAGCATCGCACAGGGAATAAAAAATGTGCAATTGGAGATATTAAAGACGAGATAGCTGATGATCTCCTTAACCTCAAGATCAATAGTGAGATTCAAAATAACAGTTATGTGATCAGTTCCCATCGTCCCATTGCAGGGATACCTCTAGTCAAAAGCAGAGAACTGGTACATGGAGAAGTACGAAGATATGTGGATCCAATGGTCTTTAAGCAGACAAGTTTCAACCAGTATGCTGAAAAAATTCTTAATGATGCGGTCTGCAGGCTTTTAAGTATGGAAAATATAATTGGTTATCATGAAACCAAATACCAGCACTTTTCCAAACCGGAAAACCTGCTGCAACAAACAAAAGAGACTTATGAGAGATTATTGGACCTACAGGACGAAACTGATGAAAGGCTGTTGGAGATCGAGGATAAGATCGAAGCTCTGAAGCAAGAGACCAAAGATGAGATAATTTTCAATACCAAGTTATGTGAAATGATAGATCGGCTAAAAGCTGATATGGAAAACTCTTTTTCTAAACTGAGGACTGAATTGACAGACCAGTTTAGAGCGGATATGGCTAATTCTCTTTCCAGACTAATAAATGACATGCAAAAAGAGAACGAAGCAACGATAAGTTCGCTTATTGCAGCAATGGATGCCGATATAGAGAAAAAGGCATGGCTTGCCCAGGTCCTTGATAAGAGGAACTTGCAAGGTATCTCACAGGCAGAGAAACTATTAAAACCACCTCAACTGGACAGTGGTGTGAATTATTTTGTTTTTGAGGATAAATTCCGGGGAGCACGGGAGGATATAGCTCAACGGCAGACTGCCTTTCTCCGTTATTTTCAGGGATGTAAGAATGTACTGGACATTGGTTGTGGAAGAGGGGAATTCCTGGAAACCATGCGTGAACACGGGATAGGAGCCCGTGGAGTGGATCTTGACGAAACTATGGTAGATTACTGCCATGCTAAGGGTCTGGAAGTGCAGTTGGAGGATGCCTTTGAGTATATGGAAAAACTGGAAGATGCAAGCCTTGATGGCATATTCATAGACCAGGTTGTAGAGCATCTGGAGCCTTCGTACCTTATCAGGTTACTTAGCTTATGTTTCAAAAAGATGAAGTATGGCTTCTATATCATCGCAGAAACGGTCAATCCACTTTCTTTTTCATCTTTTGCAAATTTCTACATTGACCTTACACACATCAAACCTGTTCATCCCGAAACTCTAAGATTCCTCTTTGAATCCACTGGTTTTCGGGAAATCAACACTGTATTTTCATCTCCGATACCAGACTCTATGAAGTTGCAGAAACTTGTGATAAGTGAAGCAGCAACGGATACGGAACGAAATCAGATTAAAGTTTACAACCGGAACATAGACATGTTGAATACTATCCTTTACGGTGCACAGGACTATGCCATGATTGGAAAAAAATAGAAAGGCTTGAATATTATCTGTAAATCGTATGAATTTCATTGACTGATAAAATGAAAATAGCTTTTGTCATACCATGGTATGGTGACATTCCGGGCGGTGCTGAAACAGAGTGTCGGCAAACTGCCGAAAGCCTGCAAAAGAATGGGGTAAATGTCGAAATACTAACAACCTGTGTAAAACAGTTCTTAAGTGACTGGAACACCAATTACTTTGCAGAAGGTACCTATAAAGAAAATGGGATCACAGTAAGAAGATTCAATGTTCGTAAAAGGGACACCAGAAAATTCGATGAGATCAATTTCAAGCTCATGAACAATTGCAGGATCTCGTCAATGGAAGAGCAGATCTATATGGAGAACATGATCAATAGCGATTCTCTTTGCTCATATATCAAAGATTATAGTGATGAATATGATCATTTTCTCTTTATTCCATACATGTTCGGAACAACCTACTACGGTTCGCAGATCCATCCAGAGAGATCGATATTGATCCCATGCCTGCACGATGAAAGCTATGCATATATGACTATTTTCAAAAAGATGTTCAAAGATGCAAAAGCTGTGATCTACAATTCTGAACCTGAGAAAACACTCGCAAACCAGATCTATGAAATCAGAGGTCATCAAATTGTGATAGGCACAGGTATGGATACCGATATTTCATATAATGCCCGGAGGTTTAGGGATAAATATGGTATAAATAACGAATTCCTTTTGTATGCAGGAAGAAGGGATTCCGGAAAAAATGTGTCTCTGCTGATGGAATACTTTGTAAAGTACAAAGAATGTGCAGGTGGAGATCTGCAATTGGTCCTGATAGGAAAAGGAGAACTGGCCATTCCAAAAGAACACAGGCAGGACATCATAGATCTGGGATTTGTTTCCCAGGAGGATAAGTTCGATGCTTATGCTGCTGCAACATTGTTCTGCATGCCTTCAATAAATGAGAGCTTCTCTATTGTGTTGATGGAGGCATGGCTGTGCGGCACACCTGCGCTGGTGCATGCGGGCTGTGCAGTAACTAAAGACCATTGTATCAAAAGCAACGGCGGATTGTATTTTGATAATTATGAGGAATTTGAAGGCTGCGTTCAGTATTTCCTCAAAAATCCTGAAAAACGTGACATCATGGCTCAGAATGGAAAAGAATATGTGCTCATGAATTATAGCTGGGACACCATCGTGCAGAAATATAAGAGATTTTTAGGTGTGATCTGATATGGAAGTACACCAGATCCTGCCAACGATATCCCCTTACGATGCCATTGGAAATGAAGCGTTCGTTATAAGGGATATACTTAGAAAGTGGGGTTACAGATCAGAAATATTTGCACAGAACATACATCAATCAATTAATTCGGTAAATCCTTTATCCGAACATAAAAAAAGGTCTTCTAAAAATAATGTGCTGATATATCATTTTTCTATAGGTTCCGATGTTTCAAAGTACGTGATGAATGCCTGTGATAGAAAGATACTTCTGTATCATAATATAACACCTCCTCATTTTTTCTATAATATCAATGATAATCTTGCATTGCTCCTGGGCAAAGGAAAAGAAGAACTGAAACAGCTTGTCGATAAAATAGATATCGCTCTGGGTGATTCAGAATACAATCGTATAGAGCTGCAAGATATCGGTTATGCTAAAACAGGAGTACTTCCTCTCATACTGGATCTTGGAAAATATGACAGATATAACCAAAGACTTATCACCAAGTATGATGACGGCTGGACCAATATTCTTTTTGTCGGCAGAATAGCACCCAATAAAAAACAGGAGGATATCATCAAATGTTTCTATTATTACAAGGCCATAAATCCACGTTCAAGGCTCTTTTTAGTTGGCGGGTTCAATGGCTGTGAAGTTTACTATGATCAATTACAGAATTTGATCGAAAGACTGGGAACAAAGGACATACACATGACAGGAATGGCCGATTTTCCAGACCTTATATCTTATTACATGCTCGCGGATGTATTCCTTTGCATGAGCGAGCATGAAGGGTTCAGTGTGCCTTTGATCGAAAGTATGCATTTTGGTGTTCCGATAATTGCTTATAGCTCAACAGCTGTGCCTTATACACTGGGTGGAGCAGGTATTCTGTTCAACAGGAAGTGCTATCCTGAAATAGCGGAAATGATCAATCTGGTCGTTACAGATGAGAAGCTCCGTGAAAGGATAATAGCAATACAGCACGTCAGATCAAAGGATTTCGCTTATGAGAAAATAATGGATGTGTTCAGAGAACAACTGAATAAGGTGATCCACGAATGTTCAAAGTAACCAACGGTGTTTCTCATGCATTTCTTAACAAAAAGACAAAAACTTTTTCGGACAAAAGAGATAAAGAGAAAAAACCATACAAGTTAGCATTCGTAGTTCAGAGATACGGACTTGAGATAAACGGTGGTGCGGAATACCTTTGCAGAGAAGTGGCAGAACATCTTTCAAAGTATTGTGACGTAGATGTCATTACCACATGTGCTATCGATTATGTTACATGGAAAAATGAGTACAATGCAGGGGAAACATGCATAAACGGCGTATCTGTTAAGAGGTTCCCTGTAGATTTCCCAAGAGATATTCAACGTTTTAATAAATTTTCCGATAAGGTTTTATGCAAAGACCATTCTCTTGATGAAGAGATAGAGTGGATGAAACTGCAGGGCCCTTACTCCACTGAACTTTTTAAGTTCATCAAGGACAGTAAAGATGATTATGATCTTTTCTTTTTTTTCACTTATCTGTATTGTACGACTTTCTTTGGTCTTCCGTTAGTGGCCGACAAAGCTATCCTGATTCCTGCTGCACATGATGAGCCACCAATTTATCTGTCTGTCTTTAAAGAGATCTTCTATAAACCCAGAGCAATAATGTACAATACAAAAGAAGAGAAGGATTTTGTGATCAGAAGGTTTGAAAACGGGAATATACCTTATGATGTAGCTGGCTGTGGCGTTTCGCTTTCTGAAGATGTGGATAGCAGGAAATCCCAAAACATGAACATTAAAGGGGATTTCATAACCTATATAGGTAGAATAGACGAATCAAAGGGATGCGGAGAATTATTTGATTTTTTCCAGAGATACAAAAAGGAAAATACTTCATCCATCAAACTCGTAATACTTGGAAAATCTGTCATGAAAATACCTCCACATCCAGACATTATCTACCTTGGTTTTGTGTCAGAGGATGAAAAGTACAATATTCTGTACAATTCCAAAATACTCATAATGCCATCTAAATACGAGAGCTTATCCATGGTATTGCTGGAGGCATGGTACTGTAAAAAACCTGTTCTGGTCAATGGACAGTGTGACGTGCTCAAAGGGCAATGTATCCGAAGTAATGCCGGTCTGTGGTACGAGAACTACGAAGAGTTCAGTGCATGTCTTAATTTCTTGCTTGCTGATACACAGCTAAGAGACCAGCTTGGAAATCAAGGCAGACAATTTGTGGATATGCATTATAGCTGGGAGACCATTGAGAAAAAATATCTCGCTCTTATCGAAAGGATAGAAAAATAAAAGTATTAGAACGATTCTCTGATCTTTTTTGCAAGGTCCGCCAGATCTTCAGTGCCCGGATTCGTTTCCACAATATCGTGCATTGATCCCCCGTTATCTCCTTCCTTGCGGGGAATTATGTGGACATGCACATGCGGTACACTTTGTCCGGCGACTTCACCTACGTTCATACCGATGTTCATGCCATCCAGACCAAAAGCCCTGGAAACAGCTTTTGAAATGATATTCACTGAGCAGAAGAGATCAGATGCATCTTTTTCGTTCATTTCAGTGAACAGACCGATATGCTTTTTCGGCATCACTATTGTATGCCCTTCGGAGCATGGATAGACGTCAAGGAAAGCAAACACGAAATCATCTTCATAAACTTTATATGAAGGGATCGACCCTGAGAGTATCTTGCAAAAAATGCATTCCATGTAACATCGCCTCAATCAAAATTCATCTCACTCATATAAGATAAATATAACGCAATATACCCACCAGAAAACAGATATTTGTGTCACAGTTTAGTTTTTTCAGTTCATGCTGCTTGCAGTAAGGCAAGAAAGTATCATGCAGCCATTGAAGGTGATCCAAAAGTAATATTCTGGATGGCCACGCTCACATACCTGTCATCAACACTATTGTCAACGTCCTGAGGTCTCAAATAACCTTCCGGTACATAGAATCGCACAACGTTCATTCCCTTTTCAAGATGTAAAGTTGTTTGGACATCACTGAATGTTGTGGAAGATACATTCCCTCTATGCTCCAACAGACCGTTCGTGTACATCTCAAGATTTACAGATCTACCATAGCTGATCGCTCTAAAATCAAGAGATGTATCCATATTTCCCGGTGAATATATTGCTATAGTTGCATTATTTGAAGTCCAGCGGGTGGGTATACCATCCCAGTCCTCAAGTTCGTACCAGTTCCTTAAAAATACAAATGAATTACTGGCTGTTGCAATATTACTGTCGCTAATGCCTATCCATACTTTTCCCGGGGTAGATACCGATAATTTATACACATGGCTCTTTTTGTCATTGTAAACAGGTTTCATTTCCGTAAGGACTAGATAATCCACCTCATCTTCTTTCAGATCCATGTTATATTCCTGCCCCCCCAGCTTTAAAGAGACTGGAGTATCTTTGTCCTGCGCACCTATTACAATTGATATAACATCCACTTTATTCTCTGACCTTAGTAACAGGTTCGTAGAGCCGTTGATCATAAAAAGATTTTCTGCTAACTGACTGTTCTCATCCAATTCGAACACTTTGAGATCTCCCATTCCATGGCTATGTTCCCAGAAAGGAAGATAGTTCAATTGAGTATATTCTATTGGTAAATAGGAGTATGGAAAACTCATCTGATGTATCGACGGATTAGCCGAATTTCCGACAGGATCTAAAATTACCGGATTTAAGGTTACACCTGCCAGTAAAGTAACTAATAATAGCTGCTTTACATTAACTTTTGGGATCAAAAATAAAAATAGCGGATACACATAAAAATATCTGTTGCCCACAGCATGAGTACCACCCCAGTAATTGTATCCAACGATTATAGCAAAGAATAAAATGTATAGCACAATTCCTGTAGCTACCAAGATCTTGTCTGCGTTGAAATCACTGTAGCTCTTTATCTCACTCTTTTTTGTAAGAACTTTAGTTTTATGGTAAACAAAATTTAAAACAGGTATAGCTGAGAGGAGTACAAACGGATAATACCAGAACATTCCTGTAAAACTACCAAAGAAATAGTAGAATAAATTGTACGGGATGATCTTGATATTATTAGTATTGATCAGGGCATCAATATTACTTTGAGATACGCTAAATAGCGACCTTCCAATTTCATTGACACTATCATATCCCCCGACAAATGGGAAATTTTGTCCATAATATAATCTATTACCACCATAGAAAGAAAATGTTTCTGCATGCATGAAAAAATAACCGTATACTGCAATAAGGGGCAGTATAAATGCAGTGACCATCAAAGAAGCAGCACGGTACTTTTTGCAATATAGTTTATAGAAAAACAGCGGGACAAAAAAGATCATATTCGGGACTTTTGCTGCAACTGCAATACCAAATATAAAAGAAGCAACAAAAAGATATTTAGGGTCATTTCTCCTGAAATATGTTATCCATAAAAACATGCCGCTCATTAGAAGGAACATATTATAGATCTCGGCATGCAGCCAGAAGATGTAAACAAAGGCTGCAGAAAGAAAAAAGTACAGTACAGATATTGTTAGTGCAATTTTATCCTCATTTTGGTTCCGCAAATAAAGATAACCGATTAGGATCATTGCGAAAAACATTAATCCATTAAGTAGCAAAACCCCGTTAATCCCAAATAATTTATATAACGGAACTGCGAACATCGCGAATGTGAATTCCTTTCCATAATAATATTCCCCATCATCGGTTTTTATTAAGAACATACCAGCAGGAATGAAATTATCTTCAAAGGCCCTATTGATGTCATTTGACTCATATCGTATATCAAAGTCATTAGATATGCTCTGTATTTGCATGTAGTAAGTACCAGCATCGGCCCAGCGATAGACTGGTGCATTCATTGTCATAAACACAAGCAATAATAACACTGAGGCAAGTATGATCTTTACATAATGAGATTGAGTTATTTTTCTTAAATAGCTGAAAGAAATAAAAAACCCTCCAATCAACCTTCAGTATCTGAACCAGAGATAAGAACCGAGATATATAAAGGTATCTTTATTTTTTGATAACTAGATAACTCTAATATACTTGCTTGATAATAGGTCATCTGTTTCTGTAGTTTATTCTGGACAAATTTATACAATGGAAGAGTAAAAAAGAAATGAAGAGATAAGATTATGGATAAAAATACTATTAGGATCATTTTTGCGATGGTTGTTTCATTAACTCTTCTTTTTGTATTATATTCACAAATTGACATTGATGATATTCTTTTTACAGTTGGTCTGATTGATCCGCTTTATCTTTTAATTGCATTTATGTTGTATGTAGGCAATTATTTTTTCAGATCTCTGCGCTTTTACCTGCTCTTGGAAAAGAAGATCAGTTTAAAAGACCTATTTACAGTTGTCTGTGTCCACAATATGACAAATAATATTCTCCCGGCAAGAACAGGTGAATTGTCCTATATATATCTTTTAAAAAAGATCCATTATAAAAAAATAGAAGAAGGTATAGCATCGTTGCTGATCGCAAGATTTCTTGATTTTGTTTCGATAATGGTTCTATTTCTGATGGCAACCCATACCATTGGGAGTTTTACTCCAGCAACTATGCATTTAGTATGGATAATTACATTTTTTATGCTTTCATTGATCATACTATTCTTGATGTTTGTGCATTTTGGAAAGAAAGTGCCTCGGCTTCTCAGAGCCATTACTTTTCGATTAAAACTGGACAATATAGATCTCATTTCTTTGTTATTGGATAAAACCGATGGAACAATAGAGAGACTTCAACTGCTTAAGAGTTACGAAAAGACACAATTGCTCAAATTGATTATGGTCTCTCTGACAATCTGGCTTTTAATGTATTCTTTCAATTTCCTTATTGTACGTGCAATGAACATTCATCTGAACTTTCTGCTCGTGGTTTTTGCAACATCCTTTGCAATATTCACAACAGTTTTGCCGATCCAGGGAATAGGTGGGTTCGGAACCCTTGAAAGTGGCTGGGTCATAGGCTTTATAACTGTGGGGCTGTCAAAGGACATTGCAATCAGTTCCGGGCTTATCTATCACACTATCATATTGATATATTTCCTTCTCCTGGGTGTTTGGGGAACTATGGCGATAAAAAAAAGATTAGGGAATGAACAGAATCATTTATTATAGGATGGTTTTTTGCATACGGCTATCAATGACAGACCAACTGGGAAGCCAATATTGTTTTCAACTGTTGAGAACCACTTGTTTAAGAAACCATAATAAAAAGGAGACTTATTTCTATATCTGAAATCTTCATTTATTTGTTTTTTCAGCAGTTTTTCAGAGATGATTACAGGCAAAAATCCCAGAAAATTCCAGTACCTTACTTTCATGACCGTTAATCCGGAACTTTCGATCAGTTTTACCAGATCAGCCCTGTTATATCTTCTGTAATGCCCTATTTCCTTATCACGAATACCATACAAGAAACTAAAAGCTGGAACAGAGACTATGAGAATAGCTTCTTCTTTTAACGTATATACTAAATTATTTAAAGCTGTCTGGTCATCGTCTATATGTTCAAGGACGTCAAGACAAATGATCGTATCGTATACGTCACTTCCAAGGGATTTTACATTCATCAGGTCCATAGTATGAATACTGGCAGTTTGATCGTTTTGTTCAAGGATCTTGTGTGTAAATGAAGTTAGATCCTCAACACAATCGATGGCTGTAACTTGATATCCCTCATTGAGGAGGCTTAAAGTCATGTGACCGGTACCGCAACCGGCATCCAGAACAGAATGACCGTTCACATACTTTTTTACAAGCAAACGTAAATTTTCCCATCTGAAATCTCTTTTTCCAGACTCATGGATCTTTTCAAGATGGCTTGCTATATTTGAATTCATCCCATTCATCCTGTTGTTCAGCCCTTAGGTTATTCATTGATACTATTATACGAATACATGTTTTCAGAGATCGGTTCTTGGTTCAAAACTATCGTATTTGATTATATAGTCATCATTGTTCCTGTTGTTCGTGATAAGTTCTCCTATCAAACCAAGAGAGATCAACTGCACACCTGTTACGATAAGTAAGATTCCAAGCATTAACAAGGGCCTGTCACCTATTTTGATACCTTTGATCCATAAAGAGAATAAATATGCACCTATCATTATCCCGGATAGACCGAGAATGAAACCCACAGTGCCAAATATGTGTAGAGGTCTTTTTTTGTATGTTCCTAAAAATGTAACGGTAATAAGATCGAGAAATCCTTTCAATAACCTTTCAATTCCATATTTCGATTTGCCATATCTTCTTGCATGATGATCAACTTTGATCTCTCCCACAGTGTATCCTTTCCAGTGTGCAAGTACAGGAATGTATCGATGGAATTCTGCATATACATGTATATTTTTCACAACATAACTTCTGTATCCTTTATATCCGCAGTTGAAGTCATGGATATTTATACCCGTCAATATTTGTGTCAATTTATTAAATATTTTAGAAAAAGCTTTTTTACTCATTGCATCTTTTCGTTCGAACTTCCAACCGGATACCATATCGTAGTCATTAAGAGATACCAGGAATTTGGGAATTTCTTTAGGATCATCCTGTAGATCTCCATCCATAGTAATGATATATTCTCCCTTAGCTTCTCTAAAACCACAAGAAAGTGCTGCAGCCTTTCCATAGTTCCGCTGGAATAGGATTATTCTGAGATGATCCTCTTTTATATCCTTCAGTTTTTCAAAAGTGTTGTCAGTAGAACCATCGTCTATAAATATAATTTCATATGTCCGATCCAATGCAGGAATTATATTCATAAGTTCTTTGTACAACAGAACTACATTTTCTTCCTCATTATGAACCGGGATTACGATAGAAAGATTCGTTTTTTTAGACATGAGAAGCTTCCTTATATTTCAATGCCTGAAAAAATGCGGGCAAACATACACTCGGTTGATAGTAATTATTAATAAGTCTTAAAATTATCTGTCATGATCTTCTGGAATGTTCCCATATTAGAACCAATGCGCTGCAAGTAAGACTACGTTCTTGCTGAGATTATAAAAAAAGATATCAGTTGATCCCCACAAGCGTTATTTCAAAATGGAGCACTTCACCCGCCAATGGGTGGTTCATATCCAGCGTCACAGTATCCCCAGTGATAGCGGTTATAGAGGCCGGCATCTTGGCCCCATCCGGCAGGCTTACCAGCAGCATGGTTTCCTCGGTCAGTCTCTCATTATTGGGAATGGAATCTCTGGGAATAGTTTCTACCAGATTTTTGCTATATTCTCCATAGCCTTCGGAAGGTTCAAGTCTTATGGTCTTTTTGTCACCGATCTCCATACCCACAACAGCCTCCTCAAAACCCTGTAAAACCTGACCCCCGCCAACTGTGAATTCCAGAGAACCACCCTGACTTTCGGAGCTGTCGAAAATTTCACCGTTATCAATAGTACCAATATACTCTACTGCAACTATATCACCTAGCTTTACACCCAAAGATACCATCCCTTCTGAGTAAAAAATCAACTTTTACTTATATGATATATCATAGCTCCTTCATATTTATA
The DNA here is from genome assembly GCA_964486435.1 of uncultured Methanosarcinales archaeon. Lineage (GTDB taxonomy): Archaea > Halobacteriota > Methanosarcinia > Methanosarcinales > Methanosarcinaceae > Methanomethylovorans. The sequence goes on along the minus strand of CAZAMM010000001.1, from coordinate 63,877 downwards.
ATGCTTTCCGGTTTTGTTTAGCGGAAAAATACTTGCAGCGAATCGAAGAAAAAAAGAATTAAAAGATGAATAATGGAAAATCAGTTACTTTCCTTTCAGATTGATAAGACCTGTTACAGGATCTGTTGCCTCATATACCACATGTTTTCTCTCCAGGTTGCTATGGATGGCAGAATCAATGATATGTACAAGTTCTGGTTTACTTAGCTGCGTAACAGCTGACAGGAACTTTAAATGGTTGGATTCCTGCCCTGAACTTTCAAGTAGTTCTACCAAAGGATGCCCTTGGGAAGATGTCAGACTGCCTTTGACCAGATCTTTCCCCAAACTCAGGGAGATCTTCACATGACCTATAAATGAAGGATTGAGCAACTCTATCTTTTCCTTTACTTCTTCCAGTATTGTAAGGATCATAGCTGCCACATCTTCCCTGTCCAGATCCTGGGTGTCAACGGAATATTTTCCCGAATAACTCGATACCTGAGAAAGTTCAATGGAATTTCTGTTCTCACCTGTCTGACGGGCAGTGCCCTCTCCTGCCAGCAGGTCGATGAACTTCATGAACTGTGCATCTGCCTGTCTGGCAGAGAACTCCACGAAAAGAGCATCCGGATTGAGATCCATTAGCCTCCCAGTTACGCTGGTCAGAGTTTCACTGTCCACAAGATCGATCTTGTTCACACACAATATCTCAGCTTCTTTTATCTGTGTCGCTATGAACTTTGGTACCTGGGACAGTTCCACATTGAACCTGCTGGCATCCACGATAGTGACTACCGGAGCAAACGAAAGGTCAGACAACTCCATCAAAGCCACATGTTCCTTTATCTGCAAGGGTAGGGCAATTCCAGTGGGCTCGATGATCAGGACATCCGGAGCATATTCCTCTTCCAGGGTCTGCAATGTGTACTCCATGCTGATCCTAAGTGTACAGCAGATACATCCGCTTGTAAGTTCCTTTGCAATGAGCCCGGAACCTGACAACGTTTCTCCATCCACACCCACTTCTCCGATCTCGTTCACTATTATAGCAACCCTGTGGCCTTTTTCCACCATGTGCCTTCCAAGGCTGAGCAATGTTGTAGTTTTCCCGCTTCCCAGAAATCCACCAATGATTATCACTTTCATTATAACACCTTTTCACTTGTTTTACAGTATAAAGCAGTATAGAGCACTTTATTCTTCCTGCCATTTGGGAAATTCCATGTGCACTGTGGTCCCCATGCCTTCTTTGCTCTCTATCCAGATCTTTCCTCCATGTGCTTCCACTATGGTCCTGGATATGTACAATCCCAGTCCTGTGCCTCCATATCTTCTGCTCATCGAAGAATCGACCTGATAGAATCTCTGGAAAAGATGCGGGATATGATCCGCAGGTATGCCTATACCTGTATCCTTGACCTCTATATGGATCCCATTGGAAACTGTTCTTGCAGACACAATGACCTGCCCTCCCTCGGAAGTGAACTTAAGAGCATTATCAATGAGATTTGTCAGCACATCTGTAAGTTTATCCTTATCTGCTCTGACCGGTGGGATATCTTCCATCTCTGCTCGAAGGACAATACCTTTGTTTTTTGCCTGAAGAAGCAGATCATTGATACAATTATTTATAATATCCGCAAGCTGAAGCTTTTCAAAATAGTAGCTCATTTTTCCTACCTGCGCTCTGCTAAGGTAAAGCAGTGAATCCACAAGACGCCTGAGCCTGTCCGAATTGCGTATGACAGTATCCATAGCTTTTTTTTGCTGGCCGTTGATATCACCCAGCGTCCCATCAAGTACAAGCTGGCTATACCCCCTGATGGATGTAAGAGGTGTCTTGAACTCATGGCTTACATTGGACAAAAACTCATCCTTCATGCGGTCCAGGGATTTCAGTTCCTCATTTGCCTTTGAAAGCTCCTCGTTTGCCTTAGCCAGATCCTCAGCATACTTTTTGAGGCTATCCTCTGCCCTCTTGCGCTGGACCTGCCGCCACATACCTGCCATAAGCAGTGTAAGCTGTCGTACATCGGATTCGTCGTAATCCTCAACCTTATTAGCCACACCTGCCACTGCCACTATTCTGTCATCCTCAAATACCGGAATGCTCATATGCCGCTTGATCTCAACATGACCCTTAGGATAGCCTTTCTTCAATGTATTTGGTGCAGCATAATCATTAGTAATGATGGATTTGCGTTGTCTGATAGCTTCCCCCCATAGTCCTATATGCGCTAAAGAATAATCGAGTTTCATATCTCCAATATTACATTCTTGCATAGTGTTCTTTGACCAAGAGCTTTTTGACCAGGTATACATGGATAACAACGTCTGCTTGTCGTTAAGGAACTCCATATAACCTAACCTGCTCTGTGTAGGATATGTAGACCCCAGGCCCGGAACTTCCAGACTTTGATTAAGGAATGCAATATATCCCAGTTTGCTCTGAGTGAGTCTCACTGCTTCTTCCTGAGCGAAGTCGGCTATTTCCTTAAGGGAAGTATTGACCATCTGACTCAACTCCAGCAGAGCCTGCAATCTTAACTCATCGAGCTTCAAAGCCTCTTCAGCTTTTTTCCTTTCCGTGATGTCCTCAAATATCCCTATGCCTCCAAGAAGCCTGCCATCAGGAGATATATTGGGACTGAAATCAGCCTTTATAGATGTTAGCTTACTGCTTATAACTGATCTGTATTCTCCTTCATAGTGTCCCAGTTGCCTCGAGAGCACTGCCTGCACAGCCTCAGCCATCTTTTCATCTTCGATAGAATTGACCATGTTGAAACCTATGAGCTTATCCCTCGTAGTACCCACAATCTTCAGGAACATGTCATTGCAGTGAGTGATAGTTCCCTTATCATCGAAATGAAATATGCCAATAGGAGAGTTCTCAAATATCAGGTGATACTTCTCCTCAGCTGCAAGCAATGCCTCTTCTGCCCTTTTCCTTTCAGTGATATCTTCTACCGTTCCCGCCATACCTTCATATTCACCAGAGCTATCAAAAAGAGGATACATGACACCGCTTTGATACAGCAGTCCTTCCTCTGGATTCACAAATGGCAAAAGATCATACGATAAGGCTTTCCTGGTGTCCTTTGCTTTATGGAAGATATTAAGGAACTTTTCACCTGCATCTATAGCCATATCCTTTACGAAATCAAACAGATCATTGCCAAGTACCTGTTTTCTGGAAATCCCCGAAATTACTTCCATGCCCGGATTAAAGAAGATGACCTTGTCATCCCTGTCCATAACCCACAAACCTGTCCATATCCTGTCAAGGATGCTCCTGTAAAGATCAAGTTTTTCAGAGCACTGGGCATCTGTCTGAACTTGACCCTGATGTGTGCTTATGAATGACCATTTGCCTTGTTTTCTTATCATCACTTTATCATACATTTCCAGCACATCCAGCGTCTGGGAACCGGAAAGAGAATCCAGTGGAAAAGCACTTATCATAACGGCATCGCTCTTTTTGATCACCTGCTGAACATCCTTTTCGTGAGAGAGGAAAAATGACCACTCTTCCTTAGCTATTTCGACAAAACACGACATCACCCGAAGTCCCGGATATCCGGCACTTTTTGCTTTATCACTGGCTTTTTTTAATTTATCTGGTCTCAGGAAGTCAACTGTTTGTGAAGCAGATGGTAAGATACCGAAAGGTATTAGCTGGAGCTGACCCTTCACCATAAGATCAGATACATCCATGCCAGCCTCCGTAAATGCATCAATGGCTTCTTCTGCCAGCTTTGAGGGCATGTAAATGACACAGCTTTCACCATGGTCTATACCGGCTTGCACATAGTTTGTCACTGTGTCGATCAGCTCAAAGGTAGTAGTATAGAGCATAGCTATATGATCTGCGGGTCGCAAATGCCTAATTATATCAGTATCTGCCATCTTTCTCTACCGTCTTTATCTACTATCTTCCTTTACACCAGTTCTCTTTATTGAATGATAAATATGTTGAATCCTGTGTCAGATAAAACATGATGATCAACCAGCATAGTATATCCTGTATATCCGGCCATCATTATCATCACTTACAAACAGCGAACCATCCTCACTGACTATCACATCCACAGGCCTGCCAAGTACATTACCATTCTGGAACCAGCCGGTGGCAAAATCATGAACTGTCAGATCGGTCATGTTTATACGTATGATCTTATATCCTGTAGCTTCCTGCCTGTTCCATGAACCATGGAAACATACGAACATGTTACCAAAATATTCTGAAGGGAACGAAGTGCCATAATAGAAATTAAGTCCCAGTGGAGCTGAATGAGCCTGAAGGTCTATCAGGCTGGATACAGAATGCGCACAAGGATCCCGGATATATGTGTTCTTATCGAAATCTATGTCATGTATGTTCTTACCATAACATACAGGCCAGCCATAATCTTTACCTTCTTCCACCAGATTGATCTCATCCGGCGGAAGGTCATCACCCAGCCAGTCCCTGCCATTCTCTGTAGCATACAACTGGCCTGTGACAGGATGAAAAGTCATGCCAACGGCATTCCTCAGGCCTGAGGCGAACACAGTACAATTGTTACCGTTCAGATCACAGCGTGTTATGGCTGCTCTTCTGGCATCCATCTCGTAACACACATTACATGACGAACCCACGCTCATGTACAGGCTCCCATTGTGGACCTTTACCGTTCTTGTAGAATGTCCTCCAGTGGGGATATCATCTATCAGTACTTCAATGGTTTCCTTTTCTGCAACAAAGTTATTATCAGCATCTTTCACCCTGATGACCCTGTCCTCTTCAGCTATATAGAACCAGCCATCGTAATAGTCCAGACCATGAGGCCGGTTCAAGCCATCTATGAACACTCCCACGCTATCGGCCTTATGATCTTTATTCAGATCAGGAAGCACTGCTATCAGACCCTTGTTTGGGATGGACACCATAACCATACCATCTTTCATCAACATCATGCGAGGACCGGGAGCAGGGCCCGGATAAGATATTAAACTATCGCCGAGACCATCTGCAAACACTTCCATCTCAAAACCGGGTGGCAGCTTTATATTAGCAGGATCTCCATCGCTCACAGATGGACGCAGTCCCAGTTGAGTGTAACCTGCCCATAGTACAATAAACGCAATAAGACCAATAACTCCCAGATATCTCCACTTCATAGACAGCACCTATCCTTACCACAGTACTTCCGATGAACTCAGTACACAATGCACTCAACATTATGGCTATGCACAGATATTGGTTTGCGCAGCACAATAAAAAGTTTGCCCAAGGTGATGCTTGAGAAGATGGAGAACATATATTTACTAAAAAACATGATTATGATCGAATGTTCAAAAAAACTCGCAGATATATCACAATTATTCGTGTTTTCATCAAATACAACCTGTTTTTCCTGCTTTACAAAGATATAAAACAGAATTACATATCCAATAGTAAATGCACTTGTAGTCTTGATATGGAAAACCGTGGAGGTGCTGCAAAGCTCCGTGATGCATTTGAAGAGCTCGGCCCCAGTTTCATAAAGCTTGGACAGATGCTTAGCAGGAGGCCAGATGTTGTTCCCAGGACATATGTAATTGAACTGCAAAAATTGCAGGATAAAGTCAAGCCACTGGATTTCAGCCGGATGAGACCTTCTTTTGAAACTGGTTGTGAGTGCAATGCTTTTAGCGACAAGGGCGAACATACGGATATTAATTATGGGGTCCAGGATATACTTGAGATTTTTGAGGAATTTGATACTAAACCTATTGCAAGCGCCTCTATTGGACAGGTATACAAAGGAGTATTGAACGGGAAGGAAGTAGCTGTGAAAATATCCCGTCCCGGACTCATTGACATCATAAATCTTGACCTTGCTATCATTGATGATATGAAGCCACTTGTAGTAAAGATCGCTGGCCTTGGAAATAATTTCGATGTGGATGCGTTCCTGAGGGAATTCAGGGAAGTGCTTACCAGTGAACTGGACTATCGGATAGAGGCCAGGAATATGATCCGGTTCTATGACAATTGCAAAGATGAGGAGGATGTTTTGATTCCCAGGGTATATACCGATTACAGCCGGGAAAGTATCCTTGTAATGGATTTTGTAGAGGGTGTGCAGGTCAAAGACCTGAATGATGTGGACCAGAGTACCAGAACACACTATGCTAAGCTCATTGCTGGCAGTTATCTGAAGCAGGTATACATCGATGGGTTCTATCATGCCGATCCACATGGCGGAAATATTCTCGTAAAAGACGGAAAAATAGCTTTCATCGATTTTGGTGCGGTGGGTAAGCTGGACAGCGAGCTTAAGCGTGATATGCTAAATCTGTTCTACGGAGTGTATGCGGAAAATGTGGAGATCGCTACGGATGCTTTTCTGAAGATAGGGAAGCTACGTAAAGAGGAAGTTGATATCGGCAGGTTCAGAAGGGACATGGACGATCTGATAGCTGACCAGAAATATGGGCTTGGAGAAAGGCAAAGCGATAATTATGCGAAGATCGCTCTGAAATATAACATGTCCTTGCCAAGTGAATTCTCAACCCTGGAAAAAGCCTTGCTGCTTATAGAATCTGTTTGTCTTGACCTTGATCCGCAATTTAATCTGCTGGATGGAGCAAAACCCGTTATCTCAAAGGCTATAAGGGACCGATACGCTCCTAAAAAAGCTTTTGAAGCAGTTCAGCTTGAAGGAGACAGATATCTGGAGATCTTCAGGAACTTCCCTGCTGGTGTCAATGATGTTATTGAGACCATCCGTGGATACAGATTCGAAAAACTTCAGGAAAGCACATACAAGATGAAAAGATACCGGCTGCTTGACAGATTGACCAAGAACCTGTTCCTGGTAGTGATAGCTTTGGTTTCGACATACCTGCTAATCTTAGGGGAAACGAATACAATGATCTTAGGAACAATAGGATTTTTATCATCTCTTTTCTTAAGCGTGCCTATGTTCCAGAAATGATGACTGAAAAGAAGTGAAGCGAGTTATCTCGCTCACACTTTAAATCCTTGCATGATTTATTGTTTCTTCAACTGTGCCATCTTCACATCAGGTAACTTTTAGTTACTAGCTCATAACAATAATACCATTAAATACTTACACAGCCTATATTCCTGGGGGTTGAAAATGAATATAATCGTATGTTGCTTTAATTGTCAAAAAGAGTTCTTTGGAGTTATCACCAGTCTTAAATTCATCTGCAGATGTCCCCATTGCTTCAAACTAAATAGAATAAGGACTATTGTTGATGGAAAAGCACAGGGTGAATATCATAAAAGTTCAAAATTCGCCATTGAACCTTATTGGTCATAAATTAACTTAGGAGACAAAGATCATGGACAGTTTTATGCAGTGTGCCATCGAGGAGGCAAAGAAAGGGCTTGCAGAGGGAGGTATCCCCATCGGATCCGTACTTGTAAGGAACGGGCAGATAGTTGGCCGGGGCCATAACATGAGAGTACAGGAAAACGACCCACTGGCACATGCTGAGATCGTTTGTATCCGCAATGCTGGACGCCTTGGTAGCTATAGTGATACTCTCCTTTACTCAACATTGATGCCATGTTATCTGTGTGCAGGTGCTGTCGTGCAGTTCGGTATAAAAAAAGTTATAGTGGCAGAGTCGAAGAATTTCCCAGGTGGTGCGGAATTCATGAGGGAACATGGTGTGGAGGTGACAGATCTGCGCATCTATGAATGCATAGAAATGATGGAGAGATTCATCAGGGACAGACCGGACCTGTGGTATGAGGATATAGGAAAATGAGTATGCACAACCTGTGCACACATAATATTACTTTTGCACGCCTGAAAAATAAAAAATCTATTTTTTTTAAATTTATTTCTCTACTTGTATAAGTTCCTCTGTCAGATCTTCACTTAGATTAGCATTTAAGAATCCCACAGTTGCAGGAAACTGGAGGAAAAAACCATCTGTAACATCTATTTCTATTTTTCCTGACCTGATCATATATTCCAGAACATGGCCTCCTGCACTCAAGTTACTGTTAATGAAATGAAGGTGATAGCCCGGAACGTTTACATTTTCAACATACTGCGGAAGCCAGAAGCCCACTATTGTGCCAGAGACATTTTCAAATTCAAACGTTGGCTGATCCTTTGTAACTTCTGCAAGTCTGGGATATGGTTTTTGCTGCGCTGGAACACTACGGGTCTTCATGTAACTAAAATCGCCATCTATTCTTATGGCATACATCAGGTTTTTGCTCGGCATTAAAGTTCCAATATATCCGTTAAGTTCCGTATCTTTCATTTCCTTGTCTATTGTTCCAGATATATCGTTCTCGAATTTTGTCACAACTGCAAAAGGTGTTTTTACGGAGTCGTTCATTCTGTATGCTACGCCATCAGCCTTCACCAGGTAAACAATACCATCCAGCAACACCATTTCCCCATCAAGATTATTGAATGTCCCAAGCCCCAGATCTCCATGTTGCTTTAATTCGCCTATCGTAAGATCTCCTTCATACATACCTTCCAGCAATGCATCAATAGTTGATATCTGATATATGACATCAGTACCATGTCCTATACTGTTAGGTTCTTTTTCTGTATCTATGCAGCCCAAAGAACAGACAGAGATAAGGAACAAACAGCATATCAGTTGAATTATTGTTCTTCTCATAGGGATAATTAATAAGTAGTGTATGCGATCCATTAAGATATAGGTTTTCTACAGAGCGATCATGAGTTCAAAATAAAATCAAAAGTAGCATTGCTACAGAGCCCATTTTCATATCTGTGATATAGTGCATCCAAGATAACATGACACACAATTCTAATAGATGATTCCCGGAATTTCTCTATGTTTCCCATGTTCCCAGCGGTTATAGGGTCTATATCCCTGTTGTACATGAGCATTGCTACAGATTCCCATGTATCCGTTTGGGTTCAAATGCCTTAAAACAATATCGTTGAACTTATCATATTGTTCTATCGAACATACATGCCCACAGTTCTCGATTATTTCGACCCTGGAATTACGGATATTCTTACTGTACTTTAAAGTGTTTTTCAAAAAAAGATAGTCTTCATTGCCTGAAACATAAAGGACCTCAATGTTTTCATCCAATGCATAGATCCATTCCAGACCTTTTGTTGTCTGGGGAATGATATCGACCCATTTACAAAATTCCTCGTAGCCTAATTTCTTTGCTTCGTTCACAAATATAGTTCTTGAAAGTTTATGATTTTTTTTAGGCATTATGATGTAGGCAAAAAATTTGTAAAGCAGCATATAATTGATCATTCTTTTGAAGGTTATTGCCAGAAAAAGCAAAGACCTTGTTCTTAAATTGAATTTGATGATCCCTCCACCCATGATCAGCGATCTTACTGCTTCAGGATATAGTACCGCGAATCGTAAGCATATCAATGAACTAAAGGAAAATCCCAGAAAATGAGCTTGCCCGATTTTATAATGAGCCAGAGTGTTAGCTATAAGCTTACAGACTTTATCCAGAACGAGGCGTTCATCCACTTTTCTCTTATGCATTTCCAGCACAAGCAGATTATAATAGTTTTCAAAGAAACCTATCTGCCTTTTCCAGGTTCTTGCACTGCCCCCGAAACCATGGACCAGTACGATCCAGTCAAAAAAATCACCTTTATAGTGAACTTCAGCATCAAAACTTTCTTCTGGCATCGGTTATTCCTTTTTTAAATGCATAGTACTTCAAGAACAGAGGAAAGTTCTTCCGGATATGATCAGGCATTTTTCCGAATAATTCTTCTGATTTCCTCTCCCACTCTCTGGCCCGCTCAAAACTTTTTTCTGCAAGAGCTTCGGCGGATTCGGGATTGGCCAGATGGGTAGATCTTGCACCGCCGGCATTGACCACATCAATGATAGCTTGCGGATTATCTATCAAGGGGCAGGGCCTTAAAGGGTTTTGTGAGAACGGCTGAGCATTTCTAAAGGCGGTGAAGAATTTGGATCTCAAAGCTTCAGCAAGTGATACTTCATATATGTTAGAATCCGAATAGTGGCAAAATGCACAGGGTTCAACATCCCCTCTGGCATTGATATGAGCAAAACCCACACCTGCACCAATACAGCCAAAAGACAGATGGCCATTGTTCCAGAAGTCTATGATAACATAGTCATGTTTTATACAGTAGTCCATGATCCTTTCGTGAACATATGCTCTTTGCTTAGCGGTACATACCAAAGAAGTATCGGCATCGCTCCCAACCGGAATATACTGGAACAACCAGCCGAACCAGGCACCTTTTTCACGCATGTGATCAAGGAATGCATCGCTGGCTATTGTCCTGTAGTTCTTTGCATGATAGCAGGAAGAAAAAGCAAAGGCAATACCTCTGGATTTTAAAATATCCATGGCCCTGATGGCCTTATCATAGACACCTGCTCCTCTTCTGAAATCCGTTTCTTCTTTTGTCCCTTCGATGCTTATGAAGACATTCATGTTCCCCAGCTCGGCCATTTTATCGGCAAGCTCTTCATCTATCAAGGTCGCGTTAGTAAATGCTCCGAATGTCATTTGGTTGTGATTTCTACACAATTTAAGGATGTCATCTTTTCTGAGCAAAGGTTCACCACCGGTCATCAGACAATCCCTTATACCTAATGCCTCAGCCTGATCCAATATGTTATCGAACTTCTCATACGAGATGTTATGACCTCTTTCATAATCCTGGGACCAGCATCCTTTGCATTTCAGATTGCAATTACTGGTGGGGTCTACAAGAAGGACCCTTGGAACAGAACTTTTATTTTTAAATCCATTGTAGAGCTCTTTTAAAGTTACAAAATCACCCATTGTTAAATGAGTAGCTATACTCTTAGCAAAAAAGAATTGCTTTGATCTGTATATATAAGCCTTATGGTGTGGAAAAGGAGGTATTTCCTCTCTTTTTCCATTGATCATCAGATATTTCAATTCCAAAACCTCATGTCTTATTTTGCAGTAACGGATACTTTTTGCGGAATGACTCCGTCAAATACGAACTCACCTTCTGAGTTAGAGGTCAGACTGTTTATTTCAAGCCCAGGAACTACTGTATAGATACGGGAGAAATATTCTTCCATCGTGTCCACATTTTCCTCCTCCAGATATTTATCAGGAAGCGGGACTGCTCCCAGATTGAATGATTCGGGACTGCCACTTAGCTGATTGTTCGTAATGCTGATCTGCCCTTTACTATAGATGTTCAGGGTATCGGGCAGCGGAAGAGGCACATCGTCTGCAACATCCGAATACAGATCCTTCTTAAGCTTCTTTATGTCAGCCGTGCTTGAACCTTCCATGGTCCCATCAGGCAGGACCTTCACCTGCAGATTATCGAACCACCAGAAACCGGGTGCAAGCTCATTTAAGAGAGCAGTTGCCTCTTCATTGGTCAAAGTGAATTCTTTTTGTTCATATTCTGAGAATTCGAAATTATAATCATGAATCGATTTCTTTTCGGCGCTCTTCTTGTACTCTTCCAGTGCTTCTCCGCTCAAGCCTTCATATTCTACCTGAATGCCTGTTTTTTCCAGAGCACTTACATAGTCCTCATGAGTATAACTGACCCCAAGGTCTTTTGGTCCGAGCAATGAAAAATTTGCATAGACCCAGAACACGCTAATCAGAATTAATGCAACTGCTGCCAGGAGTACGTACTTGATCTTTCCTTTTTCATCGTTCATAGCATTGACACCCTTTATCTCAGAATTATTGTAATAATTTTAATTATATTTTATTATATTTAAATATATACCAAGCTTTAACTCAGGGATATGTTCAAAGGTTCATGCACTTATTAGAACCACCTGAGAACTAGTAAAAAATAAAACATTATAGGGGATTTAGAAAAATCAGGAAATTGTAAATTGTCTAATATGGCAATATAAAGATCAATCAAAAAAGAGGATATCTATAGATCTGAACCAAACGAACTTTTATATCAAACTCCTTGCATTTAGTTTATATAGCTCTGATCAAACACCTAAAAGAAAAATGTGGGAACTTAATGACAGTTGAGGAAAACATTAAAACCATCCTTATAGAACTTGGAAAGACAAAACTTGTCTGTGTAACCAAGACGGTGGATCCGAAAAAGATCAATGAAGCCATAAGGGCCGGAGCCACAATAATAGGAGAGAGCAAGGTCCAGGAATATGAGGAAAAACGTGATGATCTGCTACCGTGTGAAAAGCACTTCATAGGTCATTTACAGTCAGGAAAAGTGAAAAAAGCCGTTGAGTTCTTTGATGTGATCCAGTCGGTCGATTCTCTGAAGCTGATAAAAAGGATCCATAGAAAAGCCAGGGCAAAGGACAAAGTGCAGCAGGTCTTCTTGCAGATAAACATTGGCAATGAGCCCCAGAAATTCGGCTTTGCAGAGAGTGAGATCCCACGGGTGATTGCAGATATGTGTGAGCTCAGGAACATCAATGTCCAGGGATTAATGTGCATACCTCCTTTTGAAGCTCCTGAGAAAACACGTGCATATTTCAGGAGGATGAAGAGCCTGTTTGACGAGATGCAGCAGAAAAAATCTGCTAACATTGATATCCAGGAATTGTCAATGGGCATGTCCAACGATTACAGGATAGCTGTAGAGGAAGGAGCCACAATGGTGCGTATTGGGTCTTCAATATTTGGGGACAGGAGATACTAACTTTTTATTTAAATCTACAGTAAGAGACAATATCTCAGATGTTCATACTTGATCTGGAGACCATCTCTCAGGCATAGACAGGGGACTTCATATAAAGATGCAGACCAACAATTTTCAAAAAACATGAAGTAGAGGTTTACATTTGATTACCGTTTTTCTTGACAGCTCCACTAAAGTGAGGCTGTATAAACTCATCTACTGAAATGCTTTTTGCATTAGTCTTATGTCTTTTTTCCGTATATGAGTCTCTGTCTATTAAGCCCACCGTTTTTCACCTACTAACCTTCGGTTAAAGATTATTATATGGCTAATACTATATAAAAATATTCATATTAATATATGAGAGCCTTTATATAGTTATATAGCGGTTCTATCAAAAATAATCGTACAATAAGTAATGAAAATGAAATTAAATTAATTTAAATTAAATTAAATTAAATTAAATTAAATTAAATTAAAGTGTATCTTGGTCAACCCTTTGTTTTTTGTGTCAAGAAAAATATGCCTATTATGATCTATGCTTTCGAATTGTGTTATTTTTACTCTCTTATCTTTGTAATGATCCCATCAGTAAATAAAAGAACGTATCTGGTTATTTCAGGATCAAAAGAGTGAATTCAAGCGGAATTTATATTTCATTGCAATTATTACCTGTCAACTTGTTGCAAACAAACTGTTACTATTTTATACCATTGATGCATAATGACCCTTATGGAACTCTCCATAAAAATGATCATGGCACTTCTTATATTGACCGCACTTGCAGTGGTGCTGGCCCATGCTCTATTGCCATACATTAATGCATTTCTGGGAGCTTTTATCCTCTACGTCCTGTTGCGTCCTGTGTATCGTCTTATGGTTAGAAGAGGACATGTACCAAAAAGTTTTGCAGCCATTTTGTCTATTGCTCTGTCGTTTATTCTTATATTGGTACCCATGTATTTCCTAATATCAACTATAGCAATAGAATTACAAAATGCCTTGGATTATGTAGGTTCTATTCCTGTATATGCTGAATCTGTACGTGTTTTTCTGGAGGGCCTGCATCTTGAAAGATTGCCAGTGAACCTGGATATAAAAACAAAGGTTGTGGAGCTGGTTTCCTCCATTGCCAATTATGGCAGCGGAGCATTGCTTGGTGCAGTCCAAAGTCTGGGACAGCGTGCTATCGAATTTACTATAATGTTCTTTCTTTTATACTACCTGCTGACAGGAGAAGATTCGGATTTTGCCAAAAGCCTCTATTCAGCCATCCCTTTTAACAGGGAAAATGCTGACAAATTACTGGATGAGTTCAGAGTTGTTGTGAAGACAACTCTTGTTTCATCTCTTATCATCGCTTTGATACAAGGCGGGATACTTACGATAGCTTTCCTCCTCCTGGGTATACAGGGTGCGATACTGTGGGGTACGGTAGCAGCAGTGTTTTCTTTTCTCCCTCTGATAGGTGCGACTATCGTTTGGTTTCCTGCGACCATCATCCAGTTGCTCCAGCAGGACTACTTCACTGCTGTAGGCGTGCTCTTCACTGGAATAATAATAAGCTCCATAGATAACTTTATCCGACCCTTCATTCAGAAACAACTTGGACGCCTTCATCCAATGATATCGCTTTTGGGTATAATCATTGGTATCAACCTGTTCGGACTCATAGGTTTGGTGGTGGGGCCTCTTCTATTATCTTATTTCCTGTTGGTTGTCAAGATGTTCCACGAAGAGTATATAGCAAATAATAGCTAGGTTCACTCAATGTAATATCCAGAAGGGGCCATACGGAAGCCTCAGGCCGAAGATATAAGATACAGTATCGAATATTTCATTTAGTATACACTTTTCTTTCTTGCTGTAATATCCTGGATGACACCCTGGTAATGGGTCACAATTCCTTCATTGTTGCGCTGGATGAACGTCTGCTCTTCCACCCATCTCTGCTCTCCTGACTTTGTTCTTATCCTGTATTCTTTAACGAAAACAGTACCACCTTCACGGGAAATATCAGAAAGTTCTATCTGCACATCGAGAAGGTCATCAGGATGGATTATGTTTCCATAAAGGATCTCCCCTGAAATGAAATCTTCAACAGAATATCCGAAATTAGTTATGTTATCCGAAACGAATTCAACTGGCCAGAGCTCCATTTCATCATCACTACCTGCCTTCCACAGAAAAGCGATCACAGGACTATGGTTGACAATTGTTTCAAGGGCCTGCTTTCTGTCCAGCAGCTCAGCCTGCCTGTCAAGCGCTACTCTGAGTGCAAGCTCACTTTCTTTCTGCTTTGTGATATCCTGGACGATTCCCTGTAAATGAGTTATATTACCATCGTTATCTCTCAGTATAAAGGTCTCTTCATTTACCCAGAACATCTTTCCATCCTTTGATATAACTCTATATTCCTGAGTATAATTGTCGCAGTCATTCCCACACTTTTCTATGATCGTATCTTTAACCATTTCATAGTCATCAGGATGGATAAGATCACTATAAACTATACGACCAAGCACAAAGTCATCCGCTGAATAACCCAGCCTTGAAACGTTCGCAGAAGCATAATCTGCAGGCAGGAACTCCTCTGGTTTCCACAGGAATACCATAGTAGAGCTCATATTTATGGAATTTTCCAGGAACCGTTGTTCTCTCAATGCTTTCTCTAAAGCCATTTCTTTGTTCTTCTGTTCTGTTATGTCAAAGATCATGCCGCAATAATAGGTCACAACGCCTTCAGCATTGCGCTGGATGAACGTTTGCTCTTTCACCCATTTTTCCTCTGTGGATTTTGTCATTATTCTGTATTCCTTGACGAAGACATTGCCACCTGCAAGAGAAATGTCTGATAATTCCTTCTCTATTTCAGGAAGGTCGTCAGGATTAACTATGTCAGCATAAAGAAGTCTACCGGACATAAAATCTTCAACTGTATAACCAAAAATAGATACATTATCTGAAATATATTCTATAGGACATGTTTTCACGGTAGTGTTTCCTGCCTTCCAGAAACAAGCAAGTACAGGACCGTTATTTATTGTTTTTTTAAGCAGCTCTTCTCTGTAAGTAACTTTATTCAATGTGCTTTCAGATTTATCAGTATAATTTTTGTCGGATGCATTAGTTCCCATATACTTTCCCCTCTATTATTACATTTATAGTCAAAACGCCAGTCATATATATATTTTTTTATACTTATATCTGCTGAATTTATTTTTTATTTAAATATACATTTTTCTAGATGCTGTTTATGTGTTAACGCTGTTAATCGCGTGACCAAAAAATATATATATCATATGTAAACAGGATTTAGACAAATTTCGAATAAAAGAAATAAGGAGTTTGGAAAAATGAGTTATAGCCTGGGTATAGATGCGGGTGGAACGTATACTGATGCAGTTCTTCTGAGAGATGAAGATAATGCCATTATTCAATCAAGTAAAGCGTTAACAAGCTATCCTGACCCGTTGGATGGTATTAAGCGATCTATTGATGGACTTGATCCCTTGTGCCTTAAAAATGTGAAAGTTGTGTCAGTTTCCACAACTCTTTCTACAAACAGTATACTGGAAGGTACAGGTTTTCCTGTTGCCATGATACTTATTGGAAACTATGATATCAAACAGGAACTGCCAACAAAACATTTTATACAAGTTAGCGGCGGTCACGACCATAATGGTGTTGAAACCAACAACCTGGATATCGAATCGATCAAGGAATTTGCCCTCCAGGTAAAAAACACGGTTTCAGCCTTTGCAATATCCTCATATTTCAGTATACGTAACCATGATCATGAACTAATGGCAAAGGAAATTATCAGGGATCTCACGGGTCTTCCTGTGGTCTGCAGTCATGAACTCTCCCAGGATCTTGGGGCTTTCGAAAGAGCGGTCACAGCGGTACTTAATGCACAACTGATACCTGTAACTGAGCGGTTCATGACAAATGTAGAGATAGAAATAAAATCCAGAGGGATCGACGCAAAGGTATTCATGCTCAAGTGCGATGGATCGGTCATAGGCATACAGAGTGCGCTCAAAAAACCCATCGAATCCATCTTTTCAGGACCTGCAGGAAGTCTGGTAGGTGCTTCATTCCTTGCGAAAAAGGATACATGTGCCGTTATAGATGTCGGGGGGACCAGTACAGATATTTCCGTTATATACAACGGTGTTCCTGACATGAGCGAAGCCGGTGCTATTGTAGGTGGCTGGAAAACCAGGGTCAAAGCACTAAAGATGGAAACATCTGCAATGGGAGGGGACAGTCATGTATGGGTGAAAGGAAAAGACATCAAGATAGGTCCCCGGAGAGTTGTTCCCCTGTGCAGAGCCGCTGTGCTTTATCCGGATTTCCTTGAACTGCTTAAAACAAATCCTATGCCCACAAAAATGCAGTTGGGGATCAACTATCAGCCAACGAAGTTCTATCTCAGAACAGATTATGAAGTGATGGATATAACCGATGAGGAAAAAAAGATACTTGATGCTGTGAAAAAGCACCCAACATCAATAACTGAGATATTCAACCGGGTCAAAAAATATCCTGCCAGCAATGTACTGGATAGTCTTATTCAAAAAAGGCTTTTACAGCCAATAGGTTTCACACTCACGGATGCTTTACACGTGCTTGGAGAATATACTGAAAGGAATGTAGAAGCTGCAAATACCGGTGCTGATCTGCTTGGTTCATTAGTGGGCATGGACAGATGTGAATTTGCAAGGCATATTAAAGCAGAGTTTGCAAAGAACATGGCATGTGACCTCATATCGTTTTTCCTTGAAGGAGTGGAGAAAAAAGAAATAAGAAAAATATTTGATATTCAGTCACCTGCAAAGTTCAAAGTGGATGTGCCTGTGGTATTGATAGGGGGTCCTACAACCGCTTTTGTGGAAAACATGAAGGAAATACTGGATGCAGAGATCATCCTTCCGGAATACTCAAATGTGGGTAATGCTGCCGGTGCATTGGCTGCAAAAGGGATAAGAAGATTCGAGGTATTGATAAGGCCTGCATCCATGGCAGCTCCTGATTGGGAGTTCCTGGTCTTTTCCGAATACGGGAAAAATATTTTCCATGAATATCAGGAAGCACTTGATTATGCCATCAACCTTGGAGAAACCAAGGTCATTAGCTACATGAAAGATGCAGGGCTTGAATCGGACCATATCAAAATAGATATTAATAAAGAGGAAATTATTCCGGTGGGGTGGAAAACACCACTGGAAACAAAGATTGTTGTACTAGGTGTTGGCAACAGAAAAAGCGAACACGATTGCTGCTAAATAACTGGAAGCCTTATAAAATAAACTAAGAGGACATTCTGTCCTCCTCAATTACCAAGTCCTCAATTACCAAGGATAGATTTTGACTTAGTGGGAATTTGCTCTTGAAATAGTAATTACTGATGCGATTGCAGCTACCACAAGAATGAACGATATGTAGCCAGTGATCACTTGAACTTATTTTCCCTTACATTACTGTTCATTGCCACTTCCACAAAAGGTCGGTTCCTTTTTCTCATGTCGACAAATCTTTTGAGCAGCATATCAGCCTGATTTTTTGGGACCGTGATAAAAGAGAACTTGGAGAACACTTCAATGGTATCCAGTTCCAGACCATTTATGCCTGATTCTCTGCTCAGGAACGCTGGCAACTTTTCAGGAGTCATACCTTCATGGTCACCTATGGCTATAAAAAGTCGTATCTTTCCCTTATCTGCCTTTGAACTATCAGCATCAGGTTCAGGATAATGCTCTTCTTTCAGAGTGTCCTGGAAATAATATTTAAGAAGGGATGCTACCACAGCACTGGCTTGTTGCCTGTCCAGCAGTTCGTTTGCCATCTTCAGAAAATCGTGATATTCTCCAGCTTTGATGATCTCTCCCACATCATATTTAAAATTTTTAGTTCGGACACTTATAACCTCTTTTGCAGATGGCAGCTTTTCCTTTCTTACATCAGCATTTGCAATTCTTATGAAAGATTCGAACCGTCTTGAATCAGCGGGGGTAACAAAAGTAATTGCAGTACCCTGTTTTCCGGCTCTGCCTGTGCGGCCTATTCTGTGGACATAGGACTCAGCATCCTGAGGTAAGGAATAATTGATCACATGAGTGAGATCCAATACGTCTATTCCCCTTGCAGCCACATCTGTGGCTACAAGAATATTGAGTCCCTGAGTTCTGAACTTCTTAAGAATGCCCTCCCTCTGGTCCTGAGTAAGGTCCCCATTGAGAGCATCAGCAGCATAGCCTCTCTCACTCAGCCTCTGGGATATGTCAATTGTATCACTTTTAGTATTGCAGAAGACAAGCCCGTAAAAACCATTGTTTATGTCTATAATCCTGCATAAAGCCTCAAACTTTTGATCTTCTGTAAGTTCCAGGTAAACCTGATCAGTAAACACTGCAATGAGGTCATCCTGTGAGACAGAAACAAAATCATGGTTTCTCATGTGCTTCTTAGCGAGCTTTAATATAGGAGTTGGCATGGTTGCTGAGAAAAGCAGCATCTGCTTGTCTTCATTTGTGCTCCTGAAGACCTCTTTGACATCTTCTATGAAGCCCATGTTTAGCATTTCGTCAGCTTCATCAAGTACAAGATAGGAAATAGAATCCAGTTTTATGTTCCCTTTTTTCAGATGGTCGATGATTCTTCCCGGTGTGCCTACAACTATGTCAGCTCCGGATTTCAATATCTTAAGCTGGTTCTTGATAGTCTGGCCACCATATAAAGGCACTACTGCAATATCCTTATCGCCTTTGAGTGATTCAAGTTCTTCAGACACCTGAAGTGCCAGTTCTCTTGTGGGAGTCAGGACTAAAGCCTGTATGGAGCCAGTTTTTGCATTCAGTTTCTCAATAATGGGTATGCCGAATGCAGCAGTTTTTCCAGTACCTGTTTGTGCCTGACCGATGACATCCCTGTCTCCTTTCATTAAGAGGGGGATGACATGTATCTGGATAGGAGTGGGCTTGAAAAAACCTTTCTTTTCCAGAACATCCAGCATGTTCTGGGATAGATCGAATGCTTTGAAACTCTCAAATTTTGTCATATTAATCACTTTGATCCTGCAATCTTTCTTGAATGCAAACCCACTGCTGTAAAATTAGGGGATCAGCAAAACCATATTATTGCTTCAGGTACTTAGAATAACAGAACCCATGTATATAAAATAGCCTTGAAAAAGGCACATCTTCAACAACACAAATATCACATAGGTCCTGTCATTTGACAAGAGGGACCGTCAGACTTCCCTGTGGAAGGATCACTGCATATGGTTCCTTTCCCATAGCTCGTGTGATATCTATTGCTTTATCAAAAGTTTCTTGAAGGCCAGTGTGAGGCTTAAGTCTGGCCATTTCCAGGATATCGTCATCAAGATCTGAGACTGCCCACATCTGTGCATGCATTCCTATTTGTATCATCTTGGCAGCCTTGTGATAACCAAGCTTGTATCCTTCAGCTATCTTCTGCATAACATCCTCTGAAGTCTGGGCGCAGCAAAGCAGTTTAAGGAAAGTGTCATCTCCTATCCCATCCCTGCATTTGGAAACGAGTATTATGATCCCACCTTGTTCCAGTGCAAGCTTTCCATTCTCCAGAGCCTTCTGAGACTGGTACAGGTCAATATCCATGGGATACGGAGCCACAGTAAGGACTATATTACCTCTTCGTTTGCAGGGAGTACAAAAAACCTCGTTTGCCTTTTTCACTGCAAGCTCAAAAGACTTTTTGAGATCCCCTGCCACCAAAGCATATAATCCATGATCCGCTGTGAGAACGGTCTGTATAGAGAATACTTGCAGGTCCTTCAGTACCTTCATGGCATCTTCCATATCCTCTGCTACTGGATTTCCTTCAAGGGCAAGTGGAGCCGCCTTGTCTGAAAGAGCATGCATATGGTTCATTTCTATGGTCCTGTATGCTGCAACCCCAGGAAGGAATGACTTCCTGCCTCCGGTATATCCTGCAAAGTAGTGCGGTTCCACACTTCCGATCACGAGGATGTTCTTAGTTTCAGTGACAAGCCTGTTCAGATACATCTCGGTTCCGTTATTTGATTTTCCCAGGTAGACCATATCTTCGTCTTTACGTGCATCATGCACGTATATACTGTTACGGAATTCGTCAAGCAGTTCACCAAAGATGTATCTTAGCTCGTCATCTGTAGGTCCTCTGTGTGCCCCGGTGGCGATCAGGAATTTTACATCATGATGTTCCTTTAAAAGAGGGTATAGTGCTCTGAGCACCTTTGATGTAGGAGTGGGACGGGTAGCATCGTTCACAAGGACCAATAACTTATCGCTCTTATGTGCAAAACTGGCAAAAGATTCCATTCCAACTGGCTCTTCCAGAGCCTGTACTATGATCTCGGATTCACTGCCAGCCTTTACATAGGTCGGGGCAATGATCTCATGAGGAATAGTAACATCCAGGTCAATATGTTCCTGGCCATAAGGTACCTTTATTAAAATGATGATCTCTCCTTAGATGATATTGATATCAGTGTTCACAGTTCTTGATCTGCACCTGATCATCAGTACTGTGTCTTAAAACACAGGGTTGATTTAACGTTGTGGTTGTTTTTCTGCCGCATAAGCAAGAGGGTTTATTTAACTGTTGCCAGTCTACTTATGCGTTCAAGTTATATAGTTTAGGCCAGTGTATATATATTATCAGAGTAAAGTTGTATAATTATCATTGAAGATTGTCTTTTTCTGAATGAAATTTATAGTTTTGTTCTGAAGGCTCTTGAGGTTAGAAGTGGTCATGGTTGATTTTCATAGCATCTCGGTGAAAATTTTTCCAAAACTTCTTGATAAAACAGAGGGCATCCATTATCCATTATAGAGATACAAAATGGAGGAATAAGTTTGGCAAATTATAGAAGCAATAATCGAAAAAAGAATTTACAAAATAAAAGCAGCGGCCCTGAACAAATAACAAAAGTACGTACTCCCCGTCAAAGAGATAATGAAGTATTTGCTACGGTTTCCAGTCTGCTTGGTGCTAACCGTGTGAGATTACAGTGCATGGATGGTATTGTACGTATGGGCAGGATCCCGGGATCCAAGAAAAAAAGTATGTGGGTAAGAGAAGGCGATCTGGTCATTGCTACTCCCTGGGAAATACAGGATTCAAAAGCCGATGTTATCTGGAGATATACCAGACCACAGGTAGACTGGCTTGCCCGCAAAGGCTTCTTGAAATAATTTGAAGCCAACTCCCACATATTTAGTGTTTTTTTTAAAAAGAAAAAGAGATCAGGAAAATCAAAATTTTTGATCTTCCTTAAGATCTGAGCAGATTGTTACTCTACAAGTTCAGCAAATGCGAACTTGCGCATGACCTTAGTGACCTTTATGGTTACTTCGTCGCCCACGGATGTGCCTGGGACGAAGATCACAAAACCGCTCACTCTGGCAATTCCGTCGCCTTCTTTAGCAATATCTTCAATGGTTACTTCATATTCCTTTCCAGCTTCAACTGGAGCAGTTGATTCATTTCTGTTGAACAACTATTTCACTTCCTTTACAAATAAGCTAAAAGGTGCACTTGCTGGAAGCATACGGAAAATAGCAGTTACAAAGTAATACCATTAAAAGCCTTATGTTCGCAAAACAGTTACACTCTCAAAGCAAAAGATACCATGCAATATAGATATATAAATTTTTGCAAAACAAACAGCAAAACCATCATATAGATAATTTCAATACAAGTAATGACACATCTTTATGATAACTCTCATGCCTATAACGGACAAAGTTATGGGATCCTGCATATTGACGACTCTTGTTGCGCCTCTAGTAGAGCTAATACTAAATCGCATTCTGAAATTTGCAGAGAGAATAACCAGCATCGATCTCTATTTTGAGACCTCAACTTCCAGTGCTTTCGGCGGTTATTTCCATTTTGCCTATAGTCGCTTAGTTGATGACTATGCACAGGTAATCCGTAGATTTTTACCAAGAGGTATTTCCATATATCTTATTTTAGTGCCTTAAGTATTTGCTAGTTCCGGGAGCATTGACTTGACAGGGAAATCATATTCCAGGCTTGCCATTGAGTTTAAGATACCAGCTGAGTTAATAGAGTATTATTTAATATATAAATGGAGTAGATAATTATGTATGAAATACACAATGTATTTTGCTTTTAAATACTTAAAGTTTATTTTGAAGAGAAGATTTCATAGAAAGATAGCATTTTTCAAATATTTTCTGATTACCACTGACCTCAAATACAGTGTATCCGAATAATTTGGCATACTCCTCGATTTTTTCATCTATATCCTTTACGTAGGTAAGACCTGTATTGACCTTTGCAACCCTTGAATATCCTGCCAGATCGTTGACCATTTTAGCCAACTCCAGTGCTTTTTTGGGATCACGGTGAAGTTTATCTATACCCAGTAGTTCTCTCCACGAACTGGCATACATAGGTGTAAAGAAAAAAGCAGGCTCTTTACTGTGGGTTTTAAGCAGCGTAAGATAATTAACTCCACCGCCTACAGTTGCTCCGATGCAGTCATCCACAATTCTGACATCATCCCTTAAGATCCGTATTATGCAATCATCTTCGTCCAGACAGAAATCCTCCTCGACCTTACCCAGTACATTTCCGCATAAGCCGTAAAAAAGCAAGATCCCGGAGGAAAAAGGAATAAGAAGATTTATAGTTTCATATACCTTGATTTTCAATGTTTTTGGAACGCTATGAAGACCCAGTTCCATAATATAGATCAGCACAGTATATTTATCAGATCGATTTTTAGCATCTGAAAGCTGGTTAATATCTTTTAGACGGAGCAGTCTATACTGAAGGTCCACCATATCAAGCTTTTCTGTAAACTCTTTTATATTTTTATTTTCAACAACTATTATCTCATCGACAGATGAGTCGTTTTCAAGTAACCAGATTATTTCATCCTGTAATATTTTACATGAAATAAAACTCAGAACTGTCATTGTAAGTTCTCCTTCAAAATTATATACTGATAAATCTTTAATTATATCCAGAAACTGATAGTATTACTTATTTACATCTGTTATTAAAGTTGTGGGCCACCCCGGCTGTATGTCGTTGAATCCAGAACAGCCAGCCAGTCGAAATCTGTGAGGCTTTGAGAAGTTAGTACGAAGTAGGTAGGATTTTTCACACTGTCCGAGCGAGTCAGAAGAGCAGCGATCTCCGAAGGTGGGAGTCCTTGTCCTTTATGAGTTGGAATGAACCTGACAGGCCCCTGCACAGCGATGAGCAGTGATTCAAGAGTACCTTCTTCCGGCTCACAGATGCCATTAGCATAAGAAACACCTACTGCCGAACCAATGTTAACGTACCGTGGACCAAAAATCTTATGCAGATGTGCTCCTGCCGGCCACCACTTTAATGAATGTGGGCCCAGTTGCATGTGTGCTTTTCCCCTTTGCAAATGGGTGTTGTGTGCGAAAGCTAAAACTTTCCCGTGGGATCGCTCACTGGATACAATATGCAACAGATTTTCCGCCATCATCGCATCGCGAATGCCAAGAAGCCTTACCAGCCGGTTTTCTGATTCCCGGGCTGATACGGCATGATAGTTCAGCAACTGTCGGGCAACTGTGGCATAATGCACGGCTTCCAGATAGTGATTTTCATCGGTTTCAGCTATCATTTCCGGACGCCTTTCTTTTAATTCTGAGATCAAATCCTCTGTAGCTATCCGAAGTGCAATAGCATTTGGTGACATGCCAACCGATCTGGCCGGATCCATCATTGCAGCAGGGTTCTCCCACTCCTTATTGTTGCCAAGAAGCGGGTCTATCAGCTCTTGATAATATCTGCCGCTGGTGCTGTCGATAGAGGAAAGGTAATTCAGCACAAAATGCAGGATCTGCTTTGGGCTGTCAGCATACATCATTTCGGTTGGACTGTCACAACCGTAGAACCGAAGCTTTATCCCGTGGGATGAAACTGCATTGTATTTACGCATCCATTCAACAAGTTCGCGATTTGCCTCTAAACTTCCGAAACCGTGGCTAAATCCTACTTCCTGTATTTCTTCATAAGAATTCGGCCCTCTGCCAGCTATATACTCATTCACTACACGCGCTCTGGGAAAACTACTCTCTATGGCAATGGCACTGTATCCATGCTTCGCAACCAGGTGCTGGAAAAGCCGGTTGCGCAGTATCAGAATGTTCTCTCCTCCGTGAAGAGCTTCACCAAAGCCGAGTAGCTCAACAGTTTTATCAAGTGAAGCTATTATCCTGTCAATGGAATTGTTGAAGTTTTCCGGAGAATCAAATGATAAAGCAATTGCTTCTTTTTTGATCCAGTCATTAAGCTCAGTGTACACGAGATCAGAACTTCTTTGAAACGATAATTTCTTTTCTGTAATCTTAACCCCTTCTGATAATTGTGTAG
Organism: uncultured Methanosarcinales archaeon; assembly: GCA_964486435.1. Classification (GTDB taxonomy): domain Archaea; phylum Halobacteriota; class Methanosarcinia; order Methanosarcinales; family Methanosarcinaceae; genus Methanomethylovorans. The sequence continues at coordinate 38,846 of CAZAMM010000001.1, read as the reverse complement.
ATCCATATCTTCTTGTTTACAACCAATTGCTTCGTTCAACTTATATATACACAAACAAGTTTTGACTTAACATTGATTTTCTAATGAGGACAAAAAATGAACAGGGTGAAATTAAATTATTCAGTAGATATCATTTTGACCGTATTATTCCTGATAGTTGCAGTAACAGGATTTGTTATGTACTTTGCGATACCTTCGGGTGTTCCACGGGGAAGGTATCAGGAATACATAGGAATCACAAAAGCTACATGGACGCTCATACACAACAGATCGGCCATAATGATGACTCTTTTTACAGCAATACATCTGCTATTGCATAAAAGATGGATATGCTGTACTACCAAGAATATTATAAAAAAACAAGAACGTGAATGTACCAATGATTAATCTTTGCCGTTGAGGAGATACTTAGAAAAAAATCCTGATATTTTTTTTAGTTATAAACCAAAGTTCCATAAAATATCCAGGGACGATCTTTTACAAAACGGGAAGATATAAATAGAGTTCACGCTATACTTTTTTATGGGGTAAAATATGAAAAAGTTATTCTTTTTGATATTAGCTTTGCTTTTAATTGCAGCCATTTTAATTGTAACCGGCGTGGAAAAACCTGACACAGATGAAAAGTATCATGGAGAAGACGAAGAACAGCCAGGATCAGGAGTGGATACAGGTTCAGGTGACACAAATGCGCCGGATAGTCCAGGTAACAGAACGAGGTTCAAAGATCGCTGACCTTTTATTGCCTTTGTTTTTAAAAATGGATCTCTCCACAAAGCTGTCAGATAAAGAAAATGATCATGTTACTCGCCATCCAGATCTATTGTAACTGGGTTTCTGCAAAATGTTTTATTTTATGAAGAAAACCCTTTTCAAAGTCTCCCAGTTCCGTTGCTTCTGTTTAAAAGACATCATCCGCATAGAACTTTCCTGAAATTCCCTGCAGGCTGCCATCGTAGAGTTCCAATTCCATGATTGCGGATATAACTATTCAGTAGAGATAAAATCAACGGCTAGCTCTCCTTTTGTTAAAAGACGGGCTTTGCAGCTCTAACTTGAAGGATTAGGATTTCGCTCAATAGGACGCATTTTAGGAGTAAGTCATGTTTCCGTCCAGAAATGGATCAGGAAGTTTGGTCAATAAGTAGAGGAACTAAAAAGTAAAAATGCAATATCTGTAGTTGAACTGGATGAGATGCATACTTACATCGGGAACAAAAAATGCTGCTGGATCTGGATTGCTGTTGATAAAGTTGGGAAAAATTCATCGGTTGCTCTTTTGGTAGCAGAGGAACAGAAACCGGACAAAAATTTTGGCAATACTTAGAGGAGAAAGAGATTGATAGTGTGATGACTGATCACTGGAAGGCATATGCAGAGTTTCTCCCAGAAACTATTCATACACAATCTAACGCTTAAACGTATACTGTTGAAGGGTACAACAGCATATTGAGGCACTTTCTGGCAAGGTTGAGAAGAAAGATAAAGTGCTATACTAAGAGCCTTGAAATGCTGAAGTACTCTGTTCTTCTATTAATGAAATACAGAAATAAGGAGCTGACTATCTTTATTTAACAATTCTAAAAATAAATATACTTATAAGTAAACATGCTTATATACACTTTTAAAAAGTTTATAGTGCTCCGGTCGGGAGCATAAAACAAAAGTTTATACTCCTAGACAGCGTTTATATATTTTAGTGACTCGCAATGACTCGCAATGTAGACGATGTACACGCTTATGATAGTGGTTTTATTCGGGCAATGAATAGTCTGGAAGATCTTGAGACAACAGACCGTAACAAAAAGTTAGTTAAAGATTTTGTCATGTCCTGCAAAAGGGAAGGACTCGCAAAGAGCACCATAACTAACTATCTCAATCTGTTAAAGAGAATGATAGAACGTTTGCAGGAAACTGGCTTCCCTGGAGAACTTGACCAACTGGAACAAAATGATTTTGATATGTTCATCATGCACCTGGAAGATGTGGTTAAGCTGTCGGCTGGGGAAGTAAGGAACTATAAAAAAGTTACCAAAAAGTTCTATGGATCTCTTTATGAAGGCGATGCTCCGAAGTGGGTAAGACAGATTAAGTTAAAATCCGTTGAAACGCCTGTGCAGCCTTCTGATTTACCAACACAGGACGATATAGATAAGATGATAGCAGCCTGCACAAATCCACGTGATAGGGCTCTTATTGCGGTCTTGGTTGATTCTGGAATGCGGGTTGGTGCTCTGGCATCGTGTAGAGTAAAGAACGTTGTATCTAATGAATATGGGGCTATGATCTACATCAGCACAACCAGCCGAAGCAAGAAGACAAGTGCACCTAAAGGACTGCCTCTCACGTGGTCGGCCGGATTCCTGCAACAGTGGTTAGCAGTGCATCCACTTAGAGAAGACACTGAGGGCCCGCTGTGGGTAACCATGGATAAGAACCGGGAACCACTAAGCTATAAAACAATTCGTGTTACTGTAAAGAACATTGCCACACGTGCAGGAATAAAGAAAAGGATTCACACACATTTATTCAGACATAAGGCCATTACAAATTGGATACTTGACGGATTCAACGAACAAACAATAAACCATAGGGCCGGATGGTCTAAAGGCAGTACTCAAATGTTCAAGATCTATGCAAACTTCACAGATCATGAAATGAATGACGCAATCTATGAGAAGTACGGTCTGAAGCAGGAAGACAAAAGGCATGTAACCTTAAAGAAATGTCCGAGATGCAGTAATGTACTAAGACCATCAGATAAGTTTTGTTCTCAGTGCTCTCTTGTGCTAGATCGCCAAGCATTAGATGAGATCAAGCAGTATGAGGACAGGTTACCTGAGATATTGCAGCTTGTGATGAGGAGCGAGAAAGCAAGAATGTTACTCGGTAATATGGAGAAATAAAATAAGATTACCTTTAGATACGTGAATATACTATGAGCCTGTTTCAAAACCCTCACTATTCTTTCTTTTTGACTCCAACAGGCAAACAATGAATGCCCTATATGGTATGATTTCATTCAACAGAACTTCGGTTCAATGAACGTAAAATGAGTTTTGAAACCAGTTACATTACAAAAGCTAAAAAACAATTACTTGAAATCGGGTAAAAAGAAGTGCATGAATCGGATATTTCATAAGCAATATTTACTAAAATAGAGTAAAAGTTTACTATAAAACAGAGGGAAAGTATTTTTATGGACTTGAATATTGATCCTGAATTCGAGAATTGGATTATGCCTCTTCAAGAGGATGAATATAAGAGGCTTGAGATGAGTATTATTGAATCTGGTTGTAGAGATCCTCTTGTAGTCTGGAATGGAATTCTTATTGATGGCCACAATAGATACAAAATATGCAAGAAACATGGCATCAACTTTCAAGTTCGTGAATTACTGTTTGAATGCCGAAATGAAGCCAATGAGTGGGTGATTCAAAACCAACTTTCGAAAAGAAACATAACCAAATTGCAGCGAACTTACTTAATAGGGAAATTATATACCTTGAAAAAAGTGAAACACGGCGGGGTACGAAAAAAGGGATCACAGAATGATGAAGCAAGAACATGCGAACGGTTGGGAAAACAGTTCAGTGTGAGCAAATCCACTGTTGAACGTGCAGAAAGTTTTTCTTTAGATATAGACGCGATTGTAGCTAATTTTGGTCTTGATATACTCAATGAAATTCTTTCTGAAAATTTAGTCATTACTAAAAAAGATGTGCATATTCTTGCGAAAATGAAAAAAGATGAACAAGCGAGAATATTTAAAAAAATGCGTGATGGCTTGAGTTCTAAGCACGCTATTGATAGCATTTACAGCGATAAAAGCGGCTTGAAAAAAAAGAAACCCATCTCAATAGATACATTTTTACTACCATGTGGGAATCCGAGATGCGATAAAGATATCCACATAACCAAAAAACAATATCGTGAATTCGTGGGTGTCTATCCTGAGAAATATGGTCATTTTTCTATCCCATATTGTTCAAAGGCGTGCAGAGATGCACAGTTTGCAAGAATTGAAAAAAGGACTCAATCTTGAGCTTTTTCACTTATTTTTAGTTTATCTTTCACTTTATACTCTGTTGCTAGGTGTTCAACAGATATTATTATTGCCTCGGTTGCATTCCTTGCAGCTCCTTTCTCGATGAGGTAATCAAGCTGTTCTAGAGTTCTTTGTGGTAATCTAAAACCTTTTGTTTTCGTCCATTCTGGTTTATTCATGTATATACATACGTAGCAGCAATGTTTAAATATTTGCTCATACATATGTATATACAATGACTGAAAGAAAAATTACATTAGCTTCACAGAACAGAGCATTTCTCTGCATTCCTGCTTACCTGCGTGATAAGTATGAACTTAAGAAAGGCAGCACTGTGGATGTAACGGATGACGGAACAAGCATATTAATTACTCCAATCAAGGAGCACTAAACAAAATCAGAATAAGGTGAATCCCTGGAGCCAAAAGCCCCAGCGAAACACGACTCGCACTCGCTAATATGTCACTCTTGGCATATATTGTTTCTGCAGGCATTTGCCTCCGTGGGATTCACAAATCGGAGGAAAAGAACATGACTGAATTTAAAGACCTGCAGGCAATTGCTGGAGAATTGTACAGTACGGACGAAATGAAGACATGGTTGTTTACCCACACAAGAAGCCAGGAAGAATATGAGCAAGTACGTAGAGCTCTTAAAGTGTTGTCATGCTTTCAACCTGTGGAATGGATGGGCAAACCAGGTAACCGGCACCCTGTGGAAGTGATCTAATGACCCTAAAAAAGATACAGGGCCGTTATTATTGTACTGCGGGATATGGCCGGATAGGTTCAGAATGGACCACGTAAGACCGAATAGAACGGGCATAAACGGAAACTATCAACATGACGACTGTAGATAAGCTGAATAATACGAGTTTGGAAGATCTACTAAATGTAGAGTTTCATGAGTGTAACCTATCAGATCAGGGAGTAATGAAGCTCACAAAAGCGTATAAAAGGCTTACAAAGAATTGTATAAAATCATTACAGGCACATATAAAGGAGCTATGAGCATAATTCTATTGTGATACGGTGCAGAGATCTCAGAGATCATCTAGTACATTCCATACATGGTCTTAAGGGAATGGACATGCAGATATGCGGAGGGATTTGCGAAAAAGGGGGCATACTGTCCATTTCTTCCTGTGACCAGTTGACTGTAGGGCAGGATCAGAAGTGTATCAAGTCCTCAAAATCTCAACCTTTCTTTATATACTACTAATTATAATTACTGAGTATTCACTAACAGGAGTGATTTATATGACCGAAAACGGTGATTTCACAACTATATCTATTAGGCCAAGAACGCATGAACGGATTAGGTACGAGGCAGATGTTACCGGTCTGAAGATGTGGGCTTTAGTAGATCGTATGGCAGAGAACTACTTCAATCAGAGAGAGAACGACCAATGACAAGCCCATAGAGATCACAATCATAGAGAGCCCCGAGGATCTGGAACATCCTCGAAGCCCAATGTGACACAACAGAAGTTATGACACATGCACGGACCGTGCACGTCATAATTTTGCTAGCAACATCATATAGATGGTGCTTGAAAAAGTGGCTTTTTGGTGTGGATCTCATGCAACTATAGACGACAGTTTACAGTTAAACGAGGGAAAATGACCAAGAAATTAAGTGAAGTCGGGGGCGGGCACACCCCGACTATAGAAGAAAACAGTGCTATAATATATAGTAATGTATCAAATCTATATATTACTGACCCTCTATATATAGACAAGGACTTTTTAGAGCTTCAGCAAAACCAGCTTATCAGAGATTTCGCTGCAGTGTCTCCGGATATTTACGAACTGATCAAACAAACAAACCCGACCCTTCTAATGTTTGTGGATCTTGCCAGGAAGATCGTGGAGGAAGAGCCATGAATAGCGATGCTTTCGAACTTTGGGCATTGGCATCGCACCCACTGATCCAGCAGATAGCTCATTTGGATTGGGAGACGTTCGAGACTGTTTACAGTTCTCATCCCGCCGTGGCGCATTTTATTGACGCTACGATGGAATTAGTCGAAGCTGCTGAAAGGTGGGAGGTGGACTACGATGACTACCGTGACCAATGAGGTTGAGGACATAAAGAGCCGTCTCCATATTGAAGACGTAATCATGCAATATGGATATACCCTGAAACCCGAAGGTAGCGAGCTAAAGGGCGCTATCTTAACAACTTCAAATAGTGGAAAGTCTCTCAATGTCAACCCGGACAAGCAGGTCTACAACGACTTCGCAGGTCATGCAGGCAGTGGGGATGTGTTGGATTTTATTGCATTTGCCGAAGGCCTGGATATACGGTCTGATTTCAGGCAGGTTTTAAAGATCGCTGCAGAGCATGCGGGTATTACATTAGATGATAGAACAGATTACACAGATGCAGCTGAAAAGAGAGAGCTGCACCGGCTCTATAGGTTGGTATGTGGATATTATCACAACTGCCTGACAGATGCAGACAGGGAATACATACGGAGTAAGTGGGGAATTACAGATCAGATAATTGACGATCTGTTAATAGGTATAGCACCCACTAACTGTCACCTACTGCAGGTAACAGAAATCAAGGACTATTTCAGTACTGAGATATTGAAGAAATCCGGCCTGTTCTACTGCAATAATAATGATAAGCTTGTTGATATTTACCGGGGCCGGATAGTATTCCCGTACTGGAAATATGGGGAAATTGTCTATACAATAGGTAGGGATCCTAAATGGGATAATGACAAGAACCAACACAAATTTGTTAAACAGTTGGTTAATTCTGATAAGTTCCCGTATGTATCGCCTGCAGTTGAAAATATCCTGTTTGGCCTGGATTCTATCAGAGGATGCGATACTGTATATATTACTGAAGGCATCGCTGATGCCATTGTCCTGCTTCAGAACGGATTTCCTGTTATAAGTCCCGTGACTACACGAATAAAGGCAGCTGATATAGAACAGGTAGTAACAGCATGTAAGGGTAAGAAGCTGGTTAAAATTGTCAATGACAACGAAACCAATGAGAGCGGTCTGAAAGGTGCAATAGATACAGCGAAAGCTCTTGAATCGGCTGGAATACGGGCAGAAATAATCATTTTGCCTTTGGAGGGGTGAGATATGGCAAAGATAGACGTTGCCGAGTACATGCTAACCCATACGAAGGAAGATCTTGAGCAGTTGCCAGGACAGAGAGTTTATGATATTATACTTAATCAGATGGCACCGGCTGATAAAATACCCGCTGATGTTTTAGATAAACTCGAAGTTGCCCGAAAAATCATTACAGAACTATCATTTTTACCTGAACCCGCGCGGAAGGCGTATGTCTTTGAGACGGTGAGGGACAGGCTGAAGATAAAACGTGTCAGTGATCTGAAGGCAAAATACTCAGAGGTTGTCGAAAGTCAGCCAGTGGAATACCCTTCTATCGAGGTTACATTCCTACGCGGAAATGGACAGGTTAGAACTAAGAAATTAGGCAACTGTGTAATGGGTCTAAACCACTACATTACTATGAAAGATACCAAAGAGGTCTATATCTACAAAGACGGGGTTTACGTGCCTGGTGGAGAGGACGTCATAAAAAAAGATGTGCAGGATATTCTCGGAGATTATTCCACCGAACAGAGACAAAAAGAGATTGTAAACTATATTCGGAACTTAACGCTAATCTCTAGAGACGACATTGGCAACGACTGCACGAAAATTAATATGCTGAATGGCCTGTATAAACTGGATACCGGGGAACTTGAACCACACACACCGAATTATATCTCTATCCGGCAATTGCCTGTAAACTATGATCCTAATGCAAGATGCGAGAAAATAGGTAAATTTCTATCTGAAGTCATGGATGATAAGTATATCCAGACCACATTGGAGTTTATCGGCTATGCTATGATACCGGACACCCGGATACAGCAATCCGTGATGGTGTACGGGCCTGGCAGGGGTGGAAAATCTGTCCTGCTGTCATTAATAGAGTCATTTATTGGTGGATGTAACTGCAGCAGACAATCTTTGCACCGACTTGAAAACGATAAGTATTCTGTGGCTGAACTGTATGGGAAACTGGTTAACATTTTTCCCGACCTAGCAAGCACCACCCTATATGATAGTAATATGTTCAAGCAGCTAACCGGGAACGAAAAAACCATTCCCGCTGAACGTAAATATATTCCACAGTTCAGATTTAGAAATACAGCCCGGCTCATTTTTAGTGCGAATGATCTCCCACCTGCACCAAATGGAAACTATGCATTTTGGCGAAGGTGGATACTCATAAAAATGGATCGCGTTTTCGACGGCAAAAACGAGGATAAGAAACTCATTGATAAACTGTCCACGCCGGAGGAACTTTCCGGACTGTTCAATAAAGCGGCGGATGCGCTGAAAACACTACTGCAAAACGATGAGTTCTCTTATGATCATTCTGTCGATGAGGTTGCGAGAATGTATTTAAAGGCTTCTGAACCTGTGGCCGCGTTCTCAGAAGAATGCATAGAGATTTCTGTTGACAACTGTCTCAAGGCAGTCATGTACTCAAATTATCGCGACTGGTGTAAGATACGAGGACAAACACCAAAGGCGCCGAACATGTTTGCAAAAGCGCTTAGACGCCTGGGGTATGAGGCCGGCAAATCTGCACCTTCGCAGGGATCTCTTCCAATTTGGATTGGATGCACCTGCACCTTGCCGGGTTCAGACAACCAACCCGGCGAGGAAAAAACACCTGCAGAAGAACCACCTTGTCGGGTTGCCGGGTTAGAAACCCCTATTGTAACTCAGAAAAATGAAAAAAATAAAGAGACAATAAGTGAGGCTGTAGAAAAAAAAGATATTCTAAATGAAAGAATAGGGCCATACAACCCGGCAACCCGGCAAACCGTGCCGCAGGATAGTGAAAACGCCTTGCCGGGTTCACTGCAGCAACCCGGCGAATTAGGCCAAATCACACCAGTTATAGAAGAATGTCTCGATCTGTGGGAAAAGACAGCAAGTCCGATATTTAAGAAGAATGCACACCGGGCAAAACTCGACATTGTAAAATATAATAAAATGTATGGTGTCAATCCACAACTCATATTTGAGGCAGTTGACCGCCGTGCAGGTAAACGTTGCCTAGATTGTGGCAGTGAGGAAACACACCATGAAACCAATGGTGAAGGCAGGCGGTGTAATGCCTGTCATAAGAAATATTCTAATCCTTCGGCCGTGGTGATTCCTGATGAGATTAGTCTGGATCCTGCAGAGGTGACACTATGACCGGGTTTAATGGGATTGTCTACCGGGATATTCCAGTTTCAAAACTAACTGACAGTGATCTTGCAGATCTGATAAACCAAGATATCAAAGATAAGGGCATGAACAAACTGCAATCTGATATTGTAGATCTGTGGGTTCAAATATATCGGGTATTAGATGATATAGGCACAAATGTAACCGTGAGGCAACTTTTCTATCAATGTGAAATTAGGGGAGCTGTACCAAAAACCGAATCGGGTTATAACAAGGTTCAGCGGCAAACCGTAAAAATGAGGAAGGCCAGATTTTTACCTTATATATGGATCACAGATAACACGCGGTATGTACGGAGACCGGACACATATGAATCATTAGAGTCTTTTGCAAAATACCTGTCAGCACATTACAGGCGGGATCTGTGGGTAAACCAACCGGACTATGTTGAGATATGGATAGAAAAAGAAGCGTTAATGGGGATTGCATATGATGTTACCGAAGAATATGATGTGCCACTATATCCATGCAAAGGTTACGCTTCTTTATCAATGACGGCAACTGCAGCGGAACAGATAAAAGAAATATCAAACACTGGAAAGAATGTTTATATATATTATTTAGGTGACTACGACCCAAGCGGGGAGGATATACCGCGGGCGCTTAAAAAACATTTACTGGAACAAGGCGCTGACTTTTATTTTCAACATTTGGCCGTGAACGAAGACCAAATTGAAAATATGAACCTACCAACACGACCAACAAAGAAGAGCGATAGCCGTTCTAAAAATTTCAGTGGTGGTAATATATCCGTTGAACTTGATGCAATTAGGCCGGATGTGTTGAAGAGTATCATTAGAGACGCAATAGAGGGACACATTGACCCCGGACAATTGGAATGGACAAAAAGAATGGAGAAGTTTGAACGGGAAACACTGGTAAATACCTTTGGAAAACTTCAGGCTAGTCACACATTTTCACAGGAGGCATGAACCATGACCGGACATCCTCTCTTTGATTTTGGTGAATGCGATAAGGAAAAACATGAGAAGGAATTGCAGCAGGCATTCAATGAAGCCTATTTGTCATATGTTCAGCAGGGAGGCCGGATCTATGAACCCTGATAAACATATCACCCCCAAAGAAATCCGTAACCTATGCCAGGGTGGTTATGTATGAGGACACTCCGGGACCTGACACCGTGCGAGATAGAGAACATACTGCAGGATTCATCAGGGAACTGTTACAGTATCGTAGCCAGAAAACATGATATTTGTATCAATACAGTGAAGCGAATTGTCCGAGCCCACGCAAGACAAACACAGAAAAAAGAAGATAGAAGAGGGGTTTAATGGATAAAATTAGCAATGATATAACTCCGAATGTCAAAAAAATTGATAGATATCAGTTATTGAAAATGTCTGGTTGGATGGTTGAACACCTGCATAATAGGTTATCTAGGGCTAAATTTGTAGTGAAGGATTCGGACTCCGTGAAGCTGCAGTATTACCGGGTGTTCCTGCAGGCAGTGCAGACGCATAACAGCATTATAAAAGACGAAGACCTAGATGATATAAAAACACGCCTGGAACTTATAGAAACCGCTCTGGAGGCGAGAAAATGAGCATTTCAACATTAGATAAGGCGACAGATAAGATCATTGACAGAATGTCACCTGAAGAGCTAGCGCGGTATGTAAGCGACATGGTGAATAGTCAGGCAAAAAAAGTAAGTTTGGGGGAAATCACACATGAGGATGTTGATCAACAGAACGAGATCTTCACTAAAAAACATCTTGTATTTCGCGACGGTGAAAAGCATGTCCGGTATCTGCAGGCACTTTGCAAGGAAACCGACAAGCACATGATGAAGGTATTAGGTGAAGAGTATATCAGATACCTAAACGCAGAGATCAAAGCAAGCGAGCTTGTAATAGTGTCTGTTAGGCTTGCAAACCTGTTATGTGATGAGATGAACCGACACACTACAAACACCGAGATACCAGAGCTTGTACAAACATCACTCGATGATCTTGATGGGAGTGCAGAAGAACATTTAAAAAAGATTGATGAACTTGAACAGGCAAAAGTGAAGTTTTTAAGCAATTCAAGATGGGTGGAGCTTGGGACTTTTCCGGATGTTGTAGAAAGAGAAAGCCTTCTCCCAGAATCGCCATTATTCAATAGTGGGGATAATTTTTTAGGAGAACATACAAAAAATACAAACACGGGCGGAGTTACTGTATCGCTGCAATTAGCAGATTGTAGTAAAAAAGAGTAGTCTTTGGTCTCGTTGCCTAGAGTATCAGCAATGTGGTGTATTGCTTTGGCGTATTGTTCAGAGTTTCTGACTGTTTTAGGAGAAATACCATACTCTTTGGAAACAACTTCTTCAGTTTTTCAGAGTGGTTATTTTTACCACTTTGTTTTTTAGCATATTGGTTGCCTACAGGTGCACCGTGTCTCTTCTTTCTATGCTCATATTGCTTCCCAATAAGGTACGTCCTTTTTTCATCCGTGAGATTACGCCTGGAGAGATGGTTCTGTATACAGACCAAAGTTGCCGTTTCCACGATGATACACTTTTGTGTTCCCGGCTACTTTTACTCGTCTCCCGGAACTGTTCTTCAGGGAAACGTGGGTGCCTTCAGGTTTTACACCTTTGTGTTTGTAGGTTTTCTTTGCATCTGATGCCGTAATTATGGGGCCTGGCATAGTACTTCACAAGATAATAGAAGGAGTTTTGGCTTATAAAGCTTTTATGGTGATTAGAGAGGTAGGGGCTTAGACCAAAAGGTGTAAAAAGGAGGGTACAGATCAATATAAGGGATAGTAAAAGAAGGAAATAATTGGATATTGATATTACGATGGATGTAGAAGAAACAGAGCAGGTTAAAGAGAGAGTATCATCCTTGCTATAGAAGTTGAAGAAGAAGAAGTAGTGGAATTACTTTTCAGATGAAATTGTCGATGTTTATTATAGTAATGAACTGGGTATAAGGTCTTCAAAAAAGGATATACTTATATAAAAATTAAATCCATTTCTTTGTATACTTTGAATAATTATATTCATCAATCAGTTTAACAATTGTTTTTTCAGAAGTAATTTCATAACTTTTAATATTTTCAGCCATATATTTAGTAATCAAGCAAAAATCAAAATACTTCTTTTCTGGGTCAGAATTATAATTTTGCTTATAGGTATCAGCGATTTTCTTATCCCATAACGGGAAAAATTGTGGTGCAAGAAGGTGTAATGCTTTCGCTGTTGCCACTGGACTTTTTCGACCCATCATCTTACCAGTTGAAGCGATTTTTAGACTAGTAGAAAAATCATTGAATAGGTGTTCAATATCATCTCTATCTTCTTCTAACAAAGAAAATATGTTCCTATCTCTAAAACTTTTAACTAATACAAAATTTCTGAAAATACAATCCTCCAGTTTCTCAAAGTCGAACCTCCCATATCTATAAAAAGCTTGGTTCCATGTTAGCAGCAAGACCCCCAAAGCATCTGCCATCTCTGCATACTTTCCCCAAAAATGCTCCAGTAAAAAGGTCGCTACTTTGTACATTGAGTCACGTTTTTCATGAAGTACAAACTGCTCATAGCCTGAAATGAATTGTTCAGAAGTAGGTATTTCAATTTGTCCGTAAAAGGTCATAATCAATCAATAGTGATAATAATCCTTAAAGTTGTGGTTAAAGATCATCAATAAGAGTATGAAAAGGTATTTCAATGTTTTTATGAGGAGTTATCTTTAATCATAATAAAGGACCTGAAGAGTAAATAGGGTAATTGTTCCAGAGACGTGATATAGGCATCTTCTACCATGTATGTAAAAGAATACATCTTTTAATGGGGGTAGAGCAGGAATTTGCGGATATTTGTGAGTACAAGCAGTAGTTCTAGAACAAGCCCTTCTGTTAACATATTTATATTAAAACGCTAAATATGTACTTAGTTTTAGAGTATTCTCGTACCGAGGGGCTTCAGTGATTGACCTTAATGGGCATCAGACCAAACTACAAAAGATAGATCTCCTGCTACAGGAGCAGGGATGGGATGTCGAGAACAGGTCACAGGTCATCATTGAGGTTGATACACAGCAATCTGATTTTCCTCTGACAAAAGAGAATTGCACTTCAACTAACAAGTAGATAAGAGTCTGTGGAAGGGATGGAAAAGTGACTATGTCTTCTTTAACAAAGCAACAATTAAAGGCCATTGAATATGTAGATTCTCCGCTTTTAATCATTGCTGGTCCAGGAACCGGAAAAACAAGAGTTCTTACGGAAAAGGTAATTTATCTTGTTAAAGAAGGTTATGATCCCAACAGAATCCTTGTTAGTACATTTACAATTAAAGCAGCAGAAGAACTTAAGGATAGATTACGCAAAAACTTAGGCGATACTGTAGAGAACATGCAAATTTCTACAATTCATTCCTTTTGCCAAAAAATGCTTCAATCATTCCCTGAATATCACAATTTTGGTAACATTTTCGAAGTAATGGATGATTTAGATCAATTCATCTTTGTAAATATGAATTATTGGAATTATGGATTAAAAGATTATTCAAAAGATATTGATGTTACTGAACTTATAAACTTTTACAACAAATGCACTGAAAACGATGTTGACCCAATTAGACTTTCGAATTATTGTAAGAAACAATATTCAAATGATTTGCAACGTGCAATAGCAAGAAGTTATCACATATATATTAGTAACCTCTTAAACCCAAATAATACAAAACTTGATTTTGCACTACTGCAAAGGGAGTTCTATCATTTACTCCAAAATAATCTAGATGTTTTGCAGTTAGTAAGGAATTCTTATGACTACATACTAATTGATGAATATCAAGATACAAATCCAATTCAAGATGCTATTTTTAAACTTATAAGCGAACCCAAATTCAATATCACAGTCGTTGGAGATGAAGACCAAAGTGTCTATAGTTTTCGTGGTGCTTCAATTAAGAATTTCAGAACATTTCTTGAAAGATATCCAAGTGCAAGGAAACTTGAATTAGAAGAGAATTTCAGGTCTAATAAAGAAATTGTCATATTATTTGATGAGTTCATGAAACCTCATAGGACATTCGAAAAGAAGATATTTACCAATAATCCGGAGTTTTCAAAACCCATATACATTTCTGGAGATTCGGGTGAATCTGAAGCTAAGAAAATTGTCCAATTTATAAAAACGATTGTTGAAAAAAATAATGTGAACTACGAAGATATCGCTATCCTTTTCAAAAGCGTAAAGTTTCATTCATCCTATATAATTGATGAACTTGAACGAGAAAAAATACCTTACATCACAAAAGGAGATAGTTCGCTACTTGAGCAAGAAGAAATTAGGGATTTGCTTGTATTAATGATGTACATTAATTCTCATACTCCTAACGATTATCAGATTAAATGGCTTTTTGACCACAATATTCTTGAGTCTGAGTTTTTGGATTTAAAAGTGGAAACCATTGAAAAATTAAATAATGATGTGGATATTTACAATCTTCTGGAATCGTATGATTATGACAAATTGCAACGTTTAGATATTGATAAAAATGATTTTGAAAAATTAATGGCCTTGAGGAACTTAAAGTATCAGCAAACTAGAAATTGCATAAGTCAACTAAGGCTTTTCTACAAGATACTAGATGCTACACAATATCATTACAGGTTGTTCAAAAGATACATTGAAGGTAATGATGAAATTGCTGATATAAAAATCAGGAATCTTGCAAAATTTTCAACTTTAATTCATAAATTTGAAGAAAATACACATTCTAAACAATTCAAATCTTTTATTTATCAAATAAGTTCCATCCCTGATAATAAAATGGAAGATGCTGCATCATTTGAGAATATAAATGCAGTTCAGTTAATGACGATTCATCAGGCTAAGGGTCTTGAATTTCCTGTCGTGATAATGGCAGGTGTTACCAACAGAAGATATAATGCAAAAAATAAAGAAGATTCAGTAATAATGGATGTTCCAAAGGAGCTGATGCTTGATAAGAATGAGTACAATAGAGGGGAAGAAGTTAGAAGAGTATTCTACGTTGGAATGTCAAGGGCAAAGAAACTTTTAGCTATTAGTGTAATTGACGGAAACGGTAGCACCCCATCGGAATTCATTGATGAAATTGGAACTAGTAAATTCATTAAATTGGAACATTTCAACCAGAAATTTTCAGATGGAGACCATTATGAACCTGTAAAAGAAAAAAAGAAGTTAAGCTATTCATCTGTAAGTGCATATATTGAGTGTCCTTTTAGGTTCTTCTGCAGGGATTACCTTGGTTTCCAAACCCCAACTGATTACTATCAAGCTTATGGTGTGATTGTTCATAACTCTCTTAAAAAGTTACATGTCTTTCTTAAAGAAGGAAAAGATATCGATATCCAAGATATTATCTCAATCGTTGATTTATATTGCAAAGACGATGATTCTAGGAAGAAATGGCGTGATGAATTAATTACAGACCTATGGACGTATTATGAAAATACACCGAAATTTATAAATGAAGTTCTTGATGTTGAATTGCCTTTCTCCTATATCAATAAAGACCTTATTATAAATGGACAGGCAGATTTAATTATCAAGAACAATGATGATGAAATTGAACTGATAGACTACAAATCAAGATTTAAAGAAAGTCTTGGTAAAATGAATGTAGATATTCAATTAAGGATTTACAACATTGCACTTCAACATAAATATGAGGAAGAAATTAAGAAGATAAGTGCTTATACGTTCAAAGATAATAAGCAAACAAGATTTACTAATACAGAAGATGACCTTGAAAAAACCAAAAGATTGGTAGCTTCAATTGCTGAATCCATTGAAAACAAGCAGTTTGGAAGAAACTGGCAAGGTGTATCTTGTAATACTAAAACAGGAAAATGTGAATTTTATCATATCTGTAATGGACTTGAAGGGGACAATAAAAATGGTGGATGAAGAACGGATTTTGAAACTTAAATTACTATTGAAAGATTTATTCCAGTTCGAAGATAATGACCTTGATTTTGGAATATACAGAATCATTAACATTAAAAGAAAAGAAATTTCGGAATTCATAGATGTTGAGCTTTTTGATATAATTAAAGAAAATATAAAAAATATTGATGATTCATCTGAATTACAGAAGAATCTTGAATTATTAAAAAAGGAGATAGAGTCTACATTTGGGTGTGATATTGATAATGCAAAAAGGAAGTATGCTGAAACACCTAAAGTAATAGATTATCTTGAAAAAGAAAAGGAAATCACCAAAATAAATAAAGAGAATGATATTGAGGAAGAAATCTATGATGATATCATAAACTTTTTCTCAAGATACTATGACAAGGGTGACTTCATATCTAAAAGAAGATATTCTAAAGATTCAAGATATGCCATTCCTTATAACGGCGAAGAAGTTTATCTATATTGGGCTAACAATGACCAATACTACATCAAGACTGCAGAAAATTTCAAGAATTATTCTTTTAAAGTAGGCTCGATAAAAGTAGATTTTGAAGTGCTCAATGAAGAAGTGGATGTTGAAAAAGGAAATATTAAAGATGCTGAGAACAAATTCTTTATTTTAATAGATGTGGAATACGATATCAAATTAAAATATCTTATTGTTAAATTTGGATATCGAGGATTAACTGCTGAAGAAGAAATTGCAGTTAGTAAACTTACCGATAAAAAGAAAATAGGTAAGGATGAAGTAAATGCATATAACCTTCAGCAAATCAATGAAAATATTGCCATTTTCGGTTTATCCGATTTACAAAAAAAACATATTAAAATGGATGGAAATAAGTCTGATAAATCAGAACTTGCATGGCATCTTAATAAATACACTACAAAGAACACAAGTGATTATTTTATCCATAAGGACCTGAAGAAATTCTTTACTCAAGAATTGGATTTCTATGTAAAGAATGAAATACTTCACATTGATGATATTGATTCAAAAGAAGACTTTGATATCAATCTCAACAAAATAAAGGTATTTAAGCAAATATCCCTTAAAATGATTGAATTCTTAGCCCAAGTCGAAGATTTCCAGAAGAAGCTGTGGGAAAAGAAGAAATTTGTCATTTCAACCGATTATTGCATTACATTGGATTATATTGATGAGAAATATTATCCTGAAATTCTTAGTAATGAAAAGCAACTTGAAGAATGGAGAAAGCTTTATTCATTTGATTTTGATGTAGAAATAAATAAACTAAAAGGACATCTTGCTGGTGCAGGAAAGAATCAGAATGAACTGAAAATTGAATTTTTTAAACAAAATCCCACTTTGGCAATTGATACTAAATTCTATGATTTGAGATTTAAGTATCAAATCTTATGTGAAATTGATAATCTTGATGAAAAGACTACTGGAATATTAATCAATTCAGATAATTTTCATGCATTAAATCTACTTCTCAACAAATATGAAAAGAAAATAAAATGTTGCTATATTGACCCACCATATAACACTGATGGGGATGGATTCTTGTATAAGGATGGATTCAAGCATTCCTCATGGCTTTCACTTGTTGAAAACCGTTTAGTTTTGAGTCATAAATTATTACATCAAGAAGCAAGATTCTATTGTTCTATTGATGATAGAGAAAGTTCAAATCTTTTATTATTACTTTATAAGTTATTTGGCCGGGAAAACTATTTAGGAGCAATCACATGGGAAAAGCGAACAAAGTCTCAAAATACAGAGACATCAAAACTAATGTTGCAATCAAAGATAGAATATATTCATCCATTTTCGGTTTCATCAAAAAGACAAGAATTTAATCTTGAAGTTACTGGAGAGAAAGACTATCCAGAGAAGGATGAAAATGGTCCTTTCCGTTATCATTATGTGGAACAAATGTCCTCTGCTGATGTTAGAGGAAGAAAAACAATGATTTATCCAATTTTAGGAGTGCTTCCGCGTGAAGGCATGCAATGGAAAGTGGGTACTGAATATATAAGTAATATGATACAAAACAATCAACTTATTTTGAAAGAGGGTAAACCCTGTCTCAAAATCCGACCGCAAAATGAAGACCAAGTAATATACAAACCATTTTGGTCACATTTCTTCGATAAAGAGATATACGGAACTGCAGAAAAAGGCTTAAAGTTATTGGATAAGGAAATGGGTTTTGGAAAAACATTTAGCACTGTTAAACCGGTGGAGTTAATTGCTAAATTATTATTTCATTCAACGGACAAAAATCAAACAGTTCTAGATTTCTTTGCGGGTTCCGGAACTACAGGTCATGCCGTATTAAATCTTAATAAAGAAGATGGGGGAACAAGAAAATTGATTCTTGTTGAAATGGGCCAATACTTTGATACTGTAACCAAACCACGTATCTTAAAAGTAATTTATTCGAATAATTGGAAAGGGGGTAAACCCCAAGATAATGATGGTTCTCCAAAACAAATTATCAAATATCAGTCCCTTGAACAGTACGAAGATTCTTTGAATAATATTGATTTCAAAGAGCCTACCACGTTGGCAAAGGAATCAAAGGATTACAAGATTAAGTACATGCTTGAATTTGAAAGTAAAGAAAGTAACGTTTTACTGAATCTTGATGCATTAGATAATCCATTTGAGTATAAGCTCAGAGTATATGACAATAATGAATTTAAACTGCAGAATGTTGATTTAATTGAAACCTTCAATTATATTGCTGGAATTGACGTAAAATCAATTCAAAGGAGACAGGATGATACAGTAACCTATGTAGTTGTTAAAGGAAATAGGAATGGTAAAGATGTCATTGTTATCTGGAGAAATAGAACAGATAACTTTGAACCTGAAAAAGATAAAGAATTCATTGAAATTGAAATTTTGAATGAAGAATATGATGAAATTCTTGTCAATGGCAACTCATTGGTAGAGAATGCCAAATCTATAGATGAAATCTTTAAATCAAGTATGTTCAGGGGATAACTTATGGCTAAAGTTCAAAAAAAGCTTCAAAATTATTTAATCCTGAATAATTACATCTCTTCGCTGTTCGGATTTCAGAATATGGAAGACTTTAGGAAATTGCTTAAGCCTGTTCAGGAAGGTATCAACCAGCACAAAAAATTCTATTTTACTGAAGCACTTCAGACACTAAAAATCAGTGATGAATTCAGGCAGCAACTCAATCAATATGATGAGAACATCCAAGAATATTTAATTCATATCAATCAAAAAAGAGATCCTCCTGTTGTACTAAAGTATTTTCAATATATTGCCATTCTATTCACTGAGATTTATCTTGATAGATATTACAATGAGTTTGATTCCTTATACTCAGAACTCACTAAATTTGTCTTCGAACTTAATAAAAAAGAAAATAAAACGGGTATATATACCTACCCTTACCCTGATAAGAAACTGATGCAGAAATTAGCGTTCTGGTCAGCAACTGGTAGCGGAAAGACGCTTCTTATGCATATCAACTTCTTGCAGGTCCTGAGATATAATACTAAGAAATACGATAATTTCCTGCTTATAACTCCAAGCGAAGGACTTTCTGAACAGCACATAAATGAACTTGTTTTAAGTGATATTGAACATAAAAAATTTGAAGCACAAAAAACTCTTGAAGATTGGACGTTGAAAAATCCATTAAAGGTCATTGAAATTACTAAGATTAAAAGTGAAGTCAGTTCTCAAGATGGGAAAACCATTCCAGTTGAAGCATTTGGCGAGAACAATATTATTTTCGTAGACGAAGGACATAAAGGACAGTCTCCCAAGGCACAGGCCTGGAAGAAGATGCGAAGAGAACTTGTTGGTAATAATGGATTCACGTTTGAATATAGTGCTACATTTGGTGAAATCACAGACACAGACGATACCTTTAATGAATATGCATCTTCAATAATCTTTGATTATCGTTATAAATACTTCTACGAAGATGGATTTGGAAAAGATTACCATATTCTCAATCTAAATAATGAAAAAGACTACGGTGATGAATATTTTACAGGTTCATTACTGTCATTATATGAACAAAAGATATACTTCAGGAATTATAGCAGGCAAATTAAACCTTTTAATATTGAAAATCCCTTGATGATTTTTGTTGGTTCAAGTGTCAGTGGAAAAAAGAATGATTCAGATGTTCTTCAAGTAGTTAAGTTTTTATCTCGTTTTGCAAATGAAAAGGAAGTATTTGAGAGAATAATCCAAAATATACTTAATGACAAGTCAAGCCTTGTTGATGCAAATGACCAACCTGTTTTTTCAACAAAGTTCCCATATTTGAGATATTTAAACAAGGCAGGGAACATAAAAAAAGATGAAATATATGATGATATTCTCCAAGTATTGTTCCATATCAAGACTTCAAAAACGTTGCAATTTATTGAATTGAAAAATGCAGATGGTGAAATAGGGTTAAGGTTTGACTCTGAATATTTCGGTGTAATTAATATTGGAGATACAGATTCTTTCCTGAAACTTATTGAACAAGAGGATGAAGCCTACTTCCAAATTGGTCAAAAATCAAATTTTGAACCATCACTGTTTCATAAGATTGAAAAGAGAAATTCTACAATTAATTTCTTAATAGGTTCCAAGAAGTTCATTGAGGGGTGGAACTCCTATAGAGTTTCATCTATGGGTCTTCTAAATATTGGTAAAAAAGAGGGGTCTCAAATAATTCAATTATTTGGAAGAGGAGTCCGATTGAAGGGATATGAAAATTACCTGAAAAGAAGTTATGCTCTTGAACATGAGAATATCATTCCTTCAGATGTTAAAATCCCCGATTATTTCCAAATCCTTGAAACATTGAACATTTTTGGTTTAAATGCAAATTATATGACTGATTTCAAGGAATCTTTAAAAGAGGAAGGTATTGAGGAATATGAAAAGGTAATTCTAAAGATAAAACCAAATATGCCCATTAAAGCTCTTTATGTTCCTCGGAGTGCTGAAGATACCAAAGATTTTGTCAGTTCAGTTCTTATCACAAAGTTGGATCAAAATATAGCCAAAATAAAAATTGATTTAAGCTCAAAGATTGATATTCTTGAATCCAGAATCGATTTCAAGCAAGTAGATACAGATTCTCCCATTAAGGAGAACCAATTTACTACAGAAATAGTCGACCTTTTCGATTTAGATTATATATACCTTGAATTACTCAAGTACAAAGATTTGAAAAAATATACAAATGTGTATTTTACCAAAGAAGACTTGAATCAAATTCTACTTCACTCCAATAAATATTCAATTCTATGTAAGAAGGACATTATCGAATTGAATGAGAATGATGAATTGAAAAAGTTATCAAAGATTCAAGAATACGCAATTCAAATGCTGAAATCGTACGTAGATAAGCTCTATAATCATGAAAAATATCATTGGTATCAAAAGAACCTGCAGTATGAGACTGTAACTCAGGAGGACGGTTCTTTAATTCCAAAAGAGTATGTATTTACAATTAATGCAAATGCTACTACTTTAATAAAGGATATTCATGAATTCACTAATAATTTAAGGAACTTTATAAGGGTAAACTCTGAAGATGATGAAACAATATATGAACAGAATAGTTCTTTCGACTATGGACAATTGAAACTCATGGAATTTTTTGCATTGAATGTTCATTTGTTCAAACCTTTGATTTACAAAAATAGCAAGGCAAAAGACCTTGAGTTTATAAAGATATCTCCAGTTAGTTTAGTGGAAAGTGAAAGGGATTTTATAAAACTGCTAGACAAATACGTAGAGCACAATCCCAATAGTTCATTTTTCGATGAAATTTACCTGTTAAGGAATCCTTCAAGAAAAGGCATTGGTTTTTTTGAAACAAAGAATTTTTATCCTGATTTCATCTTATGGACCATAAAGGGAGATGAACAGACAATTAATTTCATAGACCCTAAAGGACTGATTATGGTTGATCCCGATGATGAGAAAATTGGCCTGTATCAAGAAATTAAACATATTGAAGAGGATTTAAAAAAGAAATACAAATTAAAGGTCAATCTGAATTCATTCATTTTATCGCATACCAAATATTCAGACCTTAATTGGTCTGTTAGTAAAGAAGAATTGATGAATAAGAATATCTTATTCTTGGAAGACGGGGAGGCTTTCTTAAAGCAGATGTTTGAAAAGACAACTTTCTAAAAAAACAGAGTGTCAATTAATGCATATGAAGGTTTAGAAAAAATCCATAGAGATTAAGTTTCTATATTACCTTCAATTGTTGTAAATAAGTCATCCTGTAAAAGAATAAAGTCTTCTATCATTTTACTCATGAACTTTATCATGTTCATTTTTAATGATATCTCTGTACGACTTGGGTTCACAGTCCCTTTTTCATCTATGTGGAATTCAAATGCTAATTCTGAAGATGTAGGATTTGTATAATGTTGGATTGAACTTGGGGATTTGTCGCCTTGGTATTCTTCAAATCTCTCTTTAATGAATATAATAAATAATTTTAGAAGATGTCTATCAGAGTCTGGAGAAATATTGAGTTCTAATCCTGGATTTTTATAGTCTCTAACATATTTTATTCCCGAAAAATCATGGACAAAACAGTTTCTAACATAAATATAAATTGGAATATAGGTTAGCCTAAAAATGTTTCTATTTTCATATGAAGGCGAGTATTCTTTGTTTAAGAAGTCAATTATATCTGTAAAATTGATAACTTTCGTCTTCGACCTTTTTAAAACAATTCTTTCATATAAATTAATACATATAATTATCAGCTCAACAGAGGATGTTACAAAATTCTCGAATCTTGCAAAAAATATTTCTTCAACATCTGTTACTTTGTTCCAATCGTACCTTTTTACTAAATAATCAGCTTCCTCACTTAATAGTGTCAAATAAGCATTTTTCCTACGGATTCTACTTAAACATTCATCTTCCTGAGGGTATTTACTCTGTATTTTATCCATCAAATAAAATATGTGAGTAAACTCTAGACCATTTTCTATTTCGGTTTTGTTCCAACAATAAAAATCAATAAGTCCATAATAAGAATCTAGTGAATAAGATTTGATAGGTTCTTTTAATATCTCAGGAGGAATGGGATTTAGATGATAGCCAAAGGATAACATTTTTTTTAAAAAAATTGGGTTATGAATAATATTTTCCATGTCAGTCTTCTTTAGCTCTTCAAGACTTCCTTTTTCAAGCAAGTTTAATAATTTCAAAATGCTTTCTTTTAGATTTATACATTCATTCATGCACTAAGGTTTGCTGTCTAGTATATAATTGTTTTTTAAGTAAAGTACAAACTCATTGCTTTGAAGATTGCATTATTACAAAAATAGTCATCAATGGAAATTCAAGCAGAATATTAAGCAGATAGTTAAGTTAATGAGTTTGTTTCAAAAATAACACTAATATTCTTCGGTAGTGTCCCTATTTCGCTGTAAATTCCCCTGTACTTCATTCTATTCTTACTCTTTCATCTATAAATATCTGTTTACAGTGATCCATTCTTCATGAGCGTTATTACAGCATCTTCACACTATCAAGTCATATAGATTCATGGTCCTGTACCTTAGTAGAATTTGAGATAACTAGAAATATACAGGAGAAGTTACAACAAAATAGAGGCACTACCACTGGACCTCATTTTATATCATTTCTTGACAATTCTTAGTTTTCACATTTCTATATGTTGATGTGATCTACATTAATGCAAACCGTCAAACATTGTAAATAAATTTAAACTAGTAAACCCATAAGGAGTAAACATGACTTTATCAAAAACCAGCCGTGTAAAAATATCCACACCATTTAAAAGGGTTAATGCACTCGAATTAAGAAGAGACGGTCACACACTCCAAGAAATAGCCGATTCTTTACAATGTTCCAGGTCATATGTATACAAACTGATATCATCATCACTTATCGAATTGGCAAAACGATCCGAACAGGCAACCGAAGAATATAGAGAATTAGAGAACATGCGATTAGATGCACTCTGGGAGAAATCCTACACAAAAGCCATGAATGGAGACCTGGCAGCCATAAACACATGTGTAAGGATAAGTGAACGTAGGTCTAAGTTATGGGGGTTGGACGGGGTTCAGAAACTGGAACATTCGGGCGGGGTTACAATATCGTTGCAATTGGCAGACTGTAGTAAGAGGGAGTAAGCATAATACCCACGTGCGCGCGGGATAAACTATTCCAGACAGTAATAGTGTTTTAGTAGAAACATAATACCCACTTGTGCGCGGGAAATATGGACGAATATGGAAAGTTTTCCAAAATCGTCCATAGTATCCACAGGTTCGCAGGTATATGGTTGAACTATAGGAAGTTTAAAAACGTTGGGTAGGGTAGGACAAAATGTCCCACCCACGTATATGGTTAAACCAAAGGAAGTTAAAACGAAATTAGTTATACCACAGGCAGTTATAATCCACTATCCAAAAAACATCCAATATAAGGTGCATGGTGACATTTTCACATCATGGGTAAGGTGTTCATACATGTTTAGGATAATATCGCAACCTAGGGCATCCTGCGAGGTTGTGCAGTTGATACATTGGGTATTATACTATAGTAATTGCTATAAAATTTGTCTTTTTTACTATAGTAAAACATATATGATATGGATACAGATTGTTAAGTATGCCTAATCCAGTGAATTCTAAATCCGTTGTTATCAAGACCGACACCTATAACAAATTACGAGAGATGAAGAAGTCAGGACAGTCAATAGATGATGTGATTAGGGAACTGTTGGAGCTGCCACAAAAGAAACGTGAAGAAACACTTGAACAGATGGCACAGAAAAACAGATGTTCTGTAGGAACAATACGAAACGCATTTAAATATTCTATTGCAGTTGAAACGATAGCCCAAAACTGCGGGGATCGAATTAAAAACGAAATACTCGAAGGCAGAATAAAACTGCAAAAAAGGGATATAATCAAACTATCAAATTTACAACCTGAAGTACAGCGGTATATTGTGGACAAGTATTTTACTAACTGGTCCAATATATGAAGCTGTTAATGATGTGGTGGCGTTGCCACGTGTGAAAAATGTTTATTCTGTCATGTTCCATTCAAGGGAAAATTATATCCTGCACATATAACATATCTTGTGGAAGAAAAGTGTAAAAATCACTCTCAGAAGTTAGGAGTATAAAAAAGTTTATAGTGCTCCGGTCGGGATTCGAACCCGAGTCTTCGGCTCGAAAGGCCGGAATGATTGGCCGGACTACACTACCGGAGCACATTGAATGACGCTTGTTAAGCGACTCCAAAATAGCACATAACCTAATTAAACCTTTCGGCCAGCGTTACTCAGTTACACTGGCCTCCTGATCTTCAACGTTGTCCTGAGGCAGGTTCAACACCCACATAGTAAGCCTCTCACAAGACTCCGGCTGACATGCATCCCTGCAACCTGCACAGGGAGAGAACATGTCTCCAGAGAGCAAGAGATCGAAAGAAGGTTCTTCTCTTTGGGTAATTTTAAGCAGGAAGGTCCTTGCTCCATTGTCCACTGCGGACTCACGAGTAATCAGGCCATCCTTTAGAAGCTTCGCTATAACCCTCGAACACTTGCGGCTATCTATATCCAGCTCTTTCCATAGCTGGTTCTGGAAGACGCCGTCCTCATGCTTACTGATTACCTCTAGAGCTGTTTCTTCTATTGCCATGGTAACCTACGATTACTATTAGAATTCTGTCTTAATATTATATTATTCTTCAGCAGGTGTGATAAGAATGATATTATTGCCACGAAGCACCACTGAACCAAGTGATCGGAGCTTTTCTCCGTTAGATATTTCAACGGTATCTACCAGGTGAAGGTTAAGATAGTCATCAGCACTTTTAAGCAAACCTTCCAGAAGATGGAGATCTCCTTTCATTTCAACCTGGACTCTCGATCCAACCAGCTTATGAACTCTTTTATTCGGGAACAAATGAAATCCTCACTTCTTAATTGATACTATAGACCCGCCAACATAAAGGCAGGACACAAGCTATTAAAACTGTATTGTATCCTATATAATTATAGCGATTACCTACGAAAAGAACTCAGATATAACCCTGTATCTCGCTGTTCTCCCTGCTGTTGTCAGCAGAGGATTCTGACTTCTTGTCATTCCTGTTAGGTTGGGGTATAGGACCGAACATAGCTTCATATTCTTTCAGATGATGGTTTAGCCATCTGGAAAGCTCCAGTGCTGCAAGGGGTGAAAGAATTACCTCAGCCTCAAGACTGCGCTGAATAACCTGTACGCCATCCTCATCCGTCCCTGGCCTGGGATTATCATTATAAAAGCCTATTCTGAAATCATAAGGGCTATGACCCCCCACGGCACCTATGGAATACACCTGCTTGCAATCCTCCGGTTTATAGAACTCTACCCTCAATTTTTTCTGATGTTTACCAGTATTAACATCCGTGCTCATTTTTATCTCTCCAGTTACTGGCACGTATTGTGTTAACATCACTTAAATAAGTAGTGGGGACATAAACACCTCTGTTGCAAAACAAAAAGTAATTAAGGAATACAGCCAGGTTACAACTATGAAAATCTCAAGAATACCTGCTATGCTTATAGTAGCGGCACTCATTATCATGCTTATCGGAGTCGGCATAGTGATGCAGCAGCAGCCATCGCAAAAAGAAAATGAATATAATATAGATTCTTTACAAGCCCAGAGAATCGTACTGAACAACAGTAATGTTTCCATGTACTATACAACTTACTTCCATGTACAGGACTGGCGGGTCAACAGAACCACCATAGTGAATGAAAATATCCCTGACATGTACGGCACACCCATAACACCAGAAAAAGACGTCTGGAAAGTAGAAATAATGGAAAGGAGCTGTGCATGTGCCGGCATAAAGCCTATCTATGTGATCGAAGGTTACGTTTCCACTGATACTGGAGAAGTATTCAACATCACTACTAAAAAGGTTCAGGAAAACGAATATGATGCATCCACCTGCGCATCCACAGCATGCCATTAAACAGGCATCCATCATCATAACTGGCCTGCTTTTATTATTACTAGCTGGAAGTGTTGTAGCCTGTGCTCAAAATACTATCTTACCTGTGGAAGTTGATTATTTCTATGAGGAAGGCTGTCTCAAATGCCAGCAGGCATTGCCTTTGATCGAGGAAGTAACAAACGGTTATGGATGCAACCTTACTTCCCATGAGATCATTTCATCTTATGAACTGGCCCGTGGATATGGCATATCCGTAGTGCCTGCAGTAGTAGTGGACGGGCAGACAGTTATTACATATAATGATTATAATGGGAACACCACACTTCTGAAAGACTTGCTCACGCAAGCTATTGTTAATGCATCCAATGGAGAAAAAAACGCATCCGATATATCAAATAATGATGGAGAAGATGCTGCAAAACTCTCAGTCTATCTAGTGTTCATTGCCGGGCTGCTTGCGGGCTTTAATCCCTGCATCCTTGCAGTCATGGCTTTTCTGGCAACACTCATACTGTCATCCAGCGGAAGCAAAAAAGATATTTTAAAGATGATCCTGGGCTTTTGTGGTGGTATTTTCATCACATACATGATAGTGGGCCTGAGCATCCTGGGAACAGTACACATACTGCCTTCCCTGAAAAACATCATTACAACAATAATGGTGATTCTTATATTCATACTTGGATTGTGGCATATTTATGATGCCTATTATCTGAAAAAATATTCCAGATCAACTTTCCACACACCCAGATCCATGGTCAATCTGCTTGAAAAAACAGCCAGCAGCAATGTCCTGCTGTTATCTTTTGTTTCAGGGGGGGTATTCTCCCTCGTAAAAGCACCCTGTGTAGGCGCGATATATTTTTCTATCCTGGATATGCTTATAGGCAGGACTGATCTTCCTCGCGGAGCTTTCTACCTGGGAATCTATAACCTAGGAGTGATCTTTCCCATCATCGTCCTGGGTATATTGCTTGGCTATGGTATGAAACCCCAGACAATTACAGAACTCAAGGAAAACAAGCGTGTAGAGATCAGGCTTTTCACAGGTATCATACTGATACTTCTTGCCCTGCTACTGCATCTGCAAATTATCTGATACGAGGTTAACCTTCTATCTGCTGTTTCATTTCCCGGGAAGCACGGGCAATTTCTTTTTTAGAATAGACCTTTGCTATCTTTTCCACCGCATCCAGATTGCGTACTACGTTATCAAGATAACCCAACACATCACCCGGATACGCGGTCACACCATACAGATCTTCCAGCTTACGTACAATACCCGTGGGATCGTAGCCTTCCATACGGGTCTCCACGATCTTTGCAGAAAATCTCCTCTCTGCACACCCGCAATAAGGAGAGTCCTTGCACTTACAGGTAAGAAAAGCTGCAGCAAATTCAAAGAGCTGGTCCTGTATGTGCTGATCAAGCTGAGAGATGTTATCTCCTTCGAATATTATGTCAATAGAAGCACCCTGAAATACACGGGAAGGAATATTGATTTCCAAAGCTGTGGATATCTGTGCTGCATATTTGAAGTAAACCGCATCAAAGAACTCCAGGTTCGTTACGATCTCAAGCGGTCCCTTTCCTTTAAGCACTGCGTCGCGGATAAGGAACGCTGAAGACACTGAAAGGAAATGACCGGCAGCTATCTGGCCGAAAGGTGTGAGAGATATCATATCTTCTCTTTTTTCAAGGAACTTGTAATGCACCAGCCTGCTGACAAGTTTTTCTAGCTCGAATGTGCCCATCATGCGTTTATGGATGGCTGCCAGGTCCTTCCTTGATGATGTGACTGCAGCTGATGCCAGTATTTCCTCCAGCTGCTCATCTTCCCCATAATCAAATGAAGATGACAGCATGTTACCCTTAAGCAATCTGATAGCAACAGCATCTTCTGTCTCGGTCTGCTCGCTGGAATAACGTTTATTAGGGGTTGCAAGCAGCACCACAATACCTCTGTCATGATAGTCCGGACGCCCGGCACGTCCCAGCATCTGCATGAACTCTTGGATTGTAACCCATTCGATCCCCATGGCAAGGGATTCGAATATCACCTGTGATGCAGGAAAATCCACACCTGCGGCAAGGGCAGCAGTTGTTACTACCACTGGTAGCTTCCCTTTAAGGAAGCGCTCTTCTACAGATTTGCGTACGGACTGTGTAAGACCTGCATGGTAAGGTGCAGAGACCATAGGCAATGCTTCTGATATGCTGTGACAATTACGCCTGGAATTTGTGAAAATGATCGTTTGACCTTTGTGTCCTTTTGTGGAGGTCCTGGCAAACTCTTCTCTTGCCAGGCGGGTCATAAGCTTGAGCTTGTCATGTTCCTCACAGAAAATAAGATGGCGTTCAATGGGAACAGGCCTATATTCATACTCTACCAGTGTTGCATTCAATTTTTGTGCCAGAGCAAGTGGTTCTGCAACCGTGGCAGAAAGATATATGAACTGAGCAGCAGAAGCAACATATTTCAGCCTGCCTATCACACCGTCAACCCTGTGACCACGCTCGCTATCTTCAAGCGTGTGCACCTCGTCTATGACCACCGTTCCTATCTTTCCTAACAGATCAGCATCACCTGACCTCAATATAAAATCGATCCCTTCATAGGTGCCTACGATAATATCAGAATCAAGAGTTCTGCGCATTTTCAGAGTAGACGAAGTGCGTATACGTGCACTTCCTATACGTATCGAAGTTGTGATACCCAGAGGGCCATACTTTTTAGTGAATTGATCATATTTCTGGTTTGCAAGAGCCACCAGAGGTACTAGATACAGAATTTTCCCTTTATTGCGCAGTATGTTCTCTATGCCTGCAAGCTCACCTATCAAGGTCTTGCCAGTAGCTGTAACTGAAGTAACTAACTGGTGCTTTCCTTTAAAAAGACCTGAAGCAACTGCTATCGTCTGTACGGGTAGCAATTCATCCGATTTTTGTAACAGTATATCTTTAAATTTCTTTGAGATCGGAAGATCTGCTACCTTCATGGTCATGGCATCCATAGATGCCTGTACCGTATCGAACCTCGTCAGTTCCTGGTCAAGACCTTCAGGGTCCAATGTACCAATGGTCCTGTCGAAATCCCTTGTCTGCAAAAGCATGTCTTCAATACGCTGTTTTGCCTCGTCGCTATAATGGCAATGAGGAGCGTTAAGAACCCTGGAAAGTTCTTCTTTTGCACATTCTTCACATATCTTCTCAGAATGATATTTTATTGATCTCCTGTTCAGGAAATTAAATCTGCGCTTAAGAAGACAAAAACGGCAGGCATTAACGCTTTCACCTTCCAGCTGAAAACCTTTAAGCATATCCAGAAAAGCCGCAGTATTAGCATCATTTCCACCTCTTGAGACCATGATGCGGTCGGCCATACGCAACAGATCTATGAACTCTGCAGGTGTCAGGTATTCTTCCTTATCATCTCTCAATATTCTGAACTTGTGAGGCCTTGCACCTGCTGATGTCTTATTAAGGACCAATTCCCCGGTGAAGAGGGGCATTTTTCTGCCACCTTTTATGACCATTACCAATAATTTTGTATTTTCGGAATTTATGAGAATCCATAAGCTCATTATGCAGCTGAATTGGAGAGAAGGTATAAGTAATGTATGCTTGCTCATCATTCTTCGGAAAACATTATAAGCGTTACAAGCAATAGATAAAGATTTAAATATAATATTCCACACATAATTAATTCAAGCTTAACCAATAGTGCCAGTGATAATGTCTCCAAGTTCAAGAGGGAAAGTTGCATGCCAGGACCGTTCAAGTCTGCAGAAAATTATCAGACAGTAAGTGAAGAAGAAGCATCATATGCTGGAAATGATGTACATAATCTTTATGATACCATCCGGGAAAGTATACCCCGGAAAAATGATGTTTTTTCCGGAACGATCCAATGTCCAGCCATATCTAGCACAGGTATTGCTGTCCTGGACAGGAGTATAGGAGGAGGATTGCTTTGCGGCTCAATGACCTATATTTCAGCTGACCCTTCCTGTATGGCAGAAATATTCCTGTATCAGTTCACCCAGTCAAGAAAGACATATTATTTCAGTACCAGTCGCAAGCCTAAATACATACTTCAGGATATACTGAACCTTAAATTTGATATCGATAATATAATTTTCATTGATGTTTACAGTGAATATTACCTCACACCACCAGATGAAATTGCAGGTATTCAAGGTAACAGCAATGCAGACAACAAGCTGCTTGAGTTCGTAGAATGTAGCTTAATGCATATAAAGAATGAAGAACAGCAAGGTAATATTAATCTTGTTTTTGACAATTTATCTTTTTTAATAAATCTGGATGTTAAACCAAACGCACTCAGAAAGCTGATGCACATAATATACGAGGTCAGCAAGGAAACGGGCGCTCTTACATATCTTTATGGTCTTAAAGGCAGCCATCCTGAGCACATAGAGAACGAGATCCTTAGTTCTGCAGATGTTATCTTTGAGATATCTTTTGACAGAGGTACCGATAAGATGGTAAATAAGCTTGCTATCCCCAAGATACGAGGTATGTTGCCGACTTCGGATGTCATCAAGTTCAAGATATGTGATGGAGTACAGATCGACACTTCAAAGGACATTGCATAAAAAGTAAGGATATTGATGAGGATACAGGTCAAAGAGTACCATCATCTATCGTACAATTGCAGCGACATTTCCGTTCTATGGGCATGCGTGATGCAATGGAATGCAACAGCTCAAAAATGAACTCTTTTCTGGAGGTAAGCACATCCAGTACCTCGGTTGCTGTCGGCCTGGAACTCTCGATCCCTGAAGCCATATTTGTTATCAGACACACAGATGCATAACAGAGCTGCATCTCTTTGGCAAGTACAACTTCAGGAACACCTGTCATGCCCACAACATCAGCAAAATTGCTCAGCATACGGATCTCAGCCTTGGTCTCGAACCTGGGACCCTCAGTACAGGCATATACCACATTGTCTGTCTGGATCTCTTTTTCTTTAAGTATGGACCTTACAAGAGAACGAAGCTGGGGACAGTAAGGATCTGACATGTCTGCATGTACAGTCTCTTTTTCAAAGAAGGTAGAAGGGCGCTTGTAAGTGAAGTCTACAAAATCACAAGGAATTACTATACTTCCGATGGGATGTCCTTGCATCGTACCCACAGAATTAATAGATATGACCCGAGTAATTCCCAATTGTTTGATCGCCATTATAATAGCACGATAATTGATCTTATGAGGAGGTACATGACCACTGTCCCCTGCATGCCTGGGAATGAACAATACATTGTTTTCCGCTATTTTAGTGATGAATGCTACCACAGCACCATATTCAGTATCAAGTGTTATCTGTAACTGGTCTGCAAGGCGCGAAAAACCCACACCGCCAATGACGGCAAAAGAGATTTGTACATTGGATATGCATTTTTCGTACTGTTTATTTATGTCCATCCGTTCACTTCCTGATGGGACTTGCGGAGATCCTGATACCTGCAAGAGCTATAATGACAGCTATGACTATGGAATAAATGAAATATTGCAGTCCTGACACGATAGAAGGCTGAAAACCTTCAATAACAGGATTGAAAGCCAGTATGTACGTGGTCGCTCCCCAGAACAGTATCCCCAGAGAAAAAGCGTAGAATGAAGTCGAAATCTGCCTCAGGCTAAATTTCCCATTTAAGTACGCATCCATCATACGACCGAAATTAATGACAATAGCAGCTAATACCAGCCACCATATGGAACTGTGTATGAACACAGTGACCAGTGGCACTAATCCATGGTACCAGATCCCTCCATGAGTGTAATATTGCCATACACTGACAAGTCCCTGCACAAAAGCAACAATGATCACCAGTAACGCTGCAGTATGAGTTACAATGATCAATCTGCCCATATGAAAATCATCTTTGATCTTATTCCACATGATAGTAACTGTATCGCCAAATCCACGATAGAGCATGTAAAGACCAACAGCAGCAAGGATACCTATTATAGCTCCTTCCGGATAACGCGCCAGCAGAAAGATGGAATATATAAGAGCTGCCAGCCCAACCGGAACAAAGAAGGTTTGAGAGATCTTTGGATCGTTAAAAGCATGTTTCAGGATATAATAAGTACTTTCAAGGTTCGAGCTTTGCATGATCACTATACGTTTCACCGAGTTGATCTTGATCCTAGACTGGACTATGGGAAGCAAAGTTTCATCTTCAGCTCCATCTGAAATGAAGATAGCATTTGAAGCATGATATTTAGCAAGGACATCATCAAGTTGCTGCGAAATCTTCTGGTCAGAAGTGATACCAACTTTTCTATCACCTGCAAAAGTAATAAGCTCAGCATCCAGTCCTTTGGCACGCAGCTCATCCAGCACTTTCACGCCACCGAAAATAGTATTGGAATCCGAATCTTCCGGATCAGCTATGGACAAAGCAACAGCTGCTTTGATATTTTCCTCTCTTCCTATAATCGGGCTTGAGACCTTTGCCTTATCGCCCAGGTCATTATCCCGGTCTATACAGATGATAAGTGTATCCATGGAACCTTATTCCTAGTTGTGTAACAAAATATAAATAAGTTCTCATGAAAATCGCCATCACAGAGCAGCCTGCTTAAGATTCGATCCCTAATGAGGAAATCAATCTGCGGGCCCATTTTAATTTTTTGCTTTTTGCTGGTGATACCACAGGATCATCCAAAAAGAAACCTGCAAGTTCTATAGTTCCTGCATTGAACTCAATGGCCACATGCACAGCCCGGTCTCCATCCGTAAAACCACCGAAATTCAAAACATTATGCAAGGGAACAGCCTGCGTGGATCCGATAATGTGCTGAAACTGTGGAACATACCTGAGCAGTTTACTCATATTGTCCCCATGGGCATGAATGACCACAAGAGAACCTTGTTCTGAGGCTTTAATCTCACGCTCTACGTCCCCATCCAGATCAGTGACTATAATTTCCGGTGTTCTGCCTGCATCCATTACAACTGCCGCTGCACCGTCGGCCGCAATTATCACATATTTTTCGAGATTCAGCCTTCCAAGATCTTCAGCAAGGTTCGGGCCATTACCACAAACAAGGACATCCTTCCCGGATATTGTCTTCTTTAAAGCATCCTGTCCGGGTGAGATCTTCCCTTCAAGCAGGTGTGAAAGGAGGAGAGCTGCACGCTCATCCTCTGCACGGCTAAAGCCGAAGTCCTGAAGTATCTCCTCGTATATAGGGTCCCAGGATATGAAGTCCATGATCTTGCCTTGGATATTCAGCTTCTGGAAATGCCAATGTGCATTGCTATGCCTTCCACATCCCAGTCCTTGACCAGGTCTCCGTGTACCTCAACATCAAAGCCTATGATCTGCAGGTCCGCACGCACTTCACTGGCTATCAATTGCTCCAGATCAAGCACCAGGTCCACCACCCTCTCGTCATCGATACAGATAATGACCTTGATGTTCTCTTCCACTGCAAGGTCCATTTCTTTTCTCATATCCTGAACTCTGCGAATGACCTCTCTGGAATAACCTTCTGCTTCCAGTTCCCTTGTAAGCTTTGCATCCACATATACAATGCCTGCAGATGATGAAGCACTTGCAACCTGTTCTGGCAGTGTTTCCTGGAAATTGACCATGTCCGGAGCTATCGTCACGATATTGCCATCAGCAAGCTGTAGCTCGTATCCTTGGGCAGCGGCAAGTTCTTTCTTCAATGACATAGCATCGGTCTGCTTTAAAGCAGCTATGACCTTTCCTGCATCACCTTTGAAAACTGGCCCTATGGTTCCGGGATTGGGTATGGCACTGAAACCCAGTTCTTCCCAGGAACCACCAAGTTCGGTCAGTACAATATCTTTGGAATTAGTCTGATCCATCAACACTTCTTTGAGATTATTGACAGCTGAGACCGCTGTTTCGTTCTGAGGGGTCAACACGATCCTGCCCACAGGCCATCTCAGCTTACGCCCGGCTTTCTGACGGGCATTGGAAGCTGCCTCTACAATAGAGCGTACAAGCTTCATCTGCTGTTCAAGGTCCATATCTATAAGGGATTCATCAGGTACGGGCCAATTGTTCATATGTACAGATTCAGGTGCGTCCTTGTAGACATTGCTTACCAGGTTCTGGTACATTTCTTCGGCAAGATGGGGCATGAACGGAGCTATGACCTTTGTAATTGTTGTGAATACCTCATACATTACCCTGTATACAGCTATCTTGTCCGGATCATCAGCCTCCACCCATGTTCTGGGTCTTATAAGCTGGATATACCAGCGGGAAAGATCCTCAAGCACAAAGTCATTGATGGTCCTCATGGCCTTTTGGAGCATACAGGTCTCCATGGCTGAATCCACTGCCTTTATCACGGACTGCATTCTGGAAAGGATCCATCTGTCCTCACTGCGCATATGTGGTTTCACTGATTCCAGGGAGACCTGAGAAGGATCAAAAGCATCCAGCGCCATATAGGGCAAGGGGAAACGGTAGACATTCCACAGAATATTTATCGTCCTATGGATATTGGCGATCTCATCGTTGCTGAACTTCAGGTCTTCCCAGGGTGCACTGAATGACAACACATATGCACGCAGGGTATCTGCACCGAACTTATCGATGACTTCCGAAGGCTGCACTACATTGCCCAGGCTCTTAGACATTTTCTTGCCTTCCACGTCCAGAGTGAAACCGTGCATAAGCACACTCTTATAAGGTGCCTTGCCAAAGGCCACCATACTTGCACCTAACTGCGAATAGAACCATCCTCTTGTCTGGTCATGGCCTTCAGTGATAAAATCTGCCGGCCACCATTTTTCAAGTTCATCCTTTTGATGTGGGAAGTTCAATGTAGCCCAGGAAGCAACAGCCGAATCGAACCACACATCGAACACATCCTCCACACGGCGCATCTTGCCGCCGCACTTGCATGTAATGGTTACAGAATCCACATAGGGCCTGTGCAGCTCAACCCCTTCCGTCAGACCCGACTTCTCAAGAAGTTCCTCCTTGGTGCCTATGACATCTATCCTTTCACATTCCGTACAACGCCAGACAGGGATAGGTATACCCCAGTAACGCTGCCTTGAGATACACCAGTCCCTTGCACCTTCCACCCAGTCCCTGAAACGTGCAGATCCTGCCCATTCAGGATACCATACAACCTTATCTATCTCTGAGAGCATCTGCTCCTTTAATTCCGATATCTTCAGGAACCACTGACGGGTAGCAAGATAGATGATAGGAGTCTTACATCTCCAGCAGTGTCCATAACGGTGGGAAATAGTACCTTCTGCAAGCAGAAGACCTCTTTCCTTGATATCCTCCACCACCACTTTGTTAGCTTCCCTGATATGCATATCGGTATATTCACCCGCTTCTTCTGTATACCGGCCATCCGATCCGACTGGACAGAAGATGGGAAGCCCGTGCTTCAAACCTACTTCAAAGTCATCCATACCATGTCCGGGAGCTATATGAACACAACCTGTGTTCTCTGCTGTTACGAAGTCTGCCAGATACACATTATGATTAAAACGTGCCTGTTTTGGGATACGGTCTGCAAGAGGATGCACGTACTCAAGTGTTGTGAGGTCTTCACCCAGCATGGTATCCAGTATCTCGAAATCAGCATACCTGCCTTTTTTGAGCACATCTTTGACCAGCGAGGATGCCATGATAAGGGTCTCGCTCTCACCAGCAGATGTAACGGCCTTCACCTTGGAATACTCAAATGAAGGATGTACTGCCACTGCAATATTGGATGGTATGGTCCATGGAGTTGTGGTCCAGATAACTACCGATGTATCAGGTTCATCCTTCAGCCGGAACTTCACATATATAGAAGGGTCTACTCGCTCCTCATATTCAACTTCAGAATCTGCTATTGCAGTTTCACATCTGGGACACCAGTTGACCACTCGTTTTCCCTCTTCGAGCAGGTCCTTTTGTTGCGCTTGCTTCAACGTCCACCATGCAGCTTCGATATACTCGTCCCTTAATGTCATGTAAGGGTCTTTCCAGTTGAGCCATACTCCCAGAGAGTGGAACTGACGAGTCATATCATCTTTCTGCAACAGGGCGAATTCCTTACATTTTTCAATGAAGTTGCCTACCCCATACCTCTCAATATCCTTCTTGGAAGTAAAACCAAGAACCCCTTCCACTTTTACCTCTATGGGAAGCCCATGCATATCCCACCCTGCGCGGTCAAGTATATGATAACCGTTCATTGAACGGTACCGGAGTATGGAATCCTTGATTATCTTATTCCATGCAGTACCCAAGTGTATGTGGCCGGTTGTATATGGCGGACCGTCCACGAAAAAAAAACGCTTGGCACCCGTTCTGAGCTGGCGTACCTTTGAGTACGCATCGATCCCTTCCCAGAAAACATGTATCTTGGATTCGATCTCACCTGCGTTGTATTGACCTGTGATCTCCTTTAACATAGGAAGTCTCCATAAGCATAATTATTAGATATTCACCTATTGCGGTATTCAATTTAAATGCTTTGTTCTGTGTTTTAAGAAAAAAAGAGAATTCATCACCATAATTAAGATGCATTTTCGAGCATCTTACCCTTGAAAGAAATATCGCTCTATGACACCCTATATAAAAATTGTCTCAAGCAGAGTCATTGAAAAGCAATTTTTCCAGCGTTCTTGCTGCATACATACGATGCTGATGCTTCTGAAAATGATTGAGCAGACGACGAGTCACAAACCAAGCAGACTGGATGCAGTTTGCCATATTCCTGACTAGACGACCTTAAAAATCATATCTTCACTACATGCAGTATCTTTCCATTACCAAAGACATAGAGTATAAGGGTATTGAAACTGAAGAGTTCAAGAAAATTACTGACGAACTCCAAGCTGAAAAAGAAAAGACCGTCTAACTTAAGCAGCAGATAGCGGAAATGCAAAGAACAAATGCAAATCAGCACATTGAAATCGAAAGACTGATGAGTAGTAATGGGCAAATCAAATCGACCTTCGATAGTGTTGTGGGTCAACTCACTTCTGCCGGAATAATAAAAGCAGAGACTAACCTTATACCAGTATCTGGCAAGAAACCTAGACGTATGGGTAATAACATGGAGGAGGTAGAGATGATGCCGAATCCGAAAAAATATATGGTAACAAGGCAGTTATTGAAGTATAGTACCATACTATGAACTCCTATATTTCCCTATATTTCTCAATGAATTGCCCAAAATGTAAGAGTTCCAGTCACGGAAAGAATGGTGTAGTCAATGGACGTCAACTATACAAATGCCATGATTGTGGATATAACTATTCAGTAGAGATAAAATCAAAAGCTGGCTCTCCGTTTGTTAAAAAACAGGCTTTACAACTCTATCTTAAAGGATTAGGGTTTCACTCAATAGGACGCATTTTAGAAGTAAATCATGGATGGGATGCACACTTACACCGGGAACAAAAAAATACTGCTGGATCTGGATTGCTGTTGACAGAGTTGGGAAAAAATTCATCGGTTGATCTTTTGGCAGCAGAGGAACAGAAACCGGACAAAAATTCTGGGAATACTTAGAGAGGAAAGAGATCGATAATGTGATGACCAATTACTGGAGAGCATATG